>JAQWPY010000102.1 GCA_029245145.1 Pirellulales bacterium | reverse complement strand
TTATCTTTTGGCCCAATTTAAATACGTTGCGGCCATCTGCCTCTTTATGAGTAATAATCGCTTTCGCTGGCCTGTACTTCTGGCTGTGCTCTTCTCTGGCTACCTGAATGCCGCAGAGTATGGCATGTTCCACGAACTGCTTATCTGGGGCAGTTTTGTCGGGAGTTTTATTTTTCTTCACAAGAAACGCTCCCACGCTTTGAAAATCACGGCCTTTGCCAGCGCCATGATTGCGGTGCTCACAATCCAGGGAGTCAAAGCCGAGTATCGCGAGGCCCTGGTCGATGGGAAATCGCCGAATCTAGCAGACTCACTGATCGATGTCTTTTGGTCGCTCGAGTCGGTCTATGAAAACCAAGACTTTCAACAAACTGCGATCGCTCGACTAAATCAGGGGTGGATTGTATCACGCATTATGCAGTACGTTCCTGACCACGAGCCTTATGCAGAGGGTGAAACCATCTCCACTACGCTTGCGGCCAGTTTCACCCCCAGGTTTCTGAACTCCGATAAAGCGGGCGCTGGTGGGCGAACAAACTTCACTCGCTTCACCGGACTGAAACTTTCCAGCCAGACCTCCATGTGTACCGGTACATTAGGAGAAGCCTACGCGAATTTCGGCAAGGACGGAGGAATTTTGATGATGCTCGTTTTGGGAGGCATTTTGAATAAGGCCTTCGCCTGCTTCGTCAATCTCGGAAAATTTAACGGCTATTTTTTGCTCTGTTTGCCCCTCGTTTTCCTCCAAGCCATCAAATCGGAAACGGAATTGATTGTTGTTGTAAATCACCTTGTAAAGTCAATCTTGATTGTATCCGTACTATATCTCATTTTGCCACGGGCGTTTGGATCGAAGCACAAATCAAAGCAAATAAAATCAAAGCGTCGTCATTCTAGAAAAACATGGCGACCAGAGACGTCACCCGTCGCCATGGCCAAACAATGAATTCACATTGCTAATCTCGTGGGTCGTGAGCCACGGAACACAAGATCTAAGTCCATTATACCTTTATAGCATTCCATTTTTTTACTCGGCACCACATGATTGCTCCACACACAAAGCTGCCCCGAGATAGACATGACGCTGATTGCACACCGATGACGGTAAGTTACTTACAGCGGAAGCCGCGGCCCAAGCAAAACTACAGTCTCGAGTTCATCTTCGAGGACTTAAGGCATCGACTCTCCGGGAATATACGACCGACTGTCCATCAGGCGCCCTTCTATAGTAAGGGCTTCGTGCGGAGGGTACTGATCGCGATATCTGCAGCCTTGCATCAGGGCGACCTAAATCACCTCACCGGCGACATTAATTTTGCCAGCTTACTCCTCTCCCGGAAAAAAACGCTGCTCACAATTCTCGATGCCGGAGTGCTCGAAGGAAAAACGGGGTTGCGAAAGTCGTTGCTGCGATGGCTTTGGTTTCGCTTACCTGCAAAACATGCCGAAGCGATCACAACCATTTCGGAATCAGCCAAACAAGATATTTTGAGGCACGTCGATATCCCAGAAGACAAAATTCACGTGATTCCGGTCGCCGTGTCCCCTCAATTTACGTTTAAGGCCAAAGCGTTCGACGTGAGTTGCCCGCGAATTCTTCAAGTAGGCACCAAAACAAATAAAAACCTTACGCGCCTGATTCCCGCGCTGGCAGGCATTCCTTGCCGACTTCAGATTATCGGACCGCTCAGCGATGAGATAAAGAACCAGTTGTCAAAATTCAATATCAGTTACGATAATTGGACCAATCTCACACTCGCCGAGGTAATCAAACGATATGAGCAATGTGATCTAGTTGCCTTTTGTTCAACGTATGAGGGCTTTGGGATGCCTATTGTGGAAGCCAACGCAGTAGGTCGCCCCGTCGTCACAAGTAATTGTACCTCGATGCCCGAAGTCGCGGGAAACGCAGCACGTCTCGTAAACCCACACAGCATCGGGTCTATCAGAGATGGTATTTGTCAGGTCGTCAACGATGCCGAGTATCGAAATGGACTCATTGCAAAAGGCATGTCTAATGCAAAGCGATTTGACCCCGGAATAATTGCCCAACAATATCTTGCCCTCTACGAGGAAATAGCGATTCATTGATGACCTGTCATTTGAACTTGTGACAATTTTGCGACTCGCATAATCTAACTACCTCTTCCATTCACACATTCACCGTCCACTTGGGTCTGGCTTCTTTGTCAAACAAACAGCCCTTACTCATTTTCTCCGATTGGTTTGCTCCAGGTTATCGCGCTGGGGGCCCGATCACTTCGTGTGTTAATCTTGCTTATGCGATGCGCGACGATTTTGCCGTCAGCGTGATCACATCAGACCGAGATCTCGGTGGCAAGCAATCCTACGCATCTGTTGCCACTGACACTTGGCATCCGTTTGACCATGGAATCCGCGTGAGATACTGCAAGCCGGGCATATCTCGCATAAAACAGATACGGGCAATACTAAATGACTCAACCGATGCAACCGTATACCTCAACAGCATGTTCTCGCGATCATTTACATTGCTTCCGCTTTGGTTGCTGAGCCAAAATCGAAATCGAAATCGAGTGATCCTCACGCCACGGGGCATGCTCAAACCTTCGGCACTGAAACTTAAAACGTGGAAAAAACTTCCATTTATTCGATTAATGCAAAGGTGGCAATTCCTCAGGCAAGTCTCTTTTCACGCCACGGACGAAAGTGAGCGGGATGATATTATTCGAGTATTCGGCAAAAACTCTCGCGTTTCTGTTGTGCCCAACTGTACGCCCAAACCCCAAACGCTGAAGAAGCCTGTATCGAAGAAATCCGGAACGTTAAAGGTTATTTCTGTAGCTCGTATCCACCCCATCAAGAACACTCTCTTTCTGATTGATGCCCTCGCTGATGCACGTCAGAGTATTATTCTTGACCTGTATGGACCGATAGAAGATACAGCTTATTGGAAGGTGTGCCAGCGACGAATCCGCAGTCTGCCGAAAAACGTACAAGTAACACACCGTGGTGAGCTTGCTTCCTGCGATGTCCGGCCGCATATTGAGCGATATCATCTGTTCGGTTTGGCGACGCACGGTGAAAATTTTGGCCACGCGATCTACGAAGCGCTATCGACGGGCACGCCAGTACTCATTAGTGACCAAACACCATGGCGTGATTTGAAGGAACAGCGGGCTGGTTGGGATCTACCACTCAACGACGTGCACGTTTTTACACAAGCGTTGGAAAACATTGCTCAGTGTGGTCAGGTCGATTACGACGAGTGGTCTGCCGGCGCGCATGCGTTGGCTAAGCATTTTTGTGGATCGCAGGATACGCCCCACCTCTACAAAGGACTGTTTGCAAACGCAGCGTAGCAGCAAACTGTCCGGCGACGCCCCGCAAGCAAGGATTTGCATTGAAAATCACCATTGTCAATCAGTTCTATCCTCCGGATGTAAGCCCCACCGCAAAACTGGCTTCATCTTTGGCTCGGCATCGTTCAGCGCTCGGCGATGATGTGACGGTCATCGGTAGTCAGGGTTATCTGGGCTCCGGTCAGCCACTTGACGCCTTCGATTGCAGAGATGGTTTCCAAGACCCAAATGCGTCAACACAAGCCGCCTCGCACAAAAATACAAAGCTCAAAGTACATCGACTCTGGACGCCGAAATCGGGCAAGCGAACCTTGGTGCATCGCTGCCTAGACTACCTCGCCTTCTATCTGCTTGCCTGTTTCACTATTGCGCGCTTACCCAAGCAGGATGTAGTCGTGTGCCTGACCACCCCGCCCCTGATCGCCAGTGCGGGTGTCCTGCATAAGTTTATTCATCGAAATACGCGGGTGATACTATGGAACATGGACTGCTATCCCGAGGTGGCTGAACGATCCGGCATTATTCGACGCGATGGCCTGGTCGATCGGTTATGGAGTTGGATGAACCGGGTCATCGGTTCGCAACTTGACCACGTGGTGTGTCTTGATGAGGCCATGCAGAAACTCATCAATGCGAGGCATCTCACGCGCGAAATCCCAACAAGCGTCATTCCAAATTGGGAATCGCTTGCCGAGTTCCCATCCCCCTACGTGGATCGCTCAGAAAAACAATTCCAGCCACCGTTCACACTCTTGTATTCGGGAAACATGGGGCACGGACACTGCTTTGAGGTTCTCTTGTCGGCGGCAAGGCGACTGCAGGACAAGGGAAGCCCGATTGAAATTGTGATGACCGGTGGTGGCGTCCAGTCTTCCGACATTCAACAGAGAATTAAAAACGAGGGACTGAAAAATATCAATTTCAAGGGTTACGTAAGCACTGGCAAACTGCGAGATATTCAGTTTCATTCCCATTGCGCTCTCATTACTCTAAAGGACAGCATGCTCGGTTGCATGAGCCCCAGTAAACTTCATGCAAGTTTGGCGATGGGACTTCCTATTCTCTATCTTGGACCTCCGGAAAGCAGTGTCGACCAAGCGATAGCAGAGTACGGTTGTGGAGAGAGTCTTCGGAATGGCGATGTCGATGGATTT
>JAQWPY010000078.1 GCA_029245145.1 Pirellulales bacterium | reverse complement strand
GACGGCCGCATTCCCACCGCCCAAGCGATCGCAGCACTCGCAAGTTTGGAGGGGAATCCTTGGGATCTGGAAGGCGACGCTGATGAAATGTGGTTTGTCACCGATCCGATCGTTGAGCAAGTGTCATCGCGACCTTGGCCTCATCAGGGGATTGCTCCGCTGGCAGACTGGGCCCGCGAGAATCAACGGCCGCTCGATTTGTTGGTGGCTGCTTCGCGACGACCTCGCTTTTATTCGCCGCAACCGCGAAGTCTTGACGAACAGTTATTAATTACAAACCTAGACCTGCCGCTTCTTGGCACCGGCCAAGACGCTGCTTCGGCGTTATCTATCCGGGCGATGTGGCACCTCCACGAAGGCCGGCCTGACGCGGCGTGGGAAGATATCATTGCCCTCTACCGCCTGGCGCGTCTTTTTGCCAGCGGAGAGTCACTTATCAATATTCTCATCGGCACCTCATTCGATGGAATTGCCCATTGGGCCTGTCAATCCTACTTGGGCAGCGGGGTTCTGACCGCCGAGCAGGCGCGACGCGCCGAGCGCGATCTGAACGCACTCCCGAACCTCAGCTCGATAGCCAATGCAATCAACCGAGGAGAGCGGATGTTATATCTCGACACGGTCATTAATCTAGCCACTGACCGAGTGGAGGGCGATGCCCGCGCCCCCAGTGAAGAAATTGGGATTCCCCCAAAGGTTACCACCGGATTGAGGTTGGTGAAGATCGATTGGAACTTTGTACTCAGTGAGGGTAACCGGCTTTATGATCGGGCGGTCGCGGCCGCTGAGCTACCGACCCGCGCCGCGCGTCAGGCGGCGTTTGCCGAGTTGGACGCCGAGTTGAAAATGCGCACCAACGCCATGCAGCGGACACCAGCAATCGCATGGGCACTGATCAGTCGCCGTGGGCGAGGTGAATTCATTGCAAACTTTCTCGCTGCCATGCTGATTCCATCTATCGGGACAGTTCAAGATTCTGTGGACAAGGCCAATGTGAATCTGGAGCTGATGCGATTGTCCGCCGCGCTCTCAGTATTTCGAGCCGAAAACGGTCACTATCCAGAAAAGCTCGATGAGCTAGTGCCGGGAATGGTTGCGGCACTACCGATCGATATCTTTTCGGGTAAGCCGCCAATCTACAAGGCGGACGATGACCGCGCGGGCTTTCTGCTTTACAGCGTAGGTGAAAATGGCGTGGACGACGGCGGCACTGAAGTTTTGGGTTGGATCGTCGATGGCGAGTGGCGCGAGAAGGCTTCCAACGAGTTCGACCATGATGAATTCGACCAAGTCCTCCGGTTCCCAGTGCCCCCGATGAAACTTCCGGAAGTGATTACCGATGACGTTACCGAGGATGCGTCTGATCGCGCTACGCCATAGCCCGCCGAGGCATCGGACCCGCAAGGCTTATCTTCTCCCGGTGTGCTTCGATATTATTTTTGCACAATTCTCCCGTTCTCTTACAATGAACGTGCCATTGAACTTCTCATCCCCGGTGTCAACGGTGTCCCCGGTGTCA
Source organism: Pirellulales bacterium (assembly GCA_029245145.1). Lineage (GTDB taxonomy): Bacteria > Planctomycetota > Planctomycetia > Pirellulales > UBA7805 > UBA7805. The sequence goes on along the minus strand of JAQWPY010000078.1, from coordinate 6,164 downwards.
ACGGACTGTGAGCCAACCGCAAGACGATATTCCCGATGAAGGCTGACACAGATTGGCGATGGAGCGGGCTGACGGTTCATTGTCGCTAAGAAGTCGCTAAGAAAACCCGCACTGAAATCACCTGATACAATAAAACGGTACTCGACTGCTGACTCGATTTGCTCGCGGGGCGAGGGATGTCACAAACATGGGTATTTCTAATGCATTGCCTCTGCAAACAAATGTGCGTCCTGGCAATTATCGTTCTCAACGGCTGCGATGCGCAGTCGCCATCCGATGTCATCCTGCCCTCTGCCACTTTGCCGCAAAGTGATCAAAAACGCGATCCCGAATTTTTTTCACGAATGGATCGCTGGTATGCAATACACCTCGCGGCAATGAAGGAACCATTGCTATCTACGAACGAGTGGGGCAGTAATTCCGACCTGTTCCGCTTTCTGTATCTGCCCTCGTTCGACCACCCGATCGTCATCCGCATTGAAAAAACAGGTGATGAAGTGACGCTGGTGAGTAAACGTCTTTCGGGCAAGGGAGGATAGGATCCCGGTAAATTAACCATGCACGCAACAACGGTTCTCGATAAACCTGCCTGGCAGGCGCTTCAAGCGCACGCAAAACAAGCGGGACTGTGGAATCTTCCGACAACTGAAACGACCAGCTACATTAACGACCAGGGCGTGCTCACCGGATGGGGCCACCGTGACGGCGCGCAGTGGATTGTCGAGGCAATTCACGATGGCAAATATCACGCTGTCGAACGCACATCCCCCAGCGACCAGTGGTATCGCGACTGTGCAAAATTCCGCAGGCTCTGTACCTACATGCTTGGCTTATCTGATTTAAATCCAGAAAGTTTGTACTGACGTTCGCACCATCAAAAGTCTATTCACCCCTTTGCGCATCGCATGCACGACGCAATACACAATACGACCGAACGGCCACAAAAAAAAAGATGCCGCTTCGTTCTCTGGATCGGTGGCATCGTAGTGGCGCTGCTCCTTGTATTTTTGTGGCAACTCTTCGGGCCCCATCCAAAGATCGTCATCTCGCCGCAAACGACACACATCACCGCACCACTGCGTGCCAATGGCATGCCCGACTACGCCCAGCGGTTACTCGAGAATGCGCGAAAGGGCGTGACCCCTGAAAACAACGCTGCGGTATTGTTGTGGCAAGCGGTGTGGCCTAGCGATTTGGAGGAGCAGCACTACAAACTCATCTGCGACGAACTGGGAATCGATCCCGTACCGTCGAAGGAAGATAGCTTACAACGCATGGATGAAATGGCGACTTTCCGGCGATTTGCCACCTGGCTTTACGAGCAGAGACGACTGAGTGTCGATGGCCGCGCGGCCACCGCCGAGACAATTGCGGCACTCGCAAGTTTGGAGGGGAGTCCTTGGCAGCTAGAAGGCGACGCCGGTGAAATTTGGTTTGTCACCGATACGATCATTGAGGAAGCACAGTTCCGACCTTGGCCAAACGAGGGCATTGCTCCGCTGGCTGACTGGGCTCGTGAGAATCAGCGGCCGCTCGACCTGTTGGTCGCTGCCTCGCGGCGACCTCGCTATTACTCCCCACCTCCACAAATTCTCGACGGCACGGATGACATGCAGATGGCCTTGTTCTTGCCGTCGCTAAATTGGGCCCGCGAGGCCGCCCGGGGGTTGTCCATCCGCGCCATGTGGCACCTCCACGAAGGTCGGCCTGACGAGGCGTGGGAAGATATCATTGCCCTCTACCGTATGGCTCGGCACCTCGCCAGCGGTGAAACGCTTGTCCATCTGATCGTCGGCATCACAATAGAGAACATTGCGCATCAAGCGAGTCGAGCGTTTTTGAGCAGCGGCGATCTCACTGCCGAGCAGGCGCGACGCGCCGAGCGCGATCTGGCATCACTACCCAACTGGTCCATGGTCAATGCGATGAACCGAATGGAGCGGTTGTTGTTTCTCGACACGATCATTTATCTGGCCACCGAAGTGCCGAACGTCGGCGATCTGCTTTATGGCATGGATGGTAATGATGCCATCTTAACGGCGTTACATTTTACGGCCATCGATTGGAACTTTGTGCTTAGAGAGGGCAACCGGTGGTATGATCGGTTGGTCGCGGCCGCTCAGTTACCGAGCCCCTCCGCGCGTCAGGCGGCATTTTCACAAATCGATACTGACCTCGATCAGCTCAATCAAACGCTGCAGCGGCCCGCAGCCGTGGCGTGGGGAGTCATCAGTCACCGCCGCCGAAGTGAGATCATGGCCGCGGTCCTGCTTGAGTATTTTATTTCGGCTATTGGTAGTTGTCAGAGTGCCGCGGATCGGGCCAATATGAACCTGGAGTTAATGCGTGTTGCCGCCGCGCTATCCGTATTTCGAACCGAGAACGGTCACTATCCAGAAAAGCTCGATGACCTCGTGCCGCAGTTCATCGCCTCGCTGCCGATCGATATCTTTTCGGAGAAGCCGCCAATCTACAGACCGGACGACGACCGCGCGGGCTACGTCCTTTACAGCGTAGGACAAAATGGCGTGGACGACGGCGGCACCGATGTTTTGGGCTGGATCGTCGATGGCGAATGGCGAGACGAAGCTCACGAGCCGTTCGATTATGATGAGACCGATCAGGTCATCCGTTTTCCGGTGCCTCCGGTGAAACTTCCGGATGTCATTACCGATGACGTTACCGAGGATGCAGCTGATCGCGCTACGCAGCCTGATCTCGCTACGCTATAGCTCGCCAGATCGGCCTAGCTCTGCTTAAAGATCGGGATACTCGACCACCAGTGCCATGCCGATGCCCAAGTGCCACTCGATATGGCAATGAAAGAACCACTTTCCCGGATTGTCGGCATCGAACTGGATGACCAAGTCGTCTTTCGCCGGCACGGTGATCGTGTCTTTGAGGGGTGGGTTTTTTAGATTGAGTTCACCCGGGCGACCGAGGACACGAAAATAGTGTCCGTGCAAATGAAACGGATGGGCCATCATCGTCGGATTTTTCATCACAAAACGGATGTGCTCTCCCTTCTTCACTCCGACCGGGGGCCGGTCCGGAAATTCCTTGCCGTTGATCCGCCATGCATAGGGCTTCATGCTGCCCGAAAATTTTAGCTCCACACTCCGCTCTCCGGTCGCCGGGACATCGACCCGCTGCGGCGCAACCAGCGCAGGACCGGCAATCGTCGAACCCAAGGGCACATCCTCGGCTGGTTTCGTCACGGGGCTGTCTTTGTACTGCAGCAGTGCCAGGCCGGTTTTCCCGCCGAGCGTGGCGGCGCGAATGGCGTGCGTGCCACTGCCGTTTGCCTCAACTAATACATCAAACCGTTCGCCAATGTCGATCGTGATTCCATCGACGGTGACCGGATCCACCGGATGCCCGTCGCTTTCTATGACCGTCATCGGGTGCCCGTCGATCTGCAGTTTCAAGGCATACGTCGACGAGCTGTTGATCATCCGGAACCGGATCGTTTCTCCTTTTTCCACCACAAATGTGTTGAATTCACCTTCCAATCCATCGGGCGATCGCCCTTTGCCGTTGAAGACGAACGATTCGAATGGCACATCGCCATAATCGGGTTTGGCAGGGCCTTGGCCCGATTTCTCCGCGTCCATGTACACGCCACTCTTTATATTTTTAAAAATGTCGTCGCCGTTTTCGACAAACCAATCGCCGACCATTAACACCTCTTCGCGATCGTAGTCGTATTGATTCTTCTTCGCCTCGACGATTAACGGGCCGTACAATCCTTCGGAATATTGCACGCCGGTGTGCGAGTGATACCAGTGCGTTCCCGCAGGTTCGGCCACAAACTCATACGTGAAACTTGCGCCCGGCTCAATCGGCGCGTGCGAAACCGGAGTCACGCCATCCATCTGCCAGTTATTCCTTTGTTTCATGCCATGCCAGTGAATCGATGTGGGAACCGGCAATTCGTTCTTCACATGCACGCGAATCCGATCGCCTTCCCGGACCCGGATCTCGGGACCGGGAAACTGGCCGTTGTAGCCCCACAGTTCTTTGGGGCGACCATCGGGCCGGCCGTCGAAAGCCTCGGCCGTAAAGTTGAAATCGTGAACCGCAGGGGTCTGGTCTGCAGATTCTTCAGACGAGAGCTGCTTTTGCTCCTGGCCATACGCGGGACTGTTTGCAGTGGTGACGATCCAAGCCACAACAACCACAAAAAGAACTCGCCGATTCGCGTCTACAGCAGAGTTGCGCATGCTGGATTCCTTCAGAGATTTTTTCTTTAGAATTTGCCCTGCTTTTACACAGAAAACACTTTTACACAGAAAACAAAGACTGCGCATGGTCTTTCGCAGAGCGTCGCATCGTGATTGCCCACATTCACACTCCCCCCTGGATGTTATCGAAGTTAATCTCGATCGAGAAGTGGCTGCGGCCATGGCAAGGATTCTTTTTGTGGATCGAACAAGTAAACTCGATCCGTGCGTTGTGACCGCCTGCGCAAATCCTGGTGCTCGTGCTGCGCTGGCCGAATGATGCCAAAAATAACTGCGAAACGTCAGCAAGCGGTTCGAGTCTGCCGCCCGGGGGGGTACGACACGCGACATCTGTCCTGTCTAATCGACACACTCGATCCGCCGCGAGGTGTGGGGTGCGAGAAGTCAAATTCATGCCTCTGCAACCGGCAATCGACGCGGCCGCAAGCCGTGGTGGAAGTTTGATAAAAAATAACCGAAAGCATATGCATCAGGTGAATTACGTGAAGCTGTTTTTCCTCAACTCGATCGTGTTTCTCTCCGCTGCACTCCAGAATCCCGTTGTATCGGCTGCAGAAAACGCGGAACTGGTCTTCCAAGACAATTTTCAGGGCCAACTGGCCGATGGCTGGGATTGGATTCGTCCGAACCCGGCGCACTGGAACGTTCGCGACGGCAACTTGCAGATTCGCGTCGTACCTGGCCGCGCTGACACGGTGAAAAACGCGCTCGTCCGTCCGGCTCCTCTGCGCAGCGAAGCAAGTTTCGCGATCGACCTGACGGTCACTAACGACTCCGTACCCACCGAACAGTGGGAACAAGCTGGCATCACCTGGTACCAAAATGGCAAACCGATCTTCAAACTTGTCAAAGAACTGGTCGATGGCAAGGTCATGATTATCCCGGGCCGCAAACTCGTGGATAGCCAGACGGTCGACCTGCGGCTCGTGGTCACAGCAGACTCGTACACGGCCCTCTACCGCGAGAAGGGCGAAAAAGATTTTCAAGTTGCGGCAAGTGGAAAGTTGCCACCGGGTGAGAATGAGCAAGTGAGTATTCAGTGCTACCACGGTCCACCCGGCGCGGAACACTGGATGGTCTTCTCCGATTTCCACATCCGCAAACTTGCCAACGATGCCAATCCGCGGCGTGCCCAACCATAAAACGGGCAATCAATACGATGCCCGAAGAAGCGGCTCTTCGTCGTCTCTTTTAACGCGAGTCGCCGTCTGCGTTCTCCGGTTCTTCATCGACCACGACAATCGTGGCCGCATGCTCCATCACCGGGCTCTTGATGAAATGAAACGTTTTGCGATCGGGACTGATCACGCGAATCAACGCCGAGCGACACTCCGAAACGTAGATCGTGCCATCGGCCTGCCGCGAAAATCCGGAAGGCCAATTGAGTTGCTCTTCTTTCGGAGCGTCCTCGCCGCCGTACTTCCAGACCGTGTTACCCTCGTTATCGACTTGGATTAAAAAGTATCCCCGCTGCCCTGCCCCGTCGCCACTGGAAATGAGCGTATCGCCGTTCTCGAGCCGCTCGGCCAGATAAGGGAACGGCACCTTATATTTCCAGACAATCTCTTTCTGTGGATTGACCTCAATCACCACGTTGCTGCTCGATGCGCAAATCAAGGTGTTGCCGTTCTCTAAGCGACGGACCATCCGCATGTTCGCCCCGCCCGGTACGTCGTACTTCCAGACCACCTTTTTGTCGGGCGTGATATCCATCACGGTATGTGTTCCGTTATCGGCGATCATCGTGTTGCCGTTTACCAGTCGCTGGCAAGCTTCGGCATGCTTCACCAGCGGCGGGCCCACCTCCCAGACAATCTCTTTTTCTGGCGTGACTTCCTGAACGCTGCGCGGATTGATCAAGATATTGCCGTTGGCCAGCAGTTGCACATCGTGCGCGCTGCGATTGGGAAACTCCCAGAG
>JAQWPY010000076.1 GCA_029245145.1 Pirellulales bacterium | reverse complement strand
GGCCAGAGGGCTCTGCGGGAGAACGCTCGGGGTTCTAGGTTTTGGATCAATCGGTCGAGCGGTAGCAGAACGGGCCAGCGGGTTGGGTATGCGGGTCATTGCGTGGTCTCGCAGTTTGTCGGCCGGGAATGCACCAGCAGGGATTGAAATAGTGGATTCCCCCATCGCGCTTGCCAAAGCATCTGATGCAGTCACGCTCCATTTGGCCTTTGCGAAGGGCACCAAGCACATCGTGAATCGCGAGTTTCTCGCAGCAATGCGACCAGGCACAATTCTGGTGAACACAGCGCGCGGAGAATTGGTCGACACAAGTGCGCTGCGCGATGCGATCGAAGAAAAAAAGTTGCGTGTGGGGCTCGATGTCTTCGAGGACGAACCGGCAGGCGGGAAAGCTAAATTCTCTGCAACCGATTTAGCGGCGGTCACCACGGCGACACCCCACATTGGTGCTTCTACGAACGAGGCATCTGAAGCGATCGCGGCCGAGGTGGTTCGGATTATATCGGTCTTTCAGCAGACCGGACGGCCTCCGGTTGCTGTAAACCTCTGCGAGCGGGGAGAGGCAAAGTGCAACCTCGTGGTTCGACATTTGAATCGCGTAGGGGTATTGGCGGGATTACTCGATGGTCTTCGCCGAGAGGATATTAATGTTGAGGAGATGGACAATGTGATTTTTGCGGGCGGAGAGGCTGCCTGCTGTACTTTGCTGCTCTCAAAATCTCCCTCACCTCAATTTGTCGACACGCTCGGCCAGGATGCGTCTATCCTGTATTCGGCGATCCGCGAGTTGTAGGTTGGCACTCGCTTTTTTTCGCTAAACCATTTCGAGACGACGCGCGGGTCGGTTTTTCGCCTTCATGCAATCCTTGCAGACACCCGTGATGATGAGTCGATGGCCCGTTACGCGAAAATTTCGATTTTTCGCAACCGCGTCGCGGATCGAGGTAACTTCGTCGCTATGGAATTCGATGAGTTGATTGCAGCTTTCGCAGTGCAAATGGTCGTGCTGTGGATAACCGTAATCGTGTTCGTAAACGGAACGATTATTGAGGCTCATTTTTCGCAGCAAACCCGCATCGACAAGTTCGCCCAGCGTACGATAGACCGTGGGGCGACTGACTTTGGGAGAATTCTTTTTCTCGCTTACCAGTTCGGTGAGGAGATTCTCAGCATCAAAGTGTTCGTGGTGGCTGAACACCTGCTCCAGAATGGCACGCCGCTGCTGCGTGATTCGTTTGCCCCGACTTCTTAGGAACTCTTCGAACCGGGCCATTGGAGTCATGGCCACTTTTACGCCGTTGAGGGTGAAAGCATCTTCCATGCTTTCATTGTAAGTTCGATCAGTGGCTCAGAGCAAGCACGGGCGCCGAGTATAATCGACCGACTTCAACCGATTTCATCGAGCAGACGAGAAACCGCAACGTCTAATCGTTCCTCGGTTTCGTAGACGCCGCTTGCAATTTCGGCACGGATTTGATCGACGCGATCTTGACGGATGTCTGGAATATCGGCGACCCGCGAAAGCATGTCGGCCTCTTGCGAAATAGAAATTTCATCCGCACCTGCTGCGGGACTCGAAGCGACTGCACCCGTTTGCTTCGCATCACTTGCTGCATCTGTCGATTGCACGGACTGAGCACCGTCAACGGATGTCGTGGTCTGTAAATGGGCGGGGCCATGGATCTGCATCGTGTTCATCTCCATTAAGAATTTCGCCTGCGGGAAAACGAGGCTATTGTCATTCTACCTTCAATTTTGCGTACTAATCGCTCGGATTGAAAAAAGGTAAGAAATTCTGATTCGGCTAAAATGGTTCTTCAGGTGCTCTGAAAGGGCTTTCGGCTGTGTAGTTCAATTCAAGTTGCTCGGTTCGGTAATCTGTCGGGCCTATGCAAATTCGGTTGAGTGATGCGATCTGCCGGTTGCCAGACGGGATAAGCAATGCATTCTCCCGGGAGTGGCTGATCAACGTGCTGTCTCCCGTTGTCTCATGGAGTACCGAATAGTTTTGATCCAGATTTTCTCATTTGGGTTGCCTAACCCGCAGAGAGAGTGCCTCGGGCACAACCCGCTGTGAGCGGCGACGGATTATAGGAACTGGGTTGGATAGAGGCAACACCGTCTCCATTCGCACACAGAGCGATGTGGTATTGGAAGCAGCGGGCGTTAAACTGCGTTGCTAGCATGCTATCGATACGGTCGTGGGGCGATCGGCAAGCAGTCATGGGACTCGAGCAGAACGGTAACAAAGTGTCTCCCGCCGAGACCGCGTCGGCAATTTTTTGCCCGAATCTTATTTGTCGGAATCGACGCTCAGAACGTCTGTCTGACGTTTGAAAACACCGTGAAATAGGACATTTTCACCAATGATTGAACCCTTTGGCCGGGGGCTGCGTAGAATAGCAATGAACGGGTGTGGAGGTCATCTCGAGCAGTAGGATGGGAAACGATGAGTAGGCAGAACGGCACCATCAAGCGTCAGATCGCAACGGATCATGAACTTCAGCGACTCAGAGGTCTCGCGGGGTTTGCCGAGCTTGAGCGTCGGCTCGACGCTGATTTGCAGCGGTTGACCCGTCGCTATGCGGCGTGGCACCTGCCCCATCAGAGTGGCGATCGCTCACATTTTTCCTGTGAGCAAAGAGCGTCCTAAAACGAGTTGGATCGGCCTGTCTTTAAGATGCCTGGCTTCAAGATGCCTGGCTTCAAGATGCCTGACTGAACTCAGGCCGTCTCCGTACCAATTGTCCTTGAAGCCGCTGCACGATAGAGCTGTGCATCTGGCTCACTCGGCTCTCTGAGAGATCGAGCGTGGCGCCAATCTCTTTCATCGTCAACTCTTCGTAATAATAGAGAATAATGATGAGGCGCTCATTGCGATTCAGCCCTTTGGTCACCAATCGCATGAGGTCTGTTTTTTGAATTCTTCGGGTCGGATCTTCTCCCTTTTTATCTTGCAGGATGTCGATCTCCCGAACATCTTTATAACTGTCCGTCTCGTACCACTTCTTATTGAGGCTCACTAAATTAACTGTGTTTGCTTCCGACATCATTTTTTCGAGTTCACGCACGCTGATCTGCATGTGCTCAGATAATTCAACTTCCGTAGGTGGACGACCCAAGCGAGCTTCGCACGTTCTGATTCCCTCTCCCAGTTTGCTTGCCTTGGATCGCACCAGTCGCGGTACCCAGTCCATTGTTCGTAACTCATCGAGCATCGCGCCGCGGATACGTGGCACACAATAGGTTTCAAACTTTACGCCACGGGACAGATCGAAAGCCTCAATAGCGTCCATCAGGCCAAAAACGCCTGCGGAAATCAGATCGTCTAATTCAACGCCGTCCGGTAGGCGTGCCAAAATTCTTTCGCCGTTGTATTTAACGAGGGGAAAATAGCGTTCAACCAAGCGATTCCGAAGTTCTCTATTGGTCTGGTCCTGTTTAAAAACTTTCCAGACTTCGAGGATCCCGTCCTCACCAGCTTTTGTTGAACTTGCCATACGATCCTCCCTGACCGGCGTTAGATTCTGCTTATTCCCTGCAGCTTAACGGCACACAGCGTGCCCGACTCATATCAGTCCATCGGCGGTAATCGCCCCGGAGTTTAGACGGATCCCACTCATTTTTTCAATTTTTTGCCGAATGGGTTTCTATCGCTGCCAATTATTCGTTCGCAACCACTTTCATGGCGGGCGGGAGTCTACAGAATTGACTCTCGCACGAACAGTTCAAAATGGTCGCTGTAAGCAGGAAATTTTGCCAACTTTTGCAACTAATGTTTCGCGAGCATGCAGTGCATTCAGTCGCTGGGTCACGTGCATTCTTCGGCGGGCGAAATCTCTTCGAATGCCAAGCTTTAATGCTTCAATTTGTTGAGAATACGGGCTCCTCAACCATTCCACTCGTTTGAATTGTTGTCCCTTGTACGATCTCGTCAAATCCAAGAACGATAATCCCAGGTCTGCACTGTGTGATGTGTCGAACTGCGGGACGAATATCGCTCGGTACGAGTAACGTGAGAGAATCACGGGGCGAATTTTCCATGAGCATAACTAACTGCTCATCGATCTCATCGATGAATGAAGCATGTAAATTTAGGGAAAATCCTTGTGGCGTGTACTGCAACGCTTCACGAATCGCTTCCGTGATGCTGCCACCGAATTGTACGACCTGCAACTCCCCATTTACATTTTTGTGTCGATCGGTAATGGTCCTTGCCATCCGCCGACGCACAAACTCTACTCGTCGCACTGCATTGTCTTCAATGTCTACTACATCGCCTAAAGCCTCGAGAATCAAAGTGAGTTGGCGGATGGGGAGGCGTTCACGGAGGAGTAATTGAAGCGTTTGCTGAATCTCTGCTAAAGAGACTTTGTGGGAGACAATTTCCTGAATCACGACAGGATGAGTTTGCTTTACTTGATCGAGCAAAAATTGTGTCGCGTCGCGATTCAGCATTTCTGCAGCGTGCCTTTCTATCGTTTCGAATAGCACTGCTGCCAGGGCAGCACTCGATTTAGTTGTTCCAGAGGCCACAATCATTTCTGAAACCTTGATGCGAAATTCCCGCGCATCCAGTTCGACATTGTCGCGCACGCGAACGGTGGGCAGTACCATTCCGATCTGGGTCGCAACTTTATTTCGAATGTGTTGGATGTGATCGAACAAATCACCTCCCCGAGCGCGATCTGCAAGTCCAAGTAATCCCACACCAATTTCGATGACGAGTGGATCGACAAGGAGTAAGTCTTCAATTTGAGGCTTCTGGTCGTTGGCAGAGGATGCAGCTGAGCTGGCAGCTTTCTTGCGTGATGAGGTCAGTGTGAGCGAAAGACCGAGACAACCGGTTGCCGCGAGAATCAAGGGAATTTTGGGAAGTTCTGTAAGGAGTAAGAGGGTCAGGAAAAGCGATGCGAGGGCGAGGGCACGCGGCCGGGAGAAAAGTTGCCCCAATAGTTCTGTCGATAGGTTGGCGTTCGCGCTGCTTCGCGTGACCAGGAGGCCCGCTGCCAAAGCGATAAGGAGTGCGGGAAGCTGGCTGACCAGACCATCGCCAATCGTCAGTCGCGTAAACAAATCCCCTGCCTCACTCGGCGACATGCCCAACTGAAAAATTCCGATGACGAGGCCACCCATAATATTGACGATAGTGATGAGAAGTCCTGCTACGGCATCTCCGCGAACGAATTTGCTGGCACCATCCATCGCGCCGAGGAAATCTGCCTGTTGGTGCAGTTCGTCGCGTAACATGCGGGCCGTATTCTGATCGATATTGCCAGCCTTCAAGTCGGCATCGATTGATTGTTGCCGACCTGGCATTCCATCAAGCGCAAAGCGGGCAGCCACTTCGGAAATACGCGTCGACCCTTTTGTGATCACGACAAACTGAATGAGGACGATGATCGCAAAGATGATGATTCCTACCACCAAATTTCCACTGGCGACAAAGTCGCCAAACGCCTGGATGACGCCACCGGCGGCTCGCTCTCCCTGGAAATCGGCTTGGGTCAGTATTAATCGCGTTGTTGCGATATTCAGAACAAGTCTTCCAAGCGTTGCCGCAAGAAGAAGTGAAGGAAAGATATTGAATTCCAGGGGTCTACGAATGTGGATTGTCGTGAGAAGTACAATCACCGAAAAAGTGATACTACCTACGAGTAGGACATCAATCACTGCCGCAGGGAGTGGCACCAAGATCACGATCAGACAACTGATCAAACCAATGGGGAGTACAAGTTCGCCAGCGCGACGAAGGGTTGAGGCCAATCCGGATGTTGGTGATGGAGTTGCCATGAAAAGAAGGGGGGAACGCCCCAGGCATCCGGATTCCGAGGAGGGGGTAGACGGCTTGGCAAAGCGGCGGGAAAGTACCTAGTTGCCGGGTGGGGGTCCAGTCCATTCCGGAAAATCGAAGCTAGCAACCGAGTGGGGCGCGATCGGTTCTCGTCGGAGATTGCCCACTCTCAGTTCTCGGCCGGGCAGGTGTCGTCGGCGACCAGAGTCGCAAACTAATGATAATGCGGCTCGTAACCGTTATAACACCAAAGGTTACCTCTAGATTTATCTCATTCTGCTTGCCTCGATTTTCCCCTTTTGAGTTGCATGAGGTAGGATAGAGAAGCAACAGCTAGCATTTTCTCCCTGTCGATCTGGTTGGGGCGTTTGTAATGCCGGTTGGCTCGATGGTCGTATGAATCGGTCAACCCACACACATATTCGAGGAGAGGTTCTCATGGCGTCCGCGAAATCAGATTCGACCGCGATGATCATCACCCTGATTCTTTTTGTTGCCCTGTCGATCGTTCTAGGGGTAACAACCTTTATCTTTCATAAGGCCGAGGAGGATGCAATCGTCGCCCGGGATCGAGCTGAGGAAGAGCGTGTTGTGGCGGAAGAAGAAGCCATCAAGGCGACAGAACAGTTGGAGGAATTGAAACAATTAGTTAGTGCTGATCCGGTGAAACCTTCCGTGGAAATCATCATGGATGAGTTTAAAAGGCATAAAGAGGTCTATGGAGAAACCTACGACAAATTTATGCGCGATGGCGTAAGGTCAAATTCCGAGGAAGAAAATAGGGCCGAACTCACAGCAGAAGATGTTGAATCTTCAACCTATCCTCTCATGTTGGAATTTTTGATTGACGCGAATCAGGAAATGTACGGCTGGATTGATCAAAAAAACAAGCAAATTGACGACCTTGAAAAAACTTATGATGTCGACAAGAAAAAATTGGAAGATGATAAGGAACAAATTCAAAATCAGCTCGAAGACATGTCGGAGAAGGTGACGAAAATTCAGCAGCAATTTTCCGATGATCGTCAAGAGCATGAAGATAAATATAACAAGGCGAATGAGAAGCTTGAGAAAGCCCAGGATAAAGTTGCCGAGGTTCAGATTAAATCGCGCGAGAAAATTGATAAAGTCACCGAGACAATGAATGCACAAGATAAAAAGTTAAAAACGGCAACAAACGCCCTAAGCGAGGCACGGAAAATCGATTTAGAGGCACCTGATGGAGAAGTGGTCTGGGTAAATCAAGTGGATGGTACCGTGTACGTTGATTTGGGTCGTTACGACGGCTTGCGAAGACAGACGACGTTCAGTGTATACCCGCGCGACGTATCCAATGCACTAAATGCGGAGCCGAAAGGAACAATTGAGATTGTCAAGGTCAATGACCATATGTCGGTGGCAAAAGTTACAAGTGATTCGCTCTCGAATGAACATCTCTTAAACCCGATTCTCAAGGGTGACAAAGTGATTTCAACCGTCTTCCATCGAGGAGAGCCCGAGCACTTTGCAATCGTAGGAAAGATTGATATCGATGGCGATAATCGAAGCGATCTTCCGCTCCTGTTGCAATTAATTGAACGAAATGGGGGCATCGTGGATGCGTTTGTCAATGAGTCAGGGAAGGTAGGTGGCGATGCAAGACTTTCGCCAGCCACTAAGTTTTTGGTGATGGGAGAAAAGCCGACTGATAGGACGGAAGAATCTCTTTTAAATGCTTACAACAAGTTTGTTAAGTCGGCGATGGATAATGGGATACGTATCTTGCCCCTAAAAGATTTGCTCGACCATATGGGCTATGAGGGGCAAGGACGTTCGGTAGGCTTGGGGCGCTCCGCAAATCCAGACGATTTCAAAGATGAGGAATCTCTTCGGAGGCCGGCGAATGATTTCAACGAAGGCCAGAGATTTCGACGAGCGCCGTCCGATTTTAACGAAGGCCAACAATTTAGGCGAAGACCAGCTAGTTGATTTTTCTTGCTATCGTTTTATGCGGCCACAATACGACCAGTTGCAGTCGGTTTTTCGCCATTCCCATCGCTGTCTCACACCTCATAAGTTTCGTGAAGTCGCCGGTTGACGCGATTGCATCCCGCCTGCGAAAATCATAGGGGCAGTGCCTCGGTCCCTTTGATTCGTCCCGCGGCGCACCCAATAGTGGTTTTCTCAACTCAACCGGTGGTACGATGACGATTCTTCCTCTTGATGCAGAAGCTGTACTCACGCGTGAACAATTAAAGGTGCGCGCGAAACTCATTGAAATCGCGGCCATTTTTGATCGCATTGATCGTGCTGAAGGCAGCGTGGATGATGATGTGAGGATGACGGAGATTCGCGAATCGATTGCGATTCTCTCAGAACAGAGTCATAGGGGGGCACGGGCCGAGCGGATTCAGATGATTTATTCTCGAGAGTTTGATCCGAATTGGCAGCAGGATTTAGAATTAACCAAGGATTAATTTGGCGGTCGGCAGCGAGTACACATTGAGTGTCGACAAAGGATCCTCCCAGGAATGCATGATGTATTACTTTGATCCCCACATCCACATGGTTTCGCGGACCACCGACGATTATGAGACCTTGGCCAAGATGGGCTGCATCGGCGTGAGTGAGCCCGCATTCTGGGCTGGATATGACCGAGGTAGTGTAGACGGATTTCGAGATTATTTTCACCAATTGACCGACTTTGAACCAAAGCGCGCCAGTTGGTACGGAATCGCTCATTACACCTGGCTCTGTATCAATGCAAAGGAAGCAGAGAACGTTGAACTTTCTCGAGAAGTAATTGCAATGATTCCCGAGTTTCTGGACCGCCCTGGTGTTCTGGGGATTGGCGAAATCGGGCTGAATAAGAATACAAAAAATGAGGCTACCGTTTTCCTTGAGCATCTCGATCTCGCAGCGCGGACAGGGGAGCAAATTTTAATCCACACGCCGCACCTCGAGGATAAATATCAAGGGACTCGAATGATTATCGACATGATTTGCGACGATTCACGTCTGGATCGCCAGCGAGTATGCGTAGATCATATTGAAGAACACACAGCCAAGGCCGTGCTGGAGGAGGGTTTCTGGGCGGGGATGACCCTCTACCCGGTTAGCAAATGTACGCCCGAGAGAGCCGTCGATATCGTAGAAAAATTTGGTCCAGAGCGGCTCTTGGTGAACTCGGCCGGAGACTGGGGCCCCTCCAAGCCGACCGCAGTTCCAGATTTTATCCTCGAAATGCGATTGCGAGGGCATTCCGAAAGTCTGATCCGACGGGTGGTATACGACAACCCGATCAAATTTTTCAGTCAGAGTCGCAATTTTCATTTCGATCCGCCCCAAATTGATGAGCCGAGGGCGGACGAACCGGTCGGGGTGTGACTCTCAACCTCGCCCGATGTGACGAATCGTGTTGGGCATTAGAATTGGTCGAGAACTAATCGGCATACTTCGCGATCTTGGAGCATTCCCTCTTCGAAACCGCTTTGCTTCAAGAGTCCCGCTTGTGAAGAGGCGAACAGGCCGCGCTGATTGCTTTGTTGGATGGGTGCACCATGCGATCCCGACACCAACGTTGCGTCCAACGGTATGCTTTTCGTTTGATGGTCGAAAAATAGCTCGACAGGATCGTACCCCGGTTTTCGGTGAATATCGACAGAGCGTGCGAAGGGCGGCGCTTGCTCATCTTCGTTCCAGTAATAGTAGGCTTGCCAACTATTGACAGAGGAGATCAAAATAATTTCCCCGCTTCGCAAGTGATCGATTCCATATTTTTTCTTCTCGTCTCCGACTAGCACCTCATCAATTCCAGGTTGGTCTCGAAAGAGCCCAGCAATTTCCTCCGCCGCGTCTTGAGACGTTTGTTGTAAATAGATGTGGGAAAACTGGTGATCGACCAACGCCCAGGCGCGACTGTTACGAAAATCGATCCACTCACCGTCGTCTTGATAAACGTTCAAGAAACCGGCATCGCGAAGGATGCGGTTCGGGTAGGAGACATGATCGACCGGGACGATGGCATACTCGCTTGCGACTAACCAGAGGACTTCCTTGTTCGTGATGTCATCCACACCCTGGAAAAATTGACCGAGAAGTGCATCGAGTTCTCTCAGAGCGGTTGTCGCTTCTTTGCTATTTGGGCCTGAGCGTTGTGCAGCATAGTCAAGATGAGGCAGGTAGATATAGA
>JAQWPY010000063.1 GCA_029245145.1 Pirellulales bacterium | reverse complement strand
GCCGCAGACGCTTTTTGAAAGCCACAGGCGTCACAATCGCGCTACCGATGCTAGAATCGATCCGACCGTCGATCGCTGCTGGGAAAGAATCATCTTCCGACACAAAAGCGAAACGTCTGGTCTGCACGGGAGCTTACTTGGGTTATCACCGCGAAGCCATTTATCCCAAGCAAACCGGTCACGGTTATCTCGCGCCGCCGACTTTAGAGCCACTCGAGCGTCACCGAAAAGACTTCACCATTCTTTCAGGTCTCGACCATCGTCCTCCGAAAGCAGATGGTCACGGTACCTGGCAGACATTCCTAACTGGGCAAACGAAGGATTCGATTTCGCTGGATCAACTTGCGGCGACACGGATTGGTAATACAACGCGTTATCAATCGCTACAACTCAGCGCGGGAAAGGCAAAGTTCCCCATGAACCGCGACGAGAAGGGGAAGCCCATTCCGATGATCTCGCGACCCAGCGTGCTCTATCGAAAACTCTTCGCCATCCCCCAGGACCAGGAGCGGATGGATTACATTCTGAGGAGTGGTCGTAGCGCGCTGGACACGGCGATTGATGAAGCAAAGCGATTGAGCCGAACGGTCAGCGAAGCCGACAGAAAAAAACTCGACGAGTATTTTGATTCCTTACGAGAAGTGGAGCGCCGTGTGGAAAAGCGTTTGGATCCGACGGGATCGACCGTGCCGAAAACGGACTATAAGCCGCCAGAGTACGATCCCATCGCACCGAGCCTGATGATCGAGGCCGAAACAATGATGTACGATCTGATGTCGCTTGCGTTGGAGACGGATTCCTCACGAGTCATGACTTTGTTTCTCGGTGGCGAGGGGCAGGTCTTCACGATTGACGGAGAAACCTTGAGATCGGGCTACCATATGCTTTCCCATCACGGCAACGATCCGGAAAAGATCTCGGAACTCGTCAAGGTGGACCGCGAACACATGCGTTGCTTGGCGCGTTTCCTCGATAAGCTAAAACAAAAGACCGACGCGGACGGACGCCCACTTTTGGATAGCACACTCGTTCTTTCCGGCACAGGAATTGGTGACGCCAACGCTCATGCAAACAACGATCTCCCGACAGTCGTCGCCGGAGGTGGACTCAAACATGGTCAGCATATACGTGCGAAGAAAGATCGGCTGCTCGGTGATCTCTACATCACACTTTTGCAGCAGCTACGGATCGATGCCGACCGATTTTCCAATGCGTCGCACAGTCTAAATGAGGTTTTGGTGTAATCATGACCCTTTGCCGATATTGGCGTATGGCATGGGTTTTGGTGGCATTCGTGCTCATTGTTCGCGCTTCACCGGTGCATTCTGAACCAACTCTCTTTTTTGACAATTACTGCATGGACTGTCACGATGCCACGTCTGCCGAAGGCGGAATCGACCTTGAAGCCTTGAGCATCGCCGACTGGGACAACAAGAGTACCTCTGATCGATGGGAGCGTGTGCTTAAAAAATTACGAAAGAGTGAGATGCCTCCGCCTAACGAGAAACAACCTTCAAGCGAAGAACGTGAAACTGCCATCTCCAAGTTGCATGAGAGTTTGATTAAACACTCAACGTCGCACGGCAGTGTATTGCGGCGATTGAACACCAAAGAATACGAAAACACCATTGAGTCTCTATTAGGCATCGATTTCTCGGTTCCCGACGAGTTTCCGCCGGACTCCGTGCAGCATGATTTCGATAACTCAGCGGCGGGTTTATTGGTTTCTCCGGCTCTGATGGAGTGCTACTTTGACGCAGCGACTCAGGTGGCGGACAGCCTTTTTCCTCCCAAAACAAATCGCGTCGAATCAGCGCTCTTCACGGTTGGCCCCAAGGATTTCGCATTCGCCGAAACGGCTGGCAGAGTCGTCGGAGACGCGATACGACTAGTTGCCCGCACACCAAGGGTCGGCAACTCTTGCATTTGGCCCGAAAAATTCGAGGCCCGTGTCCATGGCAAGTACAAGGTGCGTGTTTCGGCTTCGCGGTTTGCACCGGGTTCGGTCGCGATTCCATTTTTTGAAGGGCCGATGCAGTTACGTGTTTATGCCCAACCGATTGAAAATGATGAACGCAAGACGATCGGCACGATGCGGAAGTTGACCGAATTCGAATTGATTTCAGACAAGCAGACGTTTGAATGCGAGGTCGAATTACGCCGAACCGAAACGCCCGTTCTCTACTTCGCCAACGCACTAATTTCCCGTCCCACCGACCATCCGCCTAAAGATCATCTAAAAACCCCCACCTACGAAACGCTAATCCGAGAAATGCTCACGCGGGACAAACGGCTGCTGGCAGTCTGGAAGGATGCTGAGATCGGAGGTGGCCTACAACGTGGATCAGCTTGGGCCAACCTGAAGAAACTACGCAATTCGCCCAAACTTGATGCGGCAGCGATCGATACCTCGAAGGAAGAGATTGAGAAAGTTGTCAGGAAACTGGTCAAGGGGATCGAATTCGTCGATCCTGTGTTCGCCTATCAGCTCTTTGAAGAAGGCCCAGCGATTGACATTCACTGGATGGAAATCGAGGGACCTGTCGATGTTATCGAGAGTTTGCACGAGAAGAAACGTCGCGAAAAACTTGTGCCGCGATTTATGTCAGCGGCCCCAACGACTGCGGCGCCAAAAGACAAAGTAGAGCCAATCATAGAACAGCTTCTAAGCAAGGCTTTTCGGCGTCCTGCAACCGATGCCGACGTTAAGAGGTACGGCTCGATTGTAATTGGGCATATGAATTCAGGTCATAGTTTAGAGGAGGGGCTTCATCTCGCAATTCGCACCTCCTTGATCTCTCCGCAATTTCTGTACCGGGGACATCGACCTGGAAAGTTGGACGACTGGGATTTGGCGACTCGACTTTCCTACTTCCTGACCGGTGGCCCACCCGATGACCAATTGGCGGCAATTGCATCCGCTGGCACGCTTTCCGACTCCGACCAGCTTGTCGCCGAAGCGAACCGATTGATCGACTCAAAACGAGTTCACCATTTTGTCAGGAATTTCACCGGGCAATGGCTCGGATTGCGCCGATTGGAAGACACGACTCCTGACCCACGACTGATCGCTTGGCAGAACGGACATAGAAAAGGGATGATCGGCGAGGCAGAGCGTTTCTTTACCGAGATTTTGCACGAGAACCATTCGCTCAAGACCTTTATCAAACCGGAATTTACTTGGGGTAATGAGCGTTTGCTCAATGAGATCTACGGTCAGAAAGTGAAGATCCCCAACGGGGGCTTTGCCCGCATCGAAGTACCGGAAGGCGCAAGATTTGGTGGGCTTCTTGGCCAAGCCGGAATTTTGATGGCGACTTCCAACGGATCACAAACGCAGCCAGTGGTTCGAGGGGTCTGGGTGCTGCGTAACATCCTTGGCGATCCTCCTCCGCCACCACCGCCTGGCACGCCAACGCTTGAACCAGATACGCGAGGAACAAAGACGATTCGCGAATTGATGATTGCGCACACCGCCGACTCAAAATGCGCAACCTGCCACCGCAAGATCGACCCAATCGGCTTTGCGCTGGAGAATTACGATCCACTAGGGCGATGGCGTACTCACTACCCCGAATGGACCAAAAATGAAAAGGGCCAGCCCGTCAGGAAAAATGGAGCCCCCATCGAAGCTCAAGGCGAATTCACCGGCGACATGCGATTCAAGAACGTAGACGACTTGCGCGAATATGTACTGGCCAATATCGACCAGTTTGGTGTGTGTCTCTCAGAAAAGCTCATGACATACGCCATCGGAAGGCGACCGAACTATGCCGAACGAGATGAGATTTCGCGAATTGTAATGGCCAACGTTTCCCGATCGAACAAGGGAGTTGGATTTCGTGATTTACTTTTAGAACTGATCCAAAGCCAAGCGTTCAAAACCAGATGAGCGCTAATCGACGAGAAATGCGGTAAGCCGACGTGTTGGCGTGGTTGTCAGTCAGTGATCAGTCCCCGTGTTCATGCCCGCCCGCGTGCGAGTCAAAGTCAGCCGCCAACAAGTCGTGGCTGCTAGGCCCGGCGACGCCGGGTCAAACTAACACCGAGAAACAGGGTCGACCAGAGGAGGACCGAGGTGGGCTCGGGCACGGCCCTCATGCCGAAAGCAGCACCCACGTAGTAAGGCGACCCACTCGCGGTGATTTTTCCGTACTGTGCAGGATTGTACGGTCCGTAATCTCCCCCCGATAGATCAACACTTCCCTGATACTGCTCATAATCAATCGCCAACGCAGGGATAGAGATCTCGGGGTGCTCGGGGTTGGGCGCCAATGTTTGCCAAACGTCGAGTGTGGTGAGGGCTGCCTTTTGGGGCTGCAGTCCGTCCACACCGTAAGGCTCGGGGTCAGTATTCCCGTAATAACTACTCGGGTCGAGCGGATCGATGACCGAAAGGGTCGCCTCGCCGCGGTCCATGATGCCGTCGCCGTTGTTGTCGTTCCAGTCCATGCCGGCCAGCGTCACCATATGGCCACCCACAATTTGGTGGCTACTTTCATCCTGTTGGCTCATCGTCATCACGACACCCGCCCCACCGGCCAGCATCCCATAGAGTTGCTCAATAGTCGGCCCCTTTTCGGGGAGCAGTTTAACCCAGTCGGGTAAGGTGCCTTTCTCGGGGTGTTCCGGGTCGTAACGTTTGTCTCCGAAACAGACACCATTAAATTGGATTTCGGCTCGATCGGGATTTTGCTCATGCCAGTGCTGCGCATACTGCTGCATGCCGGTTGCCAGATTGCCAGGAAACGTGCCCGGGTGTAACGAGCCGGAGCCGCCAGTATGCATGTAGTCGTTGACCAGCTTCTCGGCCGCATTGAGCCAGTCGGAGTAGTCGTTGCCCGTCAACTGGTTGCCGATCCTCCCGCCCTGGGTGTTTTGCAGAAAGGTGAACGCATTGATGGTCGAAGTTGGACCACACGCTTCGGCCCCCAAAGAGGGCGGTATGGAATATTGCCTGAGGTAACCGTAGTCGCTGGCTTGGGTATCCCAGACCAAGCTGGCCTGGAGAGGTGTGGCGGCCGACAGTAGGGCGACCAGGGCGACTGAGACCTGGCAACGGCGGCGGGTGAAAGGAGAGCGGAGAATCGGAAGCTCCTGCCATTCGGCGAGGGATAGAGGTTGCGCTTCAAACACCTATTATAAGCGGGCATGTCCGGCATGCGATAATTTTTTTCGAGCGCCTTGAAAGGTGGGTCAAACTCGACAATGGCGGCGAATTTATAGGGGGTTCCCCATGGGCCGCCGGGCGGATCCATTCTTCCACTTCCGCGCCACACCATCTTCCGCGTCACACCATGATGTCTTCCAGCAGGCCGGTGCTGTCGCCGTGCTTCCGCGCACGGACACCCATTTGATTCAGGAGCGTCAGCCACAGATTGTTCA
>JAQWPY010000198.1 GCA_029245145.1 Pirellulales bacterium | reverse complement strand
AGGCCTGGCTGGAAAACTAGTTCTTCATCTTGTCACATGATTTTTACGAGAGAGTCGCAGCGATCGAGTTCCCATCATCATTCATTGATTTTCCCTATTTCTATTTGGAATTAAAAAAATGCGTAAGCTGAACGTCAAGGTTCTTATTATCTTTCTTGGCACATTGCTCATCGTTGGGGCCGGTGTCGGCGCTGTGCTCTATTTGAAATCAGGTAAATCGTCAGAGTACCTCGCGGCAGCGAGAGAGGCGGATAAGCAGGGGGATTACGATACGGCGGTAGAGAATTACCAGCGTTATCTCGCCGAAAACACAACCGACCAGGAGATCATTTGTGAGGCGGCGATAGTCGGTAGTCACTGTTTGGACGAGGAGCATATCGAGGATTCTAAAAAGAAGCGGGCCGCCTATATGCTCATGGCCCGGGCGCTGCGAGGTTCTCCCGGAAGAAATGATATCCGACGAAATTACGTCGATGGGCTTGTCGCTTTGGGCGAGTTGAGTTCCGGATCGGAGGTCGAGCGGTCATTCTTCATCGAGGCGGAAAAAGAGTTGAAGAAACTCAGTTCCCAGCAGAAGGAAGATCCGGAAGTCGACTATCTCTATGCGAAATGTGCCGAAAAACTGGAGAGACACACTACCGCGATTGGCAAATTAAGTGGGTTGGTCGGCTACGAACAAAAGTCGCAAAAGTTTGATGACGAAAACGCAAAAGCCCCCCACATGATTAAGGCGTATACGCTGCTGGCGGATCTTTTCAGGCGGAGGGGAACCGGAGGGCGAGATGACGAAAAAATTGCCGACCTCATGGTCGATCGAATGGTTGCGTTGAATCCGGAGAATGCGGAAGCGTTCGTCAGTCGTGGGATCTATACCCGCCGTTTGACACAGAGTGAATCTTCAAATAAACCCGATCGTCGCAAAGCACTCGATGACTTTCTTCGTGCAAGGGAACTCGATCCGGGAAACATGGACACGCTGATTAATGTGGTCGACGAATACATTTACTGGATGGATAAAGTCGACGACTCACAGCGAGAAGACTACGCGGCCCTGGCGCGAGATGACCTCGCCTCCGCACGTGAGATTGACTCCAAAGATTTTCGAATCTACGTTCGCGAGTCGCGACTTGCGCGACAATTGGAAAACCGCGAGGAGGAACTGGCAGCCATTGAAGAAGGTTTGGAGATCATTCCGAGCAACGGTACCTTGGTCAATTTGCTGTTCAATGCCCAGTTGGAAAAAAAGCAATCGGAAGAAGCAAAGCAAACCATCGAGAAGATGAAGGGACTCAACTTCCGGCCGGAGTGGATTGCTTTTTCGGAAGCGAAAGTCCTCTGCATCGACGAGCAGTGGCTCGAAGCGAGTACCAAGCTTGAGGCCTTACGTCCTCGCATGTCGTTTTCTCCAAACGTGATTTACTCTCTCGATCACTTGCTTGGACGCTGCTACAAGGCCTTGGGTCAGCCTGATCGGCAGATTGAGGTGTATGGCAGAACCTTGGCTGAGCGACCCGAGTCGAGGATTGCCTTGGCAGGCCAAGCGGAGGCACTCGTGGCACTCAAGCGGATGCCCGAGGCGCTCGAGAAGTTGACTCAACTCAAAAATGTGATGGGCGCGGAAGATTTCGATAGCGACGAGGGACTTCGTTCGCTCTATCTGGCCACGCTGGCTTCACTCTCACAAAAAAATAGTGAATATCGCAATCGGCTGGAGGGGGTAAAGCAGGAATATGTAACGCGCGAAGATGTTGCAGGTTCGGACAAGGCGGTTGTTGAAACAGAAAGTCTGATTCGCAGCGACCGTATCGAAGAGGCGTTTGCCCGCCTTAACGAAGCACTCATTGAATTTCCTGATGCGGCCCGTCTGCAAAACACCTATTTAGCGCTTATGGTCCGTGAGCAGGGTGCAGAAGCGGCGCTCGAATATCTGAAAACGGCCACGACGCGGGATGAGAATCCCTGGACCGACCGACCGGAACTGTTTCTTCGCCAAGCGGAACTCATTGTGCTTGCGGGGGGACCGGAGCAAGCAAAGAAGGTGAAAGCGCTCGAGAAGGAAATTTTAAATTACGAAGAGAATGACCAGGGAAAACTGTGGAAAAAGATTGCCCGCATTTATTACCAGCTTACGCCGTCACGGCGCGAAGACGCAAGGCGCTGCTTGAGAACTGCCGGGGAGAAAGATGCCGATCAGGTCTACACGATTGGTCTCTTTGAGCTCGCCCGGGAAGCTGAAAACGAGCTTGAGATGCAGGCGCAGGTAGACGAGGCGGCGAACCGCTTTGGGAAAAATACACCGGTGCCACAGTTTCTCGAAGCGCGATACTTACTTTGGAAATATCAGCAAGATCCCGTGAAGGGAAAGCGGATGCGACTAGTGCAAACGGCCGACCGACTTGCCGATCAAATTGCCAAGAAGCGGCCGAAGTGGCAGCGCTTGTTGGAATTGAAGGGGTCTATCCAAGAATTGCAGGGTGACTTTAATGCGGCGATTGATTTTTACCAAGAGTCGATCGATGCGGGGCCTCTGGATGCGTTGACGGTTCGACACCTTGTGGAACTGCTCGTACAACAAGGGCAATACGATGAAGCGAGGAAGGTTCTGCTTCGACTCAATAACGTTCCCCAATCGCTAAAAAAAGAACAGCTCACGCTGGATTTATTGACCGGGAATCGCGAGGCCGCGCTGACCTCGCTGAATCAGGCAGCACCAGTCGATTCGAAAAATGCCGAAGATTGGGTGCGTCGCGGACGAGTCCTTCTTAGACTCGGCAAAATCGGTGAAGCAGAAACCGCCTTTCGTCGGGCTGTTCAATTAGCGCCGCAACTCCCGCAACCGTCGTTGGCACTCGTGGAGTACCTTTTGCAGACGCAGCGGACCAAGGAAGCGGAGATAGAAATTCGAAATATTGAAAATCGACTTTCGCAAGACGTGGCTGCCCAAGTGATGGCGCAGTGCTACGCGTGGTTGGGGAATAGAATGCTGGCGGAACACTATCTGGCCGTGGCGATTGCGAACAATCCGGCAGACATGGAGCGTGAACGCGCCATGGCAAAATATCATATGATCAATAATCGCTTGCCACGGGCAATTCCTCACCTCAACACGATTCTCGAAAACAGCTTGGAATCGGAAGGGGCCCCCAGTGAGATTTCTTTCTGGGCTCGGCGCTCGCTCGCCCGCGTCTTTGCATCGCTGCGGACGCATCGCTTTTTTGAGCAAGCGTTGGCACTTGTCGAAGGAAATCGCCAGGAGGGGGATTTGAAATCACCGGACCTGAATCTCAAGGGCCTGATCCTGGCAGTGCGTCCCGAACCGATCTACCGGCAGAAGGCAATTGAAATTCTTCAAAATATCCCGCGCAAGGATCTCGAGCCTGAAGAGCGATTGGCACTCAGTCAGCTTTACTATATCTCGGATCAGTGGCCCGAATGCCGAGAAACGATGCAGGCGTTGTTGGTCGATTACCCGGAAGATACACGTTTCCTCGTCAAGTATGTGGAGATGCTCATCGATAAGCAGGAATGGAGAACCCTCGGGCCATGGATGCGGCAGCTACAGAGACGCGACCCGAAAGGGCGGGAGACCATTCGGCTCACTGCCAAGAACGCGAAGGGTCGCGGCAAAGATCGCCCCGCGATTGCGGCAATCGAGAGTTTCATCCCGGATGGTGTCGAGAGGGCAGACGAAAGAAAAGTATTAGCTGCGGCAGCCCTTTACGAGGAAATGGGCCTGGATGAGCAGGCCGAGGCGGCGTACCGTGCCGTGGCCGATCGAGATTTTGGATACCGAATCAATCTGGCCGCATTTCTCTCAAGGCAAGGACAGCTCGATGAAGCGTATCGCATTTGTGACGCAATCGTAAATAAGGAAATATTACTCGAGATTTGTGCAATCGGTATCGGAGGTGCAGTGCGGCATGCCAATACCGTGACCGATGAAGAGATAAAACAGGTCAAACGATGGATCGCTCTTGCAAAAAAAGAGTATCCGAATTCGGTCGACTTAGTCACGCAGCAGGCCGCTCTGTTCTCGGCTATTGCTTCGACGCGCAATGCAACCGATTCCAAGGATAGTTACCGACAGGCTTTGAAATTAATTCAAGCAGTTCCTGCAGGAAAAATGGATGAAAATCAACGAGGCCTGCTGGCAAACAACCTCGCCTACATGACGGTGAAAACCGGAGGTGATTTTGAAGTCGCACGTGAGAATATCGACTTGGCCTTCAAACTGCTCGGGCCTCGCATCGAATTGCTCGATACGCGCGCGATAATCCATATCGAAGAAGGTGAGTACGATCAGGCGATCGAAGATCTCAATGAGGCAACCCTTTTCGATGTGAGTTCCGGTGTCTATTACTTCCACCTTGCCCTCGCACATCAAGGCAAAGATGACCGTGATGCGGCCCTCGCGGCACTGGAAAAAGCAGAGGAGTTGAAATTCACCGGGGAAAAGATCGATGGCATCGACCGCGAAAAATACCTAAAACTCAAAAGGTGGCTGCAGCTTTAAGCGGCAGGTCGGTAAATCGGTGTGAATAAGTCCTGAGGGAGGGCTATGCGAACCCTGGCGATTGGAGATATCCACGGGTGCTTTAGGGCGTTGGAAACCGTGGTGTCGGCAGCACAAATCTCTGTTGACGATCAATTGGTCACGCTCGGCGATTACGTGGATCGTGGTCCCGAGGTTCCTCAGGTGTTGTCGTGGCTCCGCGATCGATATCGGATGGGCCGCTTGGTTCCTTTGCTCGGCAACCATGAAAAGATGTTGCAGGCAAGTCGAACAGATGAAGATGTTTTTCGCGACTGGTTGAGTTTTGGTGGGCGGGAAACATTAGAGGCTTACCTATCACCGGAAGATGAATTGAGCCTCGACGCGATTCCACAGGAAGACTGGAAATTCATCGACGAAGACTGCGTTGCCTGGCACGAAACTGAGAAACATATCTTTGTGCACGCCAGTCTTCATCCGAATTTGCCCCTCGCACGGCAGTACGACCAGGTGTTGTTCTGGGATCGTGTCGTGGCGCACGCACCGCATTGCTCGGGTAAGACGATGATTTGTGGGCACACGCCTCAGGAAGATGGCTTGCCGGCAAATCATGGCCACGCGATATGTTTGGATACCGGGGTTTATCTCGAAGGTGGCTGGCTCACCTGTCTCGATGTGGAGAGTGGCGAGTACTGGCAAGCGAACCAGGCGGGAGATTCCCGTAATTGGCAAATTGCGGAAATCGAGCCCACCTAACGCTTGCTTGCGATCCAACGATCTTTATTTGCCGGACTCTGTGGGAGTGGCAGGAGCACTCGGAGTCGGGCTTATCGCTTTTGCAGGTGTGGGAATCGGTTCCAATTGATTATCTCCACCGAGGATCTCGGTGGAGGGACTCCAGCCCTCACCAGCGTATCCTCCGCAACCGTAGCACGTGCCGCCGCAACCGTAACAGGTAAAGAGGCTACAGACGTGGTGGAAGCCACGGACAATATGTTTGCCAGGATACCAGGTTGCCTCACCGCACGTCATGCAATCGCCTTGACAGGAAGTTTCTCCGCAGGCGGTGCATGCCATCGGGCCGCCCCCGGTGACCGCTTCGCGGTATAACCCAACGCGCCAATGAGGCCCGCAGCATCCCGAATGTATCGATATGGCGACGAAAGCGAGGCTTAAAATAAGTAGTGTGCGCTGCATCTCAGAATCCCTTTCCCCCACCCCCCGATTTTCATACGGGAGGCCGATCCAAAACACGACTAATTGAAATAGCAGGGGTGCGCGCCGAGGTCTTTGGCGCAAAGAAGCCAGGAGTCCTATCGAGCCCACCCGATTTCTTCTATCGGACATAAAATCAGCAAAATCGAGAAAATCGTTACAAATTCTCATTTCCCCCCAGTCGCTAAACTTGCCATCGCGAAGCCTGCCTGTTTCCGGCACGCTAGCATGGAGCTATAGTGCGGCATCTCGTTCGACTGCTCGATTTCCATTGTTCAACCGAGAGCGATTTACGATTCATGGCCGAACCTCTTGCCGCCCACGCACTCCATCACATTGCACTGCCGACCCGCGATCCGGAAGTTACCTGCGATTTTTACGTTCGTGTACTCGGCCTAAAGCGTATTGCCCGACCCGCATTTTCTTTTGCGGGGGCGTGGCTTTATCACCCACCCGCGCAAATCCAAATCCATTTGATTGAGCACTCCTCAGCCCGTGGCGAGCGGGGGTCGATCGATACACTGGCTCCCCACCTTGCGATGAGGGCGGACGATTTAGATGTGATCGAAGAACGACTCAAGCAGCATAAGATTCCCTATGAGCGGCAAATCAATGCCGCAGGTTTTCAGCAAATTTTTTTCCAAGATCCTGATGGGAATTGCCTTGAGTTAGGCATCTATCCAGAGGATATGGAAACAAATTAAATAAAGCCGCCGAGCAGCCGCGTGCAGCGATGCCAATTTGGTTGACCGACGGAAGAGAAAAATAGTTCGAATCTTTTTGTAGATTGTGTATGACCGATTTTAATAGCGAAATTGAATCTCTGCGAACAGCAATTGCAGAACTGGGACTCGCATGTTCGGAAGACCAGATTCTACAGATCGACTGTTACCGTCGTGAATTATTGGAGTGGAATAAAAAGATCAATCTGACGCGACATCTCACAATCGAGCAATTCGTCGATCGCGATGTGCGGGACACCATGATGCTTAATCAATTTCTAGAACCTCGCGGCCGAATTCTCGATGTCGGAACGGGAGGAGGTGTCCCGGGGGTTCTCCTGTCGATCCTGCGCCCCGATCTGCAGATTTCGCTTTCCGAATCGGTTGCGAAGCGAGCGAACGTCTTGGAAAAGATCGTGGCGACCGTGGGTGTATCATCCCGGACAATCCATGCGCGGGCCGAGGACATCCTGGCGGCAGAGTCTTTTGATGTGCTGACCGTACGTGCCGTGGCAAGGTTGCAAAAAGTTCTCACATGGTTCAGTCCACACTGGTCGGCGATTGGCCAGCTTTTATTGGTGAAGGGGCCAGCGTGGGTCGAGGAGCGACTCGAGGCTCGCGAGGCGGGTTTGCTCAAAGATCTGGAGCTTCGGCGACTTGCTCGTTATTCGCCAGCAAATTCCGGTGCGGAATGCGTGGTTTTACGCGTGCGGCATCCTTCGTCGCAGCCTCCTCCCCAATGATCCACAGATTGAGTGGATTGAGTCCGTATGGACTTTGCTTTATATTGCCGCTTTGCCAATCCCGACGACTCGCCCCATGACGTCCTACAGCCTCACACATCTCAAGCAACTCGAAGCCGAAAGCATCCATATCATTCGCGAAGTGGTTGCCGAGTTTGACAATCCGGTCATGCTCTACTCGATCGGTAAAGACTCGTCGGTGATGGTGCATTTGGCACTCAAGGCGTTTCATCCGGCGAAGCCCCCATTTCCTCTGCTGCACGTCGATACGACGTGGAAATTCAAGGAAATGATTGCCTTCCGTGAGGAATATGCCAAGAAGGAGTTGGGGCTCGATGTGATCACTTACATCAACCAGGAGGGCCGCAAGCACGGAATACATCCTCTCGAAGATAGCGATAAGCACACGGAAATCATGAAAACCGATGCGCTCAAGCAGGCACTGAATAAATACCGCTTTAATGCGGCTTTTGGTGGTGCCCGGCGCGATGAAGAAAAGTCGCGGGCGAAAGAGCGAATTTTTTCATTCCGCGATAAGAACCATCGTTGGGATCCAAAGAATCAACGGCCCGAACTCTGGAACCTTTACAACGCGAAGGTTCGTCCGGGCGAAAGCATCCGGGTATTCCCTATCTCGAACTGGACCGAACTCGATGTGTGGCAATACATTCATCTCGAGAAAATACCGATCGTCCCGTTGTATTTTGCGGCGAAGCGACCGGTCGTGCAGCGGTTCGATGAGAAGGGAAACGAGGTGACCTTGCTCGTGGATGACGATCGGATGAAGCTTGAGCCGGGCGAGGTACCGGAAGAAAAAATGGTTCGCTTCCGTACCTTGGGTTGCTACCCGCTCTCCGGTGCAGTGGAGTCTACAGCGACGACGCTACCGGAAATCATCCAGGAAATGCTTCTCTGCAAGACCAGCGAGCGACAAGGCCGAATGATCGACCGAGACAAAGACTCGTCGATGGAGAAAAAGAAGAAAGAGGGCTATTTTTAGTCTCGGGACATGTCGCATCAATCTGAATTAATTGCTTCTGATATCGACGCATATCTTGCACAGCATGAGCGCAAAGAGTTGCTTCGTTTTCTGACCTGCGGAAGTGTGGATGATGGAAAAAGCACGCTGATCGGCCGCCTGCTTATTGAGTCGAAAATGGTCTACGAAGATCAGTTGGCGGCTCTGGAAAAGGATTCCCAGACGCACGGCACGATCGGCGACCGGCTCGATCCGGCATTGCTTACCGACGGTTTGGACGATGAGCGGCAGCAGGGAATCACGATCGATGTTGCTTATCGTTATTTCTCGACTGCGAAGCGCAAGTTCATTATTGCCGACACACCGGGTCACGAGCAGTATACGCGGAACATGGCAACCGGTGCGTCGACCTGCGATCTTGCCATTATCCTGATCGACGCGCGGCAAGGAGTTTTAACGCAGACCAAGCGGCACAGTTTTATCACGTCGCTCTTGGGTGTGAAGCACATTGTGGTGGCGATCAACAAGATGGATCTGGTTGACTACTCGCAAGAAGTTTACGAGAGGATCCGGGAGGAATACATCCAGTTTGCCGCCCGGATGTCCTCGGATGACGTGCACTTTATCCCGATCTCTGCGCTCGATGGAGACAACGTGGTCGTCCGCAGCGAAAAAATGCCGTGGTACGACGGCAACACGCTGATGCACATGCTGGAAAACGTCTACATCGCATCGGATAGCAACTTCCAGGACTTCCGCTTCCCGGTGCAGTATGTGAATCGACCCCATCTTGATTTCCGTGGCTTTTGTGGAACGGTGGCTTCGGGCACGATCAAGAAGGGCGATGAGATTATGGTACTGCCCGCCCGTACAACGAGTCGCGTCAAGTCGATCCTCACATATGAGGGCGAAATCGAGGAGGCGTTTACCCCACTCTCAGTCACGATGACGCTCGAAGACGAAATCGACGCGAGTCGCGGTGACATGGTTGTGCGGGTCGGTAACCAACCGCGGGTGGGTCAGCGGATGGATGCAGTGGTCGTCTGGATGGGTGAAGAACCGTTGGTGCCGGGGACACGTTATCTCTTCAAGCAAACCACCAAAGTCGTGCCCGGTTCAGTGCAGTCGCTTCGCTACAGAATCGATGTTAATACCCTCCATCGTGAACCCGCCCCGTCTCTCGCGCTGAACGAAATTGGGCGCTGTGAGATTCAACTCGACGACAACATCATGTTCGATGCTTACAAGCGTAATCGCGGCACGGGATCCATGGTGATCGTCGACCGGATTACGAATGTGACGGTCGGGGCGGTGATGATTCTTGATGAGATGCAGGCGAGTGAATCTCAAGATCATTGGGATGCTGAGCCTGCGAGTGCCTCGCTGAAAGGCGAACCGAGTCAAGTGACTGATGAGGAGCGAGAAGCACGATTTGGCCAACGGGGGGCGACCGTGCTGATCACGGGGCTCACCGGTTCGGGGAAGCGTTTGGTGGCTCACGCGCTGGAGCGGCAACTCTTTGATTCGGGTCGCGCGTGTGCACTCCTCGATGGCCCGAAAATGCGACTCGGGGTCAGCAAGGATCTTGGCTTCACTCCTGAAGGCCGAAGCGAGAATATGCGTCGCGCTGCAGAGTGTGCGCGGATGCTGAATGATGCCGGTTTGATTACGGTGGCGAGTTTTCTTGCCCCGAAAAAAGATGTACGCGATCGGGCTCGGGAGGTGGTCGGTTCGGATCGATTTATCGAGGTCTTTCTCGACGTTCCCCTCGAGCAGTGCCGTGAGCGCGATACCAATGGCATGTACGAGCTGGCCGACTCCGGAGAAATTCAGGATTTCCCGGGCGTCACCTCGCCCTATGAAGAGCCGGTGGCCGCAGACCTCACGCTCACGCCGCATACCGAATCGCTTGAGACGTGCGTCGAGAAGATTCTCGAGCTCTTGAAGCAGCGTGGCTTTATCCGCTAGGAAATCGCCCGAAGCGGATCAACCGGCTTTGACCTGCAAGTCGCCCCGCTCCTCTTCCCGATAGAGACGTATCGTGGCGGAATGGGGACTGCGTCTTTCCGGCATGAAGCCATGCTTTCCGGTTGAAAAGAAGGGATAGAATTCTGCGGCCGGTCCGGTCGTGAAATCGGTTTTTAATCGCTCCAGAATGTCATTCCAGGACAACCCACTGCGGTAAATCAGGCGGTAGGCGTTTTTTAAACTCTGCATGTCATCCCGGTCGTACCCAGCTCGCTGGATTCCGACGCGGTTTAAGCCGACCACACCACTCGTATTTCCATCGAGCATGACGAACGGGGGAACGTCTTTCACAGCACGAGAATATCCGCCGACGGCGGCCAAGCGACCGACGCGACGAAACTGCTGCACTGCGGCTCCTCCCGCCACATAGGCGCGATCCCCAACGGTGACGTGCCCGGCAAGCATCACGTTATTGATCAACACTGTGTGATTTCCGATGAGGCAATCGTGCCCAATGTGAACGCCGACCATGACCAGATTATGGTCACCGATCTGCGTCGATTCGCCCTCGTGAAGCGCGCGATGGACCGTGGTATTTTCCCGGAACGTGTTTGCCGAGCCAACAATGAGGTTGCCGGTGACTTCGGGCACGCTCGAATGTTGCGGCACGCCACCGAGAACGGCAGCTTCATGGAGTGTGTTGCCGGGCCCTAGCGTGGTATTTTCTTTGACAATCGCGCGAGCCTCGAGGCGACACCCATCGCCCAGAACGGCGTTCTTCTCCACGATACAGAAGGGACCTATTTGCACTTCCTCGCCGAGGGTGGCAGTGCTGTCAACGATGGCAGTCGGATGAATGAGCAACGTAACGGTCCGTTCAAATCAACGAATGAGTTTCGGATTAAGATTTGTATCGACCTCAAGCCAGAGAGTAATTCATACGAATAAGGTGAATTCCGATATTTGCCCTCTGCGGCAAGACCGAGCGGTAATACTTGAAGAGCGGCCCAAAAATCGTTCCAATAGACCCTTCGCAGTTTCACGCGTATTTTGGATGTTTTTATCGTTGGAGAGCAGCATGGCAGATGTGCACGAACTATACGACCAGGCAGACCAATTGAAGTTGGATGGCAAACTCGAGGAGTCGGTCGCCAAATACGAGGAGATCCTCGCTGCCGAACCTGATTACATGCTTGCGCATGCAGCGCTTGCAGTCGTGCGGGGCCGAATGGGGCAACACGAGGTAGCCATCGAGCACGCTAAGAAGGTCTGCGAGATTGCGCCCGAAGATCCCTTTAGCCACACGCAACTGAGTGTAATTTATCAGCGGGCGTACGCCGGCACGAACAACCAGCAATATATTCAGGACGCGGAGGAGGCGATGGCGCGTTCCCAGATGCTTCAGCAGGGACAAGCGTAAGTGGGTTCGTTTGCTCTATCTCAGGCGTGGCGATGATTCGCCTGCAAGTTGCTTCCAGGTGCCGATCAGTGTCGCCCCTGCGCGGTGAACCTCAGGTGCGGCCGTGAACCGGCCGAGACTGATCCTGATGGTCGATCGGGCCACCTGCTCCGAGATGCGCATCGCGGCGAGCGTCGCGGAAACCGCCGTGGAATGACTGTGGCATGCCGCTCCGGTAGAGGCGCAAAGAAACGGGATGTGGTCAAGCAACGTTTGCCCCTCGACTCCGGGAAAAGCAATGCTCGATGTATTGGACAGTCGCTCCGCCCCTTGGGCATGAATCACGACTTCTCCCCTGGTCGCGTCTTCGAGATGCCCTTCGAATTCGTCCCGTAGTTTGGCAAGGCGGGTGCATTCACTCATTTGCGCTTGCTCTGCGATCTCGGCAGCCTTGCCGAGGGCGACCGTAAGAGCAACATTTTCCGTGCCCGGACTCAATCCTAGTTCTTGTCCTCCGCCGTACAACACCGGATGCAGGGTGACTCCCTCGCGTACAAAAAGGACACCGATTCCCTTCGGCGCGTAAAACTTGTGTCCGGCAAGCGTGATCAGGTCGGCCCCGATGGAATCGACTGAAACGGGCAGCTTGCCTACCGCTTGTGCCGCATCGACATGGAAGAGAACGCCGGCCTGACGACAAATCTGAGCTACCTGCTGCACGGGTTGAATCGTGCCCACCTCATTGTTGGCGTGCATCAGGCTCACCAATCGTGTGTTCGGACGGATGGCCGCCTGAATGTCCTGCGGGTCAACCTCGCCCTGCGGATTGCAGCCGATCACCGTGACTTCACATCCGCCTCGCTCCAAGGAGTAGATCGGCCCCGTGGTAGCGGGATGCTCGATGGCCGAGGTGATGATGTGCGCTGAGGTGGGGTCTTCGCACGCCTGAATCGAACCGGTAATGGCAAGGTTGCTGCTTTCGGTACCGCCGGATGTAAAGATGATTTCTCGACTTTGGCAACCAAGCAACTTGGCCACTTGGTCTCGAGCAGTGGCAACTGCCTCCGCCGCTTTCTGGCCGATCACATGCAGGCTGGAAGGATTTCCATAGTGTTCGGCAAGGAAGGGTAACATCGCCTCGCGGACCGCCGGATCGATGGGGGTCGTGGCGTTGTAGTCGAGGTAGAGCGGACTCTCAGAGGACATTAAAACGCTTGCGTGATTTATTGGTGATGACAGTCTTCGCCGCTCAGAACCAATCGAGAGAGTGGCCGTGGGCAGGTTATTGTATCAGATGATTTAGAGGGTGATTTAAGAGGCGATTGATCGTCCGGCACCTCGCCACTGACGTTTATTGGTGCACTGTTTAGTATCTATTTAGCATCTGGCGGGCGATCGCACACGCGTTCGTTGGTTGGTTAAGTCTTCAATAGGTAACGATCATTGTTACCATTTTCTGCAACAGTCTTGATAAGCTGATTGCGTTTATTGAGGAGACGCCCCATGTAACGCTTTAGAAACAAAAAGTCTGCGGCGCATCCGAGTACACCCAACGGTGAAGTGTAGTCAAATATGTCGCGCATAACTGTTCCCTGGGCGTTTCCTTGAAAATGATGATCATGGTCAAAGCGACGAAATGCGCCAGATACCATTGAATCGCGAAAATGATGTGGACGGTCAAATTCTACGATCTTTGTTGTCAATTGCTGGCGTATTCCAAAGTGCGTTGCCTCCCAAGTAACCTCTTCACCCAGATTTATAAGTCCGCTCGTACATCCAGCAATCGCCCTTTCATTTGTCTGGTGCGTTGATTCCACATGCAAGTCGATACTCCTTGATAAATCAAAAACTGTGTCGATAGACGCATCGATTTGCGTTGTAAGCGTAATGTAAGGCATCGCTAAATTTTGGAAATAGACATTGGCTCTGTTAAATCCCAGTGCACCAAGGGTGGGTGTGGCCGTCACCGCCCACACCGACGATTAAAAGTTAAATCACACACTCATTGTATGGAAACATGAGAATTGTACAAAAACAGCGAAGGTAACCCGGCGAAGCCGGACCTTGTGGCCACGACTTGTTGTACGACTGGCCACGCTGACCATCACGATTCCGGGCTTTGGGAACGTCGCGTGGCGTTGAACATCGTGTTGAAGATGGCAAACGGAAAAATGAACGATCCAATTGCGGCGATGGCCAGCGTGACGTCTGGGTACTTGAAGGGAGAAATCGCAAAATGTACTACGAAGCCGAAAATCAAGGCGACGCCAGCAAGCACAGCACCTAACCCAAGCTTAACCGCGACGGTTGCTTCCGCCTCCGGATGTCTGCTATGGGCAATCGCGCCAGCCTGTGCTCCAAGGATTGCACCAACCACGAATGCCAAAGACGGATCGCCCACCGAAAATCCGCGAATTACCGCCAGCGCAATTGCGGCGCCAATGATGAAGGCCACCGCCGCGATTACAAGGGAAACTGGTTTCACGTCAGTCATACAATGGTTAGGGTGGCCGTCACCGCTCGAACCAATCGAGTCAGCGTCCGTCTGCCAGTTATTGTATCAGATGGTTTAAATGGTTTTTCGCTAAGCGGC
>JAQWPY010000192.1 GCA_029245145.1 Pirellulales bacterium | reverse complement strand
ATATGGGGTATGGCGACGTCGGCTTCAACGGTGCCAGCGGGCCTCGCACGCCCCACCTCGATCAAATGGCGAGGGAAGGGATGATCTTCACTGACTTTTACGTCGGCTGTGCCGTCTGTTCCGGGTCGCGGACCGCACTTTTGACCGGGACCCACTATCAGCGTCTCAGCATGGACGCAGTACTTTTTCCGCATAGTGAGCGGGGTCTGCATCCTGACGAAGTGACCCTTGCTGAGATGCTTCGCGATGTCGGTTACCGAACAGCTTGCGTTGGCAAGTGGCATTTGGGGCATCTGCCTCCGTGCCTGCCGACCATGCAAGGTTTCGATTCCTACTATGGAATTCCTTACAGCAACGATATGTGGATTGATCCAGCCAACAAACTTTCTCGCGATATCGTCCTTCGCGAAGGGATTTCCCTCGAGCAACTTAAGCGGGGCCACAAACATGTGAACTGGGTGCCGCTGATGCGGGGTGAGGAAATTATAGAATACCCGGCGGACCAGAAGACTTTGACCAAACGCTATACCGAAGAAGCCGTCCGGTTTATCGAGTCGCAAGAAAAGCGTCCCTTCTTTCTTTACTTGCCGCACACCATGGTACACCTGCCGCTAGCGGTTTCTAAGGCGTTTGAAAACAGAACGGATCGATTGATCTGGGATGCCATCGAAGAGGTCGACTGGTCGGTGGGCCAGATTCTCGAAGCGGTGAAGCGAGCCGGAATCGCGCAGGAGACACTCGTAATTTTTACAAGCGATAACGGTGCGGCCGTTGGATCTTCATTGCCGCTACGGTCGCGGAAGGGAAGCGTTTACGATGGTGGCATCCGCGAGCCGACCGTGATGTGGTGGCCCGGAAAAATTCCTGCTGATCGTGTTTGTAGGGAGGTGGCCGCGAGTGTGGATCTGCTCCCGACC
Organism: Pirellulales bacterium; assembly: GCA_029245145.1. Lineage (GTDB taxonomy): Bacteria > Planctomycetota > Planctomycetia > Pirellulales > UBA7805 > UBA7805. The sequence goes on along the minus strand of JAQWPY010000192.1, from coordinate 16,109 downwards.
CTGGCATTCCTCACCGGCAGTTCGTTGCCCGAGCAACCGATCGACGGCAAGAACATCTGGCCGCTGATGGAGGGGAAACCAGGCGCCAAGAGTCCGCACGACACCTATTGTCTTCTTCACGGTCCCGGAGCGGTCCGCAGCGGCAAATGGAAATACTACCCGTGGCAGGAGGGGACGAAGCGCGAAGATCGACCCTCGCGTAGAGAGCAGCTCTCGACACACCCGGTGCAACTTTATAACACCGTGGCCGATGTCGGGGAGACGACGAATCTTGCCGAGCAGCATCCTGAAGTCGTCCGCAGGTTGCATGCCGCCTATCAGACGGCGCGCGAGGAACTGGAGGCGAGTCGCCGACCTGCGGCACCGCTCCAACGACCCCCGGGGAGCCCTTCGCCGGCACGCCCTCGATAGCAGAGCGACTTGGTGCTACGGTTAGCTGTCAGGTCCCCAGATCGGCCACCGGCGGCCTCCACTCAACTGGATGCGACAGGGAGGGGACCGAAATATGTCCTCCAGCAGAGCGGCGTCGATGACCTCCTCGCTGCGTCCACAGCGGGCCACACGCCCTTGTGAAAGCACCAGGGTATGTGTCATCGCGGGCAAAATCTCCTCCACGTGGTGCGTGATGAAAACGACGCGGGGTGCCGTGGACTCGGAAAGCCAAACTTCGAGATCGGCTAAAAATCGTTCGCGACCGCCCGGATCGAGTCCCGCACAGGGCTCATCCAAAAGAATCAAGAGTGGGTCGGCCATCCGTGCGCGGGCGATCAGAACTTTTTGTTGCTCTCCCTGGGAGAGTACACCAAAAGAGCGGGAGGCCAGGCTCTCGGCACCCAGACGCCTCAACTCTTCGTCGGCCCGCTCTCGGTCGTGGGCACTCAGCAGCGACCGGGATAAAGGACGAAGGCCCCACTCGGCAAAACGACCACTCAACACCGTATCGGTCACCATTTCGTTGGGAGGAACTGCGGCGAGTAGATGCGAGGCAACCCAACCGATACTCGCTCGCAACTTGCGTAAATCAAGGCATCGCTCGCCGCATCGCCAGATCGCACCGCCGGCATTCGGCCAAAGGTAGCCTGTCGCCAGTCGAAGGAGTGTGGTCTTTCCGCTCCCGTTCGGACCAAGGAGCGCCCAATGCTGCCCTGCTTCGAGAGTCCAATTCAGATGATCTAAAATTCTCCGGTCGCCCGCCTCATACGAGACCTCGCGAAATTCGAGCAAGGGATCGGTAGCCATCGCATCGGTCGCCGTCATCTGAACCACGTGAGACTCTAATTTGCGGAAGTCTGTGGCAGCCGCACCCGAACCATTGTCGGTTTTTTGTCGAGGTGGCGGTTGAGCTCTTCCTCGGTGACCGGCGCTGACGTGACTCCCCCCTCAGGAAGCTCTATTCCGGCGGTCCAGAGAATTCCGGCCAGCACCGCATCTCGTTGGAAATTATGCGCCCAATTATGGTGCCAATGTCCGCCCGTAAAGCCAACTCCGCGGCCCCCATCGGCTCGCTCGAAACCCCACATCAGAATTTCCTTTTGACCTTTCGCCTCACGAATATGAGGATACGGCACTGGCGGGTACCCGTTTTTTGCGCGGGCCGCATCCGAAGGGACTGCCTCGAGCAAGGGGACGATCTCCGCATCCGGCGGAAAGCGAATCGAGAAGTACCACTCGTCGTTGATCGTAGCCTGCCGGTGAGATTGCGTTACGGGGTGCGTATTGTTGGGTTCGAGGCGTGCATCCCAGTGGGGGTTCGTTGAGTAACCCGATTCATAATGGCCACCGATCCACCGCTTGAAAAAATCTCCCGCGACACCCGGTTCCACATGGACTGCGTAATGCATGCACATCAGGCCCATCCCTTGGCGTATTTTAAGATCAATCTCTTCATAGTGACCCACTAAGGGGTGCGATCCGAGACCGTCGGCGTAGACGATCAATGCGTTCGCATTTTGAAGGGCAGTTGGATCCTTCGGCCATCCACTGTCGTGATAACTTGCCACGCTAACCGAGTCATTCTTTCGCAATCGGTCGGCCAAAAGTTTGACTCCCGCATTGAACTCGTGAGCGCCACTGGCGTGCGAAGGACCACCAGCTACAAAGACGATCTTTTTTCGATCTCCACAAAGCGGCATCCGCTTGAGTTCGATGTCTTTGAATTGCACGGTCATCGCGGGTCCGGAGTGGATTTGTAAGGCAAGTTTGCCACTCAAATCCTGCTGCAATTTTTCATCGTCAATCACTTCAATCGTCGTCACGCCATTGATCTTAAGGGTCAATCGAGAACCGCAGGCAATGATTTGATACTGGTTCCAGCCTGCTAAATCGACCGGTGCTTGCTCGACATCGAGTGAACTGGTCTGTCTCTTGCCATCGCGATCGATCACCGTTTTTTCGCCCCGCTTTGCCAGCACACCTCGACCGTGCTCGTCGTAGAGGAGGCCCAAGTAGGTGCCGGCCCGGTCAATATCGGCTTGATAGCCGAGCGCATGTCCATCTTCGGCGATTTGACTACGGAATTGAATTCCCGAATTTGCCGATGGGCCTCCCATGATGCGAAATTTGAGTCGCAGCTCAAAATCGTCGAGATCGCCGAGCTGCCAAACGAGAAATTGATTTCGCTTACAGGGCAGCGCTTCGCTCGACTCCGCTGTGATCGCACCGTCTCGTACCGACCAGTAACGCATATCGGGGGCTGACCACCCGTTGAGTGTTTTGCCGTCAAAGATCGGCACAAAACCGTCGTCGGCATCCGAGGTGCCACTGCCACAACACACCGCGAGAAACAACACCGTGACAATTTGTAAATTACATCTCTGCCGCATGCGTTCATCACCCCCGAGGGGCGCTCCCTTTGCTCTCTTTAAAATACCGCTGAGTCGCTTTTAAGGTATCCTGCCTTACGTTTTAAACCGTTTCACTCACCCGCTGACGAAATTGCGCGGGAAAATTGGCCGTATGTCGATCGATCAGGGTAGCCACCAACTGCCCATCCATCACCAGTGCCGCTGCAGCATCACCATGGAAGGCATTGAGTCCGATAATATTCATTCCTTCGCCTCTCTCACATTCAACCGTACGCTGCGTTAGTGGGTGAACCCCTGTCCTTCATATAAATTCACGGTGACACGAAAAATAAAGGGGCACAAAAACAAAGACCGCCTACCGATACCCCCCTTGCGCAGAATCTCGCACCTCCTGCGCCATCTGATTGTAACCGTAGCGGGCTTCTCTTAGAATGCGAGAAGAGGTCTCTCAACTCGAGAAACTAGGTGTTGCCGACTTTAATTTTGCTACAAACTTATGACTATTGAAGCCAAGCTGATTGTCGTCGAGGGAGCCGCGGAAGCGGAAATTCCTCTCAAATTACCGACGGTGGTCGGTCGCAGCGGTCAAGCATCGCTCAAGGTACGCACAACGGTCGTCAGCCGTGAGCACTGCACACTTTTTGAGAGGAAAGGGGCTCTGTTTGTCGAAGACCTGAATTCCTCAAACGGAACGTTTATCAATGCAGAGAAGATTGATAGCGTTACTGAAATAGCGTCGGGCGATTTCCTCACCGTCGGACCGGTGACGCTCAAAGTGGTGTACTCCGCCGCTGGGCGCGAACTTCCACAAGACCCGTATACGGGGGAGCAAGGGGTCTTGAACGATGTTCCCGAAGACTCCGAATCCGAGTCGAAATCGCATGTACACTATAAAGAGACTATTGAGGGAAGTTTTCTCGGTATCGATGACTCGATGCTCAATGCACTCGGATCCCGCGAAGGTTCCGCTGAGCCTGAGGGGGAGTGCGGTGAGCCTAAAAACACTGATCACGATTCATCACTCTCCGGCGAACAATCGCACGATTCGCCGGGGGAAAATGTCCTCTTCAAAGAAAAGCAACAAAAGAACGGAATCGAAAAGAGTGATCCCACTGACCAGGCCCTTAACGACTTTTTAAATAAGCTAGATTAATTTTCAGAGCCACCTATGTGCTGCAATCGTATTTTTCATTCATTGTCTATCGCCGTCATGACCGGAACCCTGGTGTGTACTGGATTTCCTTGTTCTGAGGGGAAACCACCCGAGTCTCCCGCGTCACCCAAGGGAGCATCCTCCGTGAACGAAAACAATTCGGATTCAAAAAAACTTAAACTTGCTACTTTTGGTGGCGGTTGCTTTTGGTGTACCGAAGCCGTTCTCGAAATGTTCGATGGGGTCGAGAATGTGGTTTCCGGATACGCTGGAGGATTCCTCCCCAACCCGAGCTACCGGGATATTTGTAGCGGGCTTACCGGGCATGCTGAAGTGGTGCAGGTCACGTACGACCCCGATAAAGTTTCTTACCTGCAGTTACTGGAAGCATTCTGGCAAAGTCACGATCCGACAACTTTGAACCGTCAAGGTGACGATGTGGGTCCTCAGTACCGTTCTATCATTCTCTATCATGATGAGGAACAAAAACGTATTGCCGAAGATGCGATTCAAAAGCTGAATGTCGCCAAGATCTTTCGCTCACCGATCGTCACCGAAGTGGTACCACTCACCACGTTTTACGTCGCGGAAGAGAAACACCAGGACTTTTATCGCGCCAATAAGGGGATGCGCTATTGTCGAGCCGTGATTGAACCGAAGGTGAAAAAAATTCGCAAACTTTTCGCCGAGCAACTTCGCTCAACCGGTCCCGACAATGTATCGGGAAAGTAAAGATCGTCGCTCAATCGTGCGAACTCACGAGAAGCCCCCCAACAGCGGGGAACCTCTGTTGTTTTTTTGTGTTAAATTTAAACAACTGTTGCAACTCTGTTGCTTTGCGACCCGCCCGGTCGCCAGCAGCCCCGCCTCGCTGCAACTCCAACCGACATTCTTCTACTGTTCAGTGGCCCCTTCCGGATTGTTTGATGATTTTGTCTGCTGCCAAAAAAAATAACGGGTTCACGCTCGTTGAATTGCTGGTCGTGATCGCCATCGTGGGAATCCTCATCGCCCTCCTGATTCCGACACTTTCCTCTGTGCGTGAGGCGGCGCGATACACGCAATGCCAGAACAATCTGAAGCAAATCGGTATGGCCGGATTGCAGTTCGCCGAAGCCCGGCGGAGATATCCGATGGGCCGCAACGACACGAGACAATATTCGGTCTCTTGGGCGTTTCGACTTTTACCGTACCTGGACCAGGAATCGCAGTTCAATGCCTTTGATGACGAATTTCGCGTCGATGATGAGGAAAACGCGATCGCTATGCGAACCCCTGTCCCTACATTTATTTGTCCATCCCGCGGACAGTTCGAGGCAAACCGAAATTTTGATAATGACGATGCCTCTCCACAAGTCGAAGGCGTCGCCGCAGGCGGCGATTATGCAGCATGTCCCGGATCGGAAATTCTCTACAACTACGAGAGTGGGCTCGACGTTACCAAAGCGGGTGCCATTCACACTAACTCGCGCGTTCGCCCCGCGCAGGTGAAAGATGGCCAAAGCCAGACCATCATGTTTGGGCAGCGACACATTTTAGAATTCGGTCAGACCGGGGACGTTGAAGAGTGGCAGCATGCGTGGGCTGCGGGGGACACTGCCTTTTTTTCCGGCGATAATCCCGATGCCATCTTTGCAACGATTCAAAATGGCTTGCCCACCGAGAAAAATGTTGGGGGTGCTCACATGGATAGTTGGTTTGGTGGAGTCCACCCGGTGAGTACCCCGTTTGTCTTCTTGGATGGTCACGTCGTCGCGATCGATAACGACACTCCCACCGAGGAAATCGCCCCGCTTGGAACGATCGGTGACGGGGCCGTTGGTAACTCCTCGTAGCGGGACCGCCGTCCGGCGATTCTTGATGAAGAAGGCCGAGGCTTTTCGGCGTGAATTTGCCTCTTCCCTTGCGCGTATCCGGCGCAATGGACACAGCCTCGTTCTGCCTGCTATCATTTCCCTCGGAGCATGTCTTCCGTTTCCAATTCTCGCTGCCTTCCTCCACATGTTATGAGCGATAGTGACAGTCAATACGGGATTGAACACAAGCGGGGAGGCCTCGGTCAACTTGCCTCCACCGCCATTTGCGGCAATGACATCACCTCTTCCTGCCTTTACGTTTCCGCACTGGCGATTCTTGTATCGGGACGCTGGGCTCCGCTTGCCCTGCTGATCGTTGGGGGATTGCTCTATCTCTTTCGTCCCATCTATGCGGAAGTGGTCGGTGCCCTGCCGCTCAACGGTGGCGCCTACAACGCGTTGCTCAACACGACCAGCAAATTCAGGGCTTCCCTCGCCGCCTGTCTGACGATCCTTTCATACATGGCCACGGCCGTACTCTCGGCGAACGAGGCGATTCATTATCTGCAGGGGCTCTTTCCGATGGAATGGAGCGACCCTACGATCATTGGCTTAACGATTGGATTGCTTGCCACCTTTATGGTGCTGACAATTATCGGTATCAGCGAGTCCGCGACCGTGGCCATCGGTATTTTCATTTTTCATCTGGCAAGCTTGACCCTACTGGTTTTGGTGGGTGTGAGTTTCGTACTTTTCGAGGGCATTTCGACCCTCGAGACCAACCTTGCGACTCCCTCCGGTTTCAACCCTTTTGTCGCAATCTTCTTCGGATTCGCCGCCGCTCTGCTCGGTATCTCCGGATTTGAAAGTTCAGCAAATTTTGTGGAGCAGCAGGCAGAGGGCGTGTTTCCCAAAACACTGCGCAACATGTGGATCGCCGTCACCATCTTTAACCCGTTGATGGCAATTCTCGCCCTCTCGTTGATTCCACTCGATGAACTCAACGGAGCTAATAAAAATGCGCTGCTGGCAAATATCGGCTTTATTGCGGGACGTGGAAATTGGCTGCGTTGGATCATTTCCGTCGATGCTGTACTCGTGCTCAGTGGAGCAGTCCTTACAAGTTACGTCGGCGTCAATGGACTCGTACACCGAATGGCGCTCGATCGTTGTCTGCCACAATTCCTACTCAAAGAGACGCGGCGAGGAACAACGCACCGCATTATCATCGCGTTCTTTCTGCTTTCAGTTTCAATTTTATTGATCACCCAAGGGGAACTCGAAGCCCTTGCGGGGGTTTACACGATTTCATTCCTGACTGTGATGGCGCTTTTCTGCTTGGGTAACATCCTGCTGAAGGTACTTCGTCAAAAACTGCGTCGTCCAACGACTGCACCGTGGTCCTACGTTATCGTTGCCCTGTTGGGCGTTCTTGCGGGACTGGTAGGAAACATCTACATGGAACACCCGGCGGAGCTATATCACTCCGGCAAGAATAACGTCTTCACTCATAACGCTCGTATTAAAATTTCGGGGCACGAAGGAAGTCACGCGCTGTATGTCGAGCAGGGTGGAAATTTTTCAGATTTGGCGAAACAAGTGAATCAGGCTACTTCCGAAACTGGAGTGGCGGCGGAAGTCACGAATGGAATTTTAAATTTTTCAACCATCGAAAAAGGGGCGGACGCATATATTTCGATTCAAGTGGAATCCGGACGGTTCAATATTGATAATTCGCATAAACAATTTTATGAAATTCGTGGCGCTGACGGACTCTCTAATGTGGCGACCTTCTTGTGGTACTTTCTTCCGGCGGTATTAATCGTCGCGATGATGCTTGGACGGATTGCGCTGCTCAAATTCTGTCTGTTTATCCTGCGGAATATGATCAGTAGTTTTCTCCAACCGCTCTATAAGGTCACTCAATGGATTCGGGAAATGATCGAAAAGATCAACTCGCAGCAGGTGGTGTTCTTCACGCGTGGAGACAACATTGCCAATCTCAATACGGCGATGCTCTACGTCAAAAATAATGAGCATACAAACCGGATCAAAATTGTGACGGTCGTTGATCAGGAAGAGCAGGTGCCGAGCGATTTAAAAGAAAACCTCGATTTTCTGAATGCAACCTATCCGAGCATCGAGATAAGCTTTGTGGTAATCGAAGGCGACTTTGGTCCCAAACTGATTGAGAAACTTTCCAAAGAGTGGAATATCCCTAAGAATTTTATGTTCATTGGCTCCCCGGGAGACCAAACGATGTACGGTTTGGCCGAGCTTGGTGGTGTACGCCTCATCATTTGAGCCGTGCAACGAGAAATCGCCACTCCGACGGGCACGCTGGAGCATGAAGAAGATCAGATGTAGTACATCGATCGACTGGACGGGTGCGAGTGATCGAGTAACTCCGCGACCGTCACCGATTCTAAGACCTGCTGCTCGGCCTGCCGCGCTTCGTCCCACACCTGTCGCAATGTTCGGGCCGCAGGACTTTTTTTTCTACCCGCCTCTTGATTGCCGTTAGACGGGCCGTTCACGGCGTTCATAATTTCTGCCAACGTGATCTTGTGGGGAGGGCGGAGCAGATGATATCCGCCTGTTTTGCCCCGGGTACTCACAACCAATCCGGAGGCTTTCATCTGCAGCAGAATTTGGACTAAAAAACGCGATGGAATGTTGTGGGTCTCCGCTAGATCGCGCACGCGAGCCGGGGCCGTTGAATGATAGCGCGCCGCCAATTCGAGGATCGCAATGCACGCATATTCCGTTTTGGCCGAAACGTTCATCTTCCGCTCCCTTCACTTTTCCTACTTCACCTCGCCGCGATAAAGCCGGAACCCTCTCTTTGCAAGCGAGCGCCGTTAGATACCACCACCCTGTTCGAATTCAAGCGAATGCAATCCGCACTCCGTTTTCGCTTGACCGCTCCAGCGGCCCGCCCGCTCATCTTCACCAATACTCGTTTTTCGCGTGCAGGGCCAACACCCGATACTCACGTAACCTTGATCGTGGAGCGGATTGTAGGGGATCTCCTCTTCGAGGATACGCTTCCAAATGTCCGACTTCGTTTGATTTGCTAGCGGGCTGATTTTCACTAACCCAAACCGCTTGTCCCAACCGACGATTGGTGCCTTTGCTCGATCTGCACTTTGATCGCGACGGATGCCGCTCATCCACGCGTGCATCCCTACTACCGCCTCATGAAGAATTTTGATTTTACGATCGTGACAACACTGGTCGGGATTGATTTGATGGAGGGGACCACCGTGCAGTGCCTCGTACTGCTCGACTGTAAGTTCGGGCCTTTTGAGCTCGACCTCGATCCCGTATTTCGCCGCAATCCGATCGCGAAGCTCGAACGTCTCGGCGAATTGGTATCCCGTTTCGAGATTAAAGACGTGGGTGCGCGGTTCAATCTTTGCAAGCAATGCTAGAATAACGCAGCCCTCGGGGCCGAAAGCGGTGGCCATCGTGAGTCGTGGGAAAAAACGCTCAACTGACCAGGCGATGATTTCTTCCGGCGTGGCCGTTTCGAGCCGTCGGCTGTGCTCGGCCAATTCGGCGGCTAAGTCCTCAGTGTAGAGTAGTCGCTCTGCCGATGCTTCCGTCGACGCCGACTGGCTATCAGTGTTTGTATCCATTGAATTATTCACCAGTTACGGCGATTTTCAGTACCTCCAAGACACCTGAAATCACCATGATGATCAACTTAGTGATCAAGACAGACTATCGCATGTATCGGTTCGGAACTTGCCTATTCTCCAGTTTGTACGACTTTTAACGATTATAGAGGCCCGCTACGGCCGCTGCGAACCGGCACGCTTTTTAGCCGATCGCAACACTTGATTTTTCTCTTCCCGGCGCAAGAATGCCCCGGCCACTTGGGGCTGGCAACAGCATTATCGATATGCCGAACACAGCGACTACGAGTGACACATATTACCTGACTCTTCTTTTCACGCTGAGAGGTTCTAAACGCTACTAAATCGTACACCTGGTAACGACTATCGGGATTACATGGGTCAGGGAAGAAAAAGATTTGTGGTTTACTTTTTGACGCAAGTCGAAATGTGACGTAGAGTTTGGGTGACCGGAGGTAGACCCGCCTGATTATACGGTCACGTGATTACGAACGTTTCCACCGATAGTTTTTCACTGCTGCGGGTCTAACGGTATGCCGATTTCTGCTTCACAAAGGGCTGCGTTTCGTCGCGCCTTTCGCTTTCTCTCCTTTGCAATCATTCTCTTGGGGTTGCAGACTTTCCACGCGACCCCGAGCGCGCGGGCGGCAGAGTCGGAGATTCGCTTTGTCGACTCCGAGCATAGCCTGGCGACCCTGCTACGGCAGGGAGCTTATTTGGAAGAGCAAGAAAAATGGGGCGAAGCTCTTTCACACTACGAAAAGGCAATCAGACGATTTCCCAACGAAGAGAAACTCTTAGGTCAGCAGGACCTGGCTCGAATTCATTACGACCTGGGCCGTCGGTACGACGATCGAAGTTACCAGGCAATGATCGATTCGCTTTCGATGCAGCAGGCAGTCGAACTGTATGAGGAGGTCCTTATCAAGGTCGATTCCTATTTTGTCCAAGATATGAATTGGCAATTATTGGTCACTCGAGGCAATCGATGCCTGCAGGTGGCGCTGCGGGAACAAGCAATCGTCCGCGTTCAAGCTGCTGGCGAAGCGGCAATTCCTATCACCGAACACGAGATCGCAAGCATTGAAGAAAAACTGCGGAGCCTCCATCGCGAACGCGTTATAAAAACGCAAAAGGACGCCGTCTCCGCAGCCGCAGCAACCGCTGCCCTTGTTTCGGCAGAACTTGGTATTCCTCAGACGGCCGTCATACTTGAATTTGTCGCTGGTGCTTCAGGCGGCCTCGATAACTATTCTTGCTACCTGACTGGAAACCAACTGCAAGATGTCTATTCCCAAATCGATGGAAATTTTGTGGGAATCGGCATCGAGCTCAAAGCGGACGATCATGCATTACTTATCGTGTCGGTTATTCCCAAGAGTCCCGCCGCCGGTGCAGATATCAAGGCGGGAGATCGCATTCTCTCCGTCAACGGAACACCAACCACCAATCTCTCAACCGATCAGGCAGCAAGCCTTTTGCAAGGACCGAAAAACAGTCGGCTTGAACTGTCGATCGCGTCGCCAGAACAGACAACCCGTAACGTATCACTCGTTCGTCGCCACGTCGAAGTACCAAGTGTCGACAGCGTTTGTTTGATTGATGAAAATGAAAAAATCGGTTACCTGCGATTAGTGAGTTTTCAGCGAAGCACCAGTCGAGAAATCGATGAGGCGCTGTGGAAGCTGTACCACCAAGGCATGAAAAGCCTGGTCATCGACGTGCGAGGAAATCCGGGCGGGTTGTTGAGTGCCGCAGTCGATGTTGCAGACAAATTTGTTCCTCAAGGGACGATTGTTTCGACCCGGGGACGTAGTCCGCAGGAGGACTATGACTACCCGGCACGTCGCTCGAGCACGTGGGAACTTCCCTTGGTGGTGTTGGTTGATGAAAATAGCGCGAGTGCGAGTGAAATATTTGCGGCCGCTGTACACGACCATCAGCGTGCGACACTCGTGGGAAGACAAAGCTACGGCAAGGGATCGGTGCAAGGAATTTTCCCCTTGGCGCGCTGCGGGGCTGGCCTTCGCTTAACGACCGCCAAATTTTATTCGCCCACCGGTCAGCCTATCAGCAATATCGGGGTCAAACCTGATGTGGTCGTACACCAAACCGAGAAGCCTGTTTTGGTGATTGGAGCCACGCCCCTTCCCGAGAAAGATCCGATCCTGCGTGCGGGGATCGACGCGGCCCGCGAAAAAGTGGCCGTTCGCTAAGATCTCACGTCGCCCTGCGAGCGATAGGTGGAGTCTATCTTGCGGAACTTTCTGTCCGGTTGCATTTGCACACCGATGCGCTACGATGATCTCTTGGTAGTGACAGGGGGAATTTGGAGTGATTTTGCTCACCCGGAGAGTCCCCTCGAGACTATCGTTCGATGCACACCCCCCTACGATTTCTTGATGGGATTTTGTGATGACAAAGACACCAAGCGAAGTCATGGCACTCTGCCGAGAAAAAGATGTCAAAGCTGTCGACCTGAGATTCATGGATTTTCCAGGACTCTGGCAACACTTCACGATTCCGGTCAACAAACTTCAGGAGTCTGTTTTTGATTCCGGGCTAGGATTTGACGGCTCGAGCATCCGCGGTTGGCAAGCGATCAACGAGAGCGACATGCTGGTGGTTCCGGAACCCGAGACCGCCTTCATCGACCCGTTTACGAGCATTCCAACACTGGCAATTATTTGCAATATCCAGGACCCTATTACGCGCGAAGATTACAGTCGAGATCCGCGTAACGTGGCAAAGAAATCGATCCATTACCTAAAAAATAGCGGGATTGCGGATACGTGTTATATCGGTCCCGAAGCGGAGTTCTTCATCTTTGACGATGTCCACTTTGATCAGACGGCGCACGCCAGTCACTACTTTGTCGATAGTGTTGAGGGCGAATGGAACCGCGGAAAGGATACGCGAAACGCAGGAGAGGGGCCAAACCTGGGATACAAGCTGCGCCACAAGGAGGGTTATTTTCCCGTACCTCCTGCAGATCAGATGATGGATATTCGCAATGAGATGATGCAGACAATGATTCAGATGGGTTTAGATGTCGAATGTCAGCACCATGAGGTCGGCACCGCGGGGCAAGCCGAGATCGATCTGAAATACGACGAACTCGTGGCGATGGCCGACAAGATGATGATCTATAAATATGCGGTCAAAAACACCGCGAAAAAACATGGCAAGTCGGTTACTTTCATGCCCAAACCTATTTTTGGCGACAACGGTTCCGGGATGCACACGCACGTTTCACTCTGGAAGAAAGGGGAGCCGCTGTTCGCCGGCAATGGCTATGCCGGACTGAGCGACTTGGCACTCTGGGCGATGGGTGGATTGCTGCAACATGCGGGAAGTGTGCTGGCTTTCACAAATCCGACGACCAACAGCTACAAACGATTAGTTCCCGGCTACGAGGCGCCGGTAAATCTTGCCTATTCACAGCGCAATCGGAGTGCTGCCTGTCGGATTCCGATGTACAGCAGCAGTCCCGTATCGAAGCGGGTTGAATTCCGCTGTCCCGATCCGAGCTGCAATCCATACCTGGCATTTTCCGCCATCCTCATGGCCATGTTGGACGGGATCGAGAATAAAATTGATCCCGGCAAACCACTCGATGAAGACATCTATGAACTCGGGACGGATCGAGAAACGTCTCTGCAGACCACACCGGAATCACTTGGCGACGCGCTGGATGCCCTACGACAGGATCACGAATTTCTACTGCGAGGCAACGTTTTCACCGAAGATGTCATTGAAACCTGGATTCGCTACAAAATGGAAAACGAAGTGGATGCCCTGCGGGTACGTCCACACCCTTTCGAGTTTTGCATGTACTACGACATTTGAGTGGCGCTGCCGAACAAGTTGCTCTCTGTTTGCACCAAGTCCATCGGACAATCGAAAGGCTCTGTCGGTATCTCTGCGACGATTTGGGTATCGAGCGCAAGGCCGATCTTCGTCCCTCCGCGGCGCGATGAAAAAAAACGATCGTAGTGTCCCTTTCCGTATCCCAGCCGCACGCCCTGTTGGGTGAAGGCCAGTCCGGGAACGATCGATACCCCGATCTCGCCTTGCTCCGATTCACACTCCTGCGGCTCAAGAAATCCGAACTCGCTGGGCTTCATTGCCTGCCCATTCTCCAATGGGGCCGCCTGCATTCGGTCACTGCGGTCGACGTACGGCACACACACTCGCTTATCGAGCGCCAACAAACGATCAATGAGTGCATGGGTTTGCACTTCGCTGCGGAATGAGACGTAAATAAAAATCACGTCTGCGGCGACTACCTGGGGAATGCGCAAAACGCTTTCGCAGATTTGCTGCGATTTGCATTCCAACACTTCCTCTTCGATCTGGTCTCGAAGAACACGCATCGAACGCCGCAGAACTTTCTTTCCTTCCTTCAAATACACCTCGCTAATGCGCCGAAAGCATTTTCTCAACTTGGGCCGTATCGACCGGATCGATTACGCCATGTTCGCAAATAATTGCAGTCACCAAATGAGCGGGGGTCACATCGAACGCAGGATTATAGACCTTCATCCCATCCGGAGTTGTTTGTCGCCCGAAACCGTGTGTGATCTCTCGAGCATCGCGTTGTTCGATGGGAATCTCCGACCCATCGGCAAGCGAGAGATCAAAGGTACTGCTGGGGGCGGCCACATAAAATGGAATCTTGTGGGCTGCCGCCACGAGTGCCACCTGATAGGTTCCTATTTTGTTCGCCACATCGCCGTTGGACGCGATTCGATCTGCACCGGTGACGACCGCCTGAATTTTGCCCTCGCGCATCACCTGTGCTGCCATCGAGTCACAAATGACCGTCACGTCGATGTCGCGTTGCTGCAACTCCCAGGCGGTCAAACGCGCACCTTGAAGCAACGGCCGCGTTTCGTCGGCATACACAGACAAGCATTTGCCTTCCTCTGCGGCCGCGAAAATAACGGCCAGGGCGGTGCCGTAGTCGGCTGTGGCCAGTCCCCCCGCATTGCAGTGCGTCAGCACGCCCGTTTGATGCTTCAGGAGGTCAGCGCCCCAGCGACCGATCGCGCGGCACATCTGCCGGTCTTCGGCATGAATTTTCTCTGCCTCTTCGAGCAGGGCATGCTGCAATTCTTGGGGGTCGGCATCGTCCGCAACAAGTGCATCGACTCGGGCGCGCTGCCGGTCCAATGCCCAAAATAAATTAACCGCAGTGGGACGGCTCCCAGCAAGGTAGCCGGTTGTCTTGCGAAAGTGCGCTAGCCAATCATCGCGTTCCGCGTTGCCGAAAGGCTGCATCCCCAGGACCGAGCCATACGCGGCGGCGATACCGATCGCCGGTGCCCCTCGAATCCGCAACGACTTGATCGCTTCCCAGGCCTCCTCCACGGTGCCGATTTCGATCTCCACCATCTCGGTGGGCAATCGCGTTTGGTCGACCAGCCACAAGCGACCCCCACCCGCATCACCCACCCAGCGGAGTGTCTCTACCACGCGAAACTCCTTGGCTCGTTCGAGGCACTAGGTGAGTTTTTCTTGGAGTGCTGCGTCTTTCGCCTTGATCTTCCCTACAAGATTTTCCTTGAATGCAGCCAACTTTTCTCTCAGATCCACATCGGCTGTGGCAAGAATTTGTACCGCAAACAAACCTGCATTCCGTGGTCCTCCCATCCCGACAGCCATACTGGCAACCGGTACGTCACCCGGCATCTGCACGGTCGAAAGCAGTGAATCGAGTCCACCCAGGTCGGGCGTGGGAACCGGCAGGCCGATCACCGGAAGTGTCGTGTGTGCGGCAACCACACCGGCCAGGTGCGCCGCACCTCCTGCGGCTGCAATGATCACCTCCAGCCCGCGTTCGCGAGCAGTGGAAGCATATTCAGTAACGATCCCCGGCGTGCGGTGGGCACTCATCACGTGGACCTCGCAGGCGACGTCGAATTCATCGAGGGCCGCCTTCACTGCATTGATTTTTGGCCAATCGCTGTCACTCCCCATCACAATTCCAACTTTTGCCGACGTACTCATAGATGAACGGTTCCTTCTCTTATTCTTCTCTTATTCTTCTCTTATTAATGTGAACGACTGAATTTGAACGAGCACAAAAACGCCCCACTGACGGACTAAGAACCTAACTGTTCGCGGAACAGTCTGACAAGCCCCTCGATGATGGTCGCGATATCGGCCACCCGCTCGGTCTCCGCAGAATAGACCCAACCACACTCAAGGCTAATGGCCACAACCGTCGTCGCTTCTCCCCGATGATAAAGCAGGGCGTGGGTCCAAACCGGTTCACAGTCGGTCGGATTCCAACGGTAATTATGACTGATCATCAGTGCGCTGCTGACATTGATAAAACCTCTCGCCTTCGTCACATCGCGAACCTGCTTCGGTACGTACCGACTTCCTTGAACAAGAATCTCACTCCCCGCAGCGATCTTCGCCGGTTCGCCATCTCCCGGTTCGAGTTCCCATAATTCCACTCGGTCCGGGCTCGAAATCCGTTGAGACGGCCTTGCCCCCCAGAAAGCAACCACATCGCTGGTCTGGAGGTAGCGATAGATGAGTCCAGACGTGGCAAGAATCACTGCCAAAACAAAGACTGAAACAACAACAAGTTTTCCGCGATGCATTCGGTTGACCCTCAGTGCGATAAGCAAAGTACCAATGTTTCAGAGGAGATCGGGGTTCCGCAACCACCCACTAGGTGTTTTTAAGGCAGCGGATTATA
>JAQWPY010000175.1 GCA_029245145.1 Pirellulales bacterium | reverse complement strand
GGCCCTATTTTTTTCGAATGCGGAAGCATCCGAGAGGGCAGAGGCCGGCGAGAAGCAAGAGTGCAGTCGTGGGCTCCGGCACACTCGTTCCCGCATTTTCACTCGCGATCGTTACCGACTGAACCGAGTGAAATCCATATTGCAGATTGTTTACGATTAAGTTCACCTCGCCAGCCTCGGTCACTTCGTAGCTCCCCAGCAAGATGGACTGTGCGTTGTGGTAGCGATAGACCGACTGAGAAGGGGCGTCGGGGTCAAGCTGAAAATCCACGTTGCGAAATATGGGTGATCCGAGTTCCATGACCGAGGTCATGGTGATGGATTGGATGCGGATTGGCGAATCGAGCAGGCTCGAGAAGTTGAGTACGATGCTCTGGGACGCACTGCTGCTGAAAGCCGTATCGTCAATACCCAAACTGCCCGAGGTACTCGTAAAATCGAGAACGCCGAGATTCGCTTCCATATTGAGAGTAATTTCGTCGATTGCCCCGACCGATGTGTAAGAGCCACTGGAGAGTCCATCCAGTTGGTTTGCGATGGCTCCCCCGTCAAAGTCAAAAGTGTGCAACTCGGTCGCCCGACTCGTGGCCGTGATGGCGACGAGGGTGAGGAGGGCGAGTGTGAGTTTGGCAGCGTTGAACATGGTTTGGGGCGCGAGGTTTTGCAGGTTCGAATCATTGGTAAAGTGAAACAGGCGATGAGTTCAAATGGTCGCCCTTGCCTGAGAGGGGACAGAAAAATGGCAAGAAGTGCGAGATTTTTTCAAAATGCGGCAAATCGCGGGAAAAACGGCGTTTTGCCACTGCGAGAGGTTGCTCGCTGAGTCCCCCTTATTCGCGGATTCATAGTGGAACGCACCAACGGTGGGGGTGAGCGGGGTCTTGGTCGTGAAAATTCGAGTGAAATGAGCTAGCATCAAGGCTTGGGATTTCAACGTGTGAGGAGATAGAGGATGTCGCTTTTCAGCCGGATCAGAGGCGGTTTTACGCTCGTGGAGCTGTTGGTGGTGATTGCCATCGTGGGGATCTTGGTCGCCCTGCTGCTCCCCTCACTCTCCGCCGTGCGCGAGTCGGCTCGAAGTGCATCCTGTAAAAGCAACCTCAAGCAAATTGGCCTCGCTATGAAGGCTTCTGAGACGACGAATCGCCGCTACCCGTCAAGTTTTGAATTCACGGTGGGCGAAAATCTACAGACCAATAACGGATCCTGGTCGATCCACGGACGTCTGCTCCCCTACATGGATATGAACTGGGCGAAAGAAATGGTTGACCTGACGGTGGGATACGACGATCCGGTCAATCAGGAAACGGGGATTCCGATCATGCGGGTGCACAACTACATGTGCCCGAGCGAAGAATATGACCAGGTTCGCATTAAAGATGGCAATCCATATATCTATCCCCAGAATTACGGATTTAATTTTGGCAGTTGGCTCGTCTGGGACCCCACTACCAATACGGGAGGTGACGGTTCTTTTTTTCCTAATAGTAATCTTCGGTCAAGCAGTTTTCGCGATGGCCTCTCGCGAACGCTTTGTGCGGCCGAGGTGAAGGCCTACACACCATACACTCGGAATGTAAGTACGGATCCGGGCGAGCGACCAACGACGGTAGAAGAACTGGCAACGACGGCTAAGGGAGGGCAGATGAAGGTAGGTGTGGATAAGAACAATTGTACGGGGCATACCGAGTGGTGTGATGGCCGGGTGCATCATAGTGGGATCACGACCGTCTTTACGCCCAACACATTCGTGGCCTGCGAGTTAAAAGGCAAGAAAGATGGCGTGACCAAAACCTACGACATCGATTTCAATTCAGGGCAAGAGGGGAAGTGGGATCAATACCCAGTCACCAAAGCGGCAATCACCTCCAGAAGTTATCACATGGGACACGTCAACGCGGTGATGATGGATGGTTCGGTCCACGCGGTAGAAGATGATATCGGCCCTCTCGAGTGGCAAAGCATGGGAAGTCGCAACGACGGCAGGTAGGCAGGTAGTTGCGCGAAACAGAGTGGGATTGGGCAGCGAGCTAGATCAATATTTCGGGGATGATGCGTCCGCCCACGTCGGTCAGGCGAAAGTCCCGACTGCTGTAGTGGTAGGTGAGCTGTTTGTGATCGATACCCAGCAGGTGGAGAATGTTGGCGTGTAGATCGTTGACGTTCACTTTATTTTCAATCGCCCGGTATCCCCACTCGTCGGTTGCCCCGTAGGCCACCCCGCCACGGATGCCACCGCCGGCCATCCACATACTAAATCCCTGAGGATTGTGGTCCCGACCATCCTTTCCCTGAGCAAAAGGGGTTCGCCCGAATTCACTCGTGAAGACGAGCAGGGTTGAGTCGAGTAAGCCGCGACGCTTGAGGTCCTTAATCAGGCCTGCGATCGGCTGATCGACGGCGCGCGCGTTTTTGGGATGCCCGGTGCGCAGGTTGCCATGCTGATCCCAACGATCGACCCCATCTTGTTTGCAAATCGTCAGTTCGATGAACCGGACACCTCGCTCAACCATCCGCCGGGCGAGCAGGCATTGAGTTCCATAGGCACTTGTGGGCTTGAACTTCGAATCGATGCCATAGAGCCGTTTTGTCTCTTCTGTTTCTTGCGAAAGGTCCATCGCCTCGGGAACCGCCAATTGCATCCGAAACGCCAACTCGTAATTTGCAATTGCCGCTTCAATTTCGGAGTTCCCGTCAGTTTCCGCAAGAAGTTGCCGATCGAATTGCCTCAAATAACGGAGTTTGGTTTCCTGTAATTCGGCAGTTGCTTCAGAACGCCTGAGATTTCGAACGGCCGGAGGAGTATGCGAGAAGATGGAACCTTGATGCTTGGCCGGAAGAAAACCATTTCCGAAGGTCGTCAGGCCTCCGGGAGGGACCTGTCCTCCATGGAGGACCACATAACCGGGTAGGTTTTTGTTCATGCTTCCCAGGCCGTAAGAGATCCACGACCCCATGCTCGGACGTCCCCGAACAGCATATCCGCTATGCAATGCATAGTTTGCATTAGGATGATCGGGTAGAAATGCGGTCATCGAGCGAATGACACATAGGTCGTCTGCGCACGACCCGAGATGCGGAAAGAGCGAACTGAAGGGGATTCCGCTTTCACCATATCTTTGGAAAGTCCAGGGACTCGGCAGTAAGCCCCCTTGGTTGTTGAAGACGGTAGGGTCGGTTTTGAAGGGCGCCTTCATCCCACTTTGCTTTTTCAAATGTGGTTTGGGATCGAAGGAGTCGACCTGAGAAATGCCACCATCCATATAAAGGAAAATAACGCTTCGCGCCTTCGGAGGCTGATGAGGATCCCGAGCCGAAGACTGGTGACGCTCGCCCATGGCGTGCCGATCGGACAAGAGTAAATCCGAAAGTGCGAGCGCTCCGAAGCCCATGGAGGTCTGCTTGAGTATCTCTCGGCGTGTAAATGGAGATCTGGCCATGCTTTTATTTTATTCGATGGAAGTGGATTCAACGAACAAAAATAAATTCTTTGCGATTGAGCATCAAATGGCAAAAATTTTGCCAC
This sequence comes from Pirellulales bacterium, assembly GCA_029245145.1. GTDB lineage: Bacteria > Planctomycetota > Planctomycetia > Pirellulales > UBA7805 > UBA7805. The sequence goes on along the minus strand of JAQWPY010000175.1, from coordinate 3,817 downwards.
GCCTCTTGGGATGGGTAGGCCGTGGCATCTTCGGTGTGGATCTCGCCATTGCCGTAACCGAGCATCTGTTTTGCGAGCGAGATCTCTTCTTTTGTGGCCGGTCGCGAAAACGCAAGACGATGGATATGGTCAATCCGGTCCTCGGCGGAAGGGAGGTCTAATTCCGTGAGTTGCTCTGCCCAGCGTTTGGCTTCTTGAATAATGAACGGGTCGTTGAGCATCGCCAAACTCTGTGCCGGTACATTGGTCACCCCCCGCTTTCCAAGCGAGACGGCCGCTTGTGGAAGATCAAATGCGAGGAGCAACGGCGGTAGGTAATTTCGACGCATTTCTTGATACACGGTTCGTCGCCCGTGGCCATCAAGCGGCCCACTTTTCAATGGAAGGGCACGACTCGGTGGCGTTTGATGTAAGTTGATAGGAATGGGGATACCATACATCGTATGGTTAAGCGATCCAGATACGGCCAACACCGCATCGCGGATGGCTTCGGCGGGAAGGCGACGCACATTGGCGTGCTGCAGCAGAATGTTAGCGGGATCGATTTCCCAGGCGCGGTTTGAGCCTTGCGTTGCCATGCGGTATGTACTCGAGAGTACCAAACGACGAATAATCTCCTTTCGCGACCATCCACTGCGAACGAATTCGGCCGCCAAACGATCAAGCAGTTGTGGATGGCTCGGCTCAACCCCTTTTACGCCGAAATTATCGACGCTCTCTACAATTCCGCGTCCGAAGAGTCGATACCAGATGCGATTCACTTCCACGCGTGCAGTCAGTGGTGCGCCTGTCGAAACGGCCGATTCGGCCCAACTGCGTCGCCCGCTTCCCGATTCGGTAAACGGTTCGGGCTCGATGGCATCAAGAAAATGCCGTATAGCCCCTTCGCCACTCGGTGCTGCTGGATTTCCCCGGATATGGATCGGTTCGTCTTCTCCGGGGCCCTCGGCCAGACTACGCGCATAGATTGGCCGGGGAATGCTTTGGGCGAGTGTCCGATATTCGTCAACGGCTTTTCCTACCGCCGTGTCCCGATCAGCGCGGGCTTCCCACGGACCGCCGGTCGCAAAGAGTGCCGCAAGAATCTGTTCACCACCATAATCAATGGTCTGGTTTTCCCAGCGATCGAGGAGTTGTCGGACGCGATGAAGAAAAAATTCGGCCGTTTCTTGTACGGTTTCGGGGGGAGGTCCCTCGATGTTCCATGCCGAGATTCCCAAGTTTGTCTCGGGGAGTTTCTCTGCTGCTTCTTCCGCGACGATTGCTCGGACGGCAAGATAGGCGTCTTCTTCATGCTTCCATTGGTGCTGTTTGCGCGACACAAACTGCATCTGATCACCATTGTGCAGCAATTCCAGATAAGCGCGTTTGCCCTCCCATAGTCGCGTGTCAAAAGAGATCCAGTGCCACGCATCCTGATTTACGGCGATATCGAGACTTGTCGTGGTGGGGCCCTGTCCAACCATCTCATAATGCTGCACGTAGAGCCGAACCCGCCCATGGCGACCCTGCACCAAGAGGTTTATTTTTTGCGGAACTTGAAAGGTCGGTGACTTGAGTGAACCGGAAAATCGGGATGCCAGATCACCCGCAACCCAACTCGATCCGGTGATCGCCGTGAAGATCGAATCGCCATCGGGAGCGAGGATGATATTTCCTGCCCCTCGTTTTTCTCGGTCGAAAGCTAAGCCGGAGGGAAACCACGAGTCGGGGCTACCGGGTCCAATCGCGTGCATTTGGGGCGCTGTTTCTTCCCTGAGCGGATCTTGAGTAACCGCGTTCCATGCCTCTTTGCGCGACTGATCGTCAGAAGCAAGCAAGATGTGGGTAAGCGGGAACAGCGGGTGGTCACGATTTTTCCAAGCGTCATTTGTTTTGAGTTGTTCTTGCAAAAGTGAAACTGCTTGCGGGTTCGAGACATCAATTTTTTCAATCTGTTTTTGAATGTCGGCAATCACCATTTGACGAATGGTTGCTTGTCTCTCTCGTAAAGTCTCTTTCGCACTGAATAACTTTGTTTGCGGGACAGTATTGGCAAAATCGATGCGGGAACTGGCAAAAATTCCATAGAGCGAATAGTAGTCCTGCATGGAGATCGCGTCGAATTTGTGGTCGTGGCACCGACAACAGGAGAGAGTCATCGCTAAAAAAGCTCTGCTCGTAGTATCGATAATTGTGTCGAATACTCGGGCTTCATCGGCATGGATGTCGGCCGGTCCATGGTGACCATCGGTGAGGTAGACGAAACCGGGCCCCATCACCGATTCATTGGCGTTATTGACCGGGTCCAATCTGGGGTCCTGGAGGCTATCCCCCGCCATTGCCTCGCGCACAAACTGATCGTACGCGATGTCGGCGTTATACGCCCGAATGAGATAGTCGCGATAGCGAAAAACAAACGGAGCCGAGTAGTCCTGAGCAAATGCTTTTGTCTCCCCGTAGCGAACCAGGTCCATCCAGTAGCGAGCCCAATGTTCTCCAAAACGGGGCGAGGAAAGCAGTCGCTCAACGACCCGCTCATGCGCGGTCGGGGTTTGGTCGGCGAGGAAGGCATCGATTTCATCGAGCGTTGGTGGCAGGCCGGTTAAATCGAAAGTTACCCGCCGGAGCCATTGATTTCGCTCCGCTTCTCCGGCCGGTTCCAAGTCTGCCTGCTCGAGTCGGTGAAGGATGAATTGGTCAAACACGTCGCGGGGCCACTCGGTATTTGCAACGGCAGGCGGGGTGGTCCGCTCGAGCGGTTGCCAGCACCAATGGCTCGCCTTGCGGTCGTCAATCGAGAAAGTCTCGGTAGCGGTCGCGATGATTCCTTGATCCTCCGGTGGCCAAGGCGCCCCCATCGCCACCCACTTTTCGAGAAGTTCGATGTCTTCGGCCGGTAGTTTCGAGTCGGGCGGCATTTCGTAGGTTCCGCCGTAATGAACCGATTCGATAAGGAGGCTTTTTTCAGGTGCCCCCGGGACAATCGCGGGCCCCGTTTCACCACCGGTGAGCATGGCCCGGCGCGAGTCAAGCCGAAGACCGGCCTCGATCGTCTCCGCCTTGTCGCTGTGACATTCACCACATCGTTCAATGAGTAGTGGGCGAATTTTTGATTCGAAAAAAGCAAGTTCCTCCTCCGAAAAGCGAGGGTCAATCTCTTCGGAAGCCACGCCCGAACACAAAAGGGTAGCCATGCACACGGCGATTATGGTGCGAGAAAGAAGTCGGCAGCGATCGGTCATACCAAGAGACCTGTTGATCACAAAATAGCGAGCGGGCCCGGTGAAACTCTGTGAAAGCGCAAGGCAGCCTTGCCTTATCCAATGTAAAGCGGATCGCGATGAATGTCCACTTGCGTCTTGCGACGCAGAGGTACGTCGGCGAACGATTCTCCTGGACACTTTCGATTTTTTGCAGTCCAGAGAGGGCGATGGCCTTTGCCTCATCCGGGGCATTTTGCCCCGATTTTTTCTCCTGGATTTTCCCTGAAACGCGAATATTTTCCTGATAAACCCATCGGCCCGCAGCTTGCGTATAGGGCTGGTGACAGGAGGCCGAATGTCCCCGCAAACAAAACATTCCTGCACTCGCCCCCGCGTGCAGCGTGTTTCACTGAGCAAATCATTGGAAAGGCAAATGAGATGTCGCACACAACGATAAAGAGCAATATAACTCACGAGCAAATCAACAAGGTCGGCGATGAGATCAAGACCCACAGCGAACCGTTTCGCCGCTTGCTCTCCGAGGTAGGCCAAGTGATTGTCGGGCAAGAGCAGCTCATGCATCGAATGCTCATTGGCTTGATCGGCAACGGTCATCTTCTGATCGAGGGTGT
>JAQWPY010000171.1 GCA_029245145.1 Pirellulales bacterium | reverse complement strand
CTTGAGGTTGAGCTACCGGATGGGAAACGGATAGTTAATAAATCTCCCAGCACTGTAAGACATGATTTCGGAAAGGAACAGGCCGAGAGATTTCGTGCCCATTTACAGGCTACTTGGAAACTGGTAGTCACCGCCCCCGAGACAGCTGACCAAGCGGTGCAAACGACGCTGACCGTTGAGCAATACCTCAGCATTAGCTACGGGGGCAAGGTGTTTCCTGCCAAGGAAACCGATGCTAAAAAACAAACGATCAACCTCCAAAAACAGGGAACGAAGGCTCTTCAGCGAATCCAGAAGTACGACGCCGAGGTGAAGGCGCATGAACAAGAGATCACGAATCTCAAAGCTGCCCGCATGCAGCCAGAAAAAAAAAGGGCATTGATACAGCAAGCTGAAAATAGGCGGAATGCGTCACAAGCCAAACTTGATGGCCGGACGGCGCATGCTAAGCGAATTAAGGAAAAGTTAAAAGGAGGGCAGCTATTCTGGCAACAAATAATCCTTGGCCAAAAGGATAAAGCGATCCACTACCGCGTGTATGTGCAGTATGAGGACGGGCAGAAATTCGACCTAATCCGCACCCGGGATGAGGGGTGGGCGCAAATCGGCAGAAACAATAATCGCTATGCCGTTTTACTGCCCCAAGACAGGCCATGGGAGCTGAGTGATTGGTTTGTGCCGGTGCGCGTTCGCCACCCTCTCGCGCAAGGGTCACGTTAGTGACCGATTGGCGCATTCGTCGTGAGAACCTCACCCCCTTACCGGCATCAGCCTCCCTCGCTGCAATGAAAAAACAAACTGGAGGTTCTATGCGGGCACATTAAAACAGGTTCTAATTCATTGTTCGTCGTCAAACGTAAAAGCATATAAATCAACCGTCAGGCTGTTTTCCGGAGAGGACATTTCCATGCTCGCAAAATTCATCGAATCCCAGGGATGGACTTTTTTTACCATCTTTATTTTTTTGAGCCTGGCTGGCGTCGCGTTGGTTGTCTGGCGGTTTCTGCTCAACATGTTTGCGCGGAGCGATTTGGAACAAACCCTTGTGCAGCTCGAGTCGCAACTGGAGAGTGGCGGGGCGCAGGCGGCCTACGACTATTGCAACTCGGAAGACACGATGGTTGCCAAGGTCTTTACCGCCATGTTCGAAGTGGGGAACCAGGGCCGGATTGCCGCACGAACCGCGATCGAAAAAAAGATTGAACTGGAGCTCCTTCCGGCACTAAATTTTCTCCTGCCGTACATTCTTGTGCTGGCAAAAATTGCGCCCATGGTCGGCCTGCTCGGGACGGTCATCGGTATGATCGGCGCATTTTCTAAGCTCGGAAACGCTGGTGCAGAGGGAAGCGACCCGAATGCCGTCGCTAACGAAATCGGCATGGCACTGTTTACGACCGCTGAGGGTCTGATTGTTGCCATTCCGGCGCTTTTCGCTTACTCGTACTTTCGTCAGCAAGTCCAGAAGATGGAAATTGACCTGGAAAAGGCAGGCTATGCGGCAATGGACTTATTCCCCAAAGTCTTCAAGCAGCGCAACGGCTAGCATGGCCCTCTGAAGCAATACAGGCACTCTCATGGATTACTATCGAGTACAAGAGCAAAAGGTCGTCAAGGACCTGACTCTTGAGACGCTGATCAAAATGGCTGCCGACGGCCAGATCAGCAGCGACGACATGGTCCGCCTCGATGGCCAGGAGCACTTTGTACCAGTCACAAAAATTGAAGAGTTGAAGCGCGCGCTCGAATCTTCATCGCATGGACCCGATTCGGCTGCGCCCCCGATTGCAGATGCCCCGTCTGCCGCCCCCTCTCCAGAGTCCACGCCGACTGCGGCGGGCCTGAGCGACCTGGCAGCAAAGAATCATTTTGAGGCGACCGCACCGCTCGGTCGAATTCGCCGGCGAAAAGCCAAAGAAGATGACTCGGGGGTCGATCTTACTCCAATGATTGATGTCGTGTTTCTTCTGTTGATCTTTTTTATCGTGACGCATACTGTCAGCGCCAAACTTCCAATTAAACTACCTCCTGCGGTATATGGGAAGGGAATCACTCCGGATGGAGATCAGGCGATCCTGATTGACAAGGAGGGTCAGTATTACTTGGGCGAGAAGAAGGAAGAGTCACGCGTGGAGGGACTGGATACATTGCTCGAAGAAGTACGAAAAAATGCCCGCAACGCTGAACCCGGGCTCGAAGTGGTGATCAACGCACATCCTGAAAGCAATCACGGTACCGTGCGAAAATTGGCGGAAGCAGTCATCCAATTAGATAAGGTTCTAAAAGTTGAATATGGTGTCGCACACAAAAAACAGTGAGCCATGTGCTAATTAATAACGGAGCAAACGAAATGGCCGATTCACAATCGCAACACTGGCGATTCCGTCGTGAAGGCGACGCCAATGAGGGTGTTGTGGTCTCGACCGCCGAGGGACTCAACTGGATCGATGACGAAATCCTGTCAGGCGAAGATCAGGTGTCGCCCGCCGACCGAACGGAGTGGACCGAACTGGGGGATCACCCATACTGGGGTGAACAGATTCCAACTGCAAGTCGGCTAAAGACCGAAGACGAGGAGGAAGCCGATCCTGACATGACGTCTATGATCGACGTGGTCTTCCTTTTAATCATCTTCTTCATGGTCGCCGCTACTCTAACAGTACAGAAGTCGCTTGATTCGCCAACTCAGAAACAAGTAGATGGCGCGGGCGTCCAACGCACCGAATCGGAACTGAAAGAGGAAAATGTGTTTGTCACGCTGTCCCCAGACGGGACGGTCGACATCAATGGACAGAAAATTGGCCCTGAGAATTACGATACGCTGCTCGACAAGCTCAAAACGGCGATCAGCGAAATGGATAACAGTGAAATGATTCTCGATGCACCCGACGACGTGAAACATGAGTATGTGATTGCCGTCCTCGATGCGGCGGCGGGTGCCGAAGTGAACAAGGTACTTTTCGCCGTGAGGTCCGGCGCGGGTGGCGGGTGATCAACTGACAGCGAGCGAAAGTCTTGTTCTTGTGCTGACGTGAGAAAATTAGGGGAGAGGCATGTCGGACGACCGGATAAGTGCAGATTGCCCTTATTGTGGCGATACATACAACCTTCTCTCCAGTCAGGCTGGCAACTGGTTCAAGTGTCGTAACGACCAATGCCGTCGCGGATTCATTGTCGAAGGTCCCTCGGGCAGTACCGACCGGTCAGATACGGACCTACCCACAAGTCCGCTGAACACTCAGTCTGAAACCGAGGTTTCTACTCCTGCCGGCGCCGACAGCATCGTCTCACTCGAAGGCTATATCGCAGGTCCAGTTATTGAGGACGCTGGCGATTCCATTCCTTCAGACACGCCAGCAAACCCAACGCCCTCCCCGACTGAAGAACAGCCCAGCTTTGGTGAAATCCAGGAACTCGAGGCAACGGCCCTTGGCCAAGAGACTGATGATGTCGAAGCCGACCCGGGTGCCAGCGGCGATACGGCGCCCGAAGTAATCATTCACTCAGTGGAAACCAATCACGCGACCGAGAGCGAGAGTGGTGACTCAACGTCGACCGATGGAACCACGTTTGGCGGCGCAGACGGGAGTGGATTCACGCGGAGTCCAGGCCGCGATGACGGCGGCAGAAAACCCAAGGGAGCAAAACTCAAATGGGTCGCGGCGGCGACACTTCTTGCCGGACTCTTTGCGGCTACAGCGATCGTTGTTTTTCGACCCGCCCCCAACGAAATAACAGATTGGACAGATGCGGTACGGCTCTACGAAGAGAAAAAATGGAATAAGGCCAAACGCGCTTTTAAGCGATACGAATCCAACTTTCCTGAGAACCCTCATGCCCAGGAAATTCCATTTTTTGTCGACATGTGTGACGCCGGAGACGACATTTTTTCGCGGACAGGAGATCCGGACCGTGGATGGAAACGCATTGAAGCCATTTATAAAAACCACCGCGATAACCCCGCGTATAACGCGTATGCCCACCGCTTCCGTGAGGCCATAGAAAAACTAAAAAACACGTTTGTCGATCAGGCGCGTGAGCGAAATCAACAGGTATCCATAATCACGCCCAAAGCCGTGATCACGCTCGACGACCCACAAGTCGACTTTGATATCAACCGTATCAATGCGGAGATTCAATCGAAGCGAAGCGACTTAGAGACGGCAGGCGAACGACTCGACGCTGCGGAGAAAACGCTCGACCTTTTGGAAAATGTGAGCCTGGTCAACGCCGAGCATGCCAGCCCGGAAATCGAAGCGGCCGAAACTTCTTCTCCTGAGACCCCCGAGCCAGAACCTTCAGAGAATACTGACATCGAGACCGCTAGCGCGGAAAACGAATCTCCCGCAGCCGAGTCCGCGGAACTCACGGCAGGTGATGATAATATTGGGCGCGATATCCAAGAGCAGCGTGAACAGATGCTCTACCTCCGCCAGCGGCTCGCGATTCTCTCTCAGCTTGGCAGGCTACTCGATACGACGAATCGCATTCCGGGCAATCAACTCGACAAGCTCTACGATTCGATCAAAGGCGCACTTGCAGAGTTACTTCACTCTCCACCGCAGGCACAAACCGGAGGAAATAATACACAAGCGAATTCCCCCGCAGACCTGCGAAATATCGAAATCTGGAAAACGGAGACGAAGGATTTTTTACGACAGGCGTACCGGCGAGAGTCGCAAAGGATCAAATACGTGCCGGTGAGGTTTTCCAATCCCAGCAGCGACAATGAAAATGCTGCGGATGAAAATAATAGCACCAGTTCGGTCAGTTTGACGGCTGAATCATCCCCCGAGGAAGGTGCGCCTGCCCAGTCGCTCTTCGTCGTCCGCGGAGCGAGCGATGCGTTACCGGGATCGATAACAGACAACCAGGTCTACTTTGCAATCGCCCGAGGAATTCTTTACGCGTTCGACACCAAAGGTGCTTGCCTCTGGGCGCGCCGACTGGGCCTCGACTCCTATGCGCTGCCGGTATCGGTGCCTTCGACTGCAACCGCACCCCAACGGGTCGTCGCTGTCTCTACAATTGAAAACAAACTGATGGCACTCAATGCGAGAACGGGAGAACTTGACTGGGAGTACCAGGTTGATTTGGATCAAAATCTTTCCGCGCCGCTGACGGTGATCAGTATTCCTGCCATTGCCCCTAACACGCCACCCCATGTGGTGGGCCTGTTGCCCACCGCTACGGGAGAGATTCACGTGCTGGAACTGAGTCGTGGGCGACGACTCGGTATTTACGAGGTCGACCACCCGCTCCTACATCGGGGGAAATACGATGCGAAGACGGGTCTTGTCTATTTTTCTGCCGATGCCAAACGCGTGTTTGCCATCGACCCGGAGGTGATTGCCAAAGGGCTTGCGGACGGTGCAGCCACAGTGAAAAACTTCCCTGGTTCCCCTGCCCTGCTGTACACCGACCATGCCGCAGGCTCGCTATTAGGCGCCCCTGCCATTGTCGGGCATTACCTAGTCACCTCCGAACTCTCGGGACTCGGAGAGATGAAAATTCGTGCCTTTGAAATTAACGATAGCGAGAAAGGCCTCGATGTATTCCCGGAAATTACCCCGGACCCACTTAAAG
>JAQWPY010000157.1 GCA_029245145.1 Pirellulales bacterium | reverse complement strand
CGACCCGTTCGCGTCGACCACCGCATGGAGATAGAGAGCCCCGGTGGTGAAGCCGTAGCTCAGATGTACATCACCGCCGGGAAGGCGGGTGACGGTAATTTTTGAATCGTAATCCCAGTCGGTGTAATCTTCGATATGAATCGAATACTTGCAGAGCGAATCTTCCACCAGAAGGATTCGCGGTTGACCGTCCGAGGGCTCATAATAATTTGCATTCCCGATCGGAATATCGCGAATCAAGTTGCCCTGGTAGGTCACGCGGACAAACCAGCCGGCAAGTTCGGGGAATCCCTCGATTGCGTTGAAGCAGTTTTCTTCGACAAATTCTTCGTCCTCGGCACCATCATCTTCCGCTTCGGCGTTAGGTCCGCCTTGATTGCCGGGATCACCGGGACTGGTTCCTTCACCATCATTCTCAGGTGCATTTCCGTTCGGCGGTGGATCGATGCCGTTGCCCAGGCCATTGTTCCCGTTCTGATTCTCCTGACCCCCATCATCACCCGGTTCGACCGGTTCAGCAGCATTCGGCGTATCGCAGTTTTCCCACGTAAGGGAGGATCTCCAGGGTGTCCATATATCCGTAGCGCAGGGGGTCGCCTCTTCGGGGAGTACCGTTGCTACCGTCCCATCGTGGTAGAGGGCGTTGAGTTCGGACCCGTGTCGCGTCGACTGATCGATCGCTTGGCTCCAAATCACTTTATGGTCATCCCAATTACTCGATGACTGATCGGCCGGAAGCGAACTGATGACACGGTCTTTCCACTCCATCAGTACAATCTTGCGACTGTCGCCACCTTGCATCTGATGCATCGCACTGTTCGCGCCATAGCTTGCCAACGTGGTGATCTGATCGAGATCAAGGCTTTCGGGATTCGATGGGGCAGCACTGTCGCTGGGACAAAAGTAGACTTCGTTCGTCGTTGTTTCGAGAAAGGGTTGGATTGTGCTTGTCCAGTATTCATCTCGCTCCTGATCGTAAGCCTGGACGGGCATTCGAAGTTTTTCTTCTGCCATGCGAAGAGCAATCCCGAGTTCCTTCAAATTGTTTTTGCATTCGGTTGCGCGGGCACGTTCCCGTACCGTGCCGACTGCGGGTAAAAGGAGCCCGATTAAGATGGTGACAGCAGCAATGACAAGAAGCAGTTCCACGAGAGTAAAACCACCGGCCCGCACGCGAATTCCGGAGCGCATAGAACCTTCCCCCTAATTGTTTGGGCCGAACGACCCGTCTCAGATAAGATCTTCCATAGGTAGAACGCGACGACTGAGAGTCGGAAAGGCAAAGGAACGCAAAAAAAACCTGGTTTTCCGTTTTTTTAAGGCCCGATTCCGAAATTTCTCCCTCCCCACAACTACGCAGACGGGGGCCAACGAGTTTTGCGGCGACTCGATTGATCGCTGCCGGTATGTGCGGGGAGGGGACTACCCGACTTGCAATTGTGATCTGAGAAAAAAGCCATTAGAGTGACCACGTCGCTTTCCCCGCATCTCGCCCCTCCGACGACCCCCATGACCGCGATTCTCGGAATCTCTGCTTTCTACCACGATTCGGCAGCGGCCCTGGTCGTCAACGGGCAGATCGTGGCCGCCGCACAGGAGGAGCGGTTCACTCGCAAAAAGCACGACCATCGCTTTCCACAGGAGGCGATCGATTATTGCCTGCGCGAGGCTAAACTCACTCCGGCTGATCTTGACCTGGTCGGATTCTACGACAAGCCATTTTTGAAGTTCGAGCGATTGCTAGAGACTTATCTCGCCTATGCGCCACAAGGCATTCGTTCATTTTTTCGTGCCATGCCACTCTGGTTGCGCCAAAAGCTGCACCTGCCGCGCGAAATGAGTCGTGGGTTGGGCGGGGCCTACAAAAACCGATTCGTTTTTACCGAACATCATGAATCCCATGCCGCAAGCGCTTTTTTCCCATCTCCCTTTGAAGAAGCCGCCATCCTCACCCTCGACGGGGTCGGCGAGTGGGCTACGGCAAGTTTTGGCCGAGGCACAGGGAATCGGATCGAATTAGCAGCCGAATTACCCTTTCCGCATTCGCTGGGGCTGCTCTATTCAGCCTTCACCTACTTCACCGGGTTCCGCGTCAATTCGGGCGAGTACAAGTTGATGGGGCTGGCACCGTACGGTCGGCCGATTTATGCCGAGATGATGCTGGAAAAGTTATTGGATCTCAAGCAGGACGGTTCGTTCAGGCTCGATATGTCGTACTTCAATTACTGTCAGGGCCTGACGATGACGAGTGCCAAGATGAACCGGCTCTTCGGCCGCAAGCCGCGACACCCCGAATCACCGCTCACGCAGGATGATATGGACATTGCGGCTTCTATTCAACAACTCACCGAAACGGTCATGCTGCGGATTGCCGAACATGTGCATCGGCAAACCGGTTCGGAGAATCTTTGCCTTGCAGGTGGAGTCGCGCTGAATTGTGTCGGGAACGGCCGGATTTTGCGCGAGAGTCCGTTCCGCAACATCTGGATTCAACCTGCAGCGGGCGATGCCGGAGGCGCACTGGGTACGGCTCTCTTCATCTGGCATCAGTTGCTCGGAAATGATCGAAGCGTTCAAGCCAACGACAGCCAGCAGGGCTCCTTTTTAGGGCCGCAGTACGATGAGACGGTAGCACGACAATTTTTTGATTCTCAAGGTGCGACATACCATTATTTTTCCGAAGAAGATGAACTCTGTGAGAAGGTCAGTAGCCTGCTGGCCGAAGAAAAAGTGGTGGGATGGATGCAGGGACGCATGGAGTTTGGCCCAAGGGCCCTGGGTGGCCGGAGCATTCTGGGCGATCCTCGAAGCCGCACGATGCAATCGGTAATGAATCGGAAAATTAAATTCAGAGAGTCATTCCGTCCTTTTGCTCCTTCTGTTTTGCGCGAGAGGGCGAGCGAGTATTTTGAAATGGAGTTGGACCAGGAAAGCCCCTATATGCTGCTTGTGGCCCAGGTTCAATCCGCGCGTCATACACCGATCTCCGACGAGCAAGCTGCCGAGGAGGGACTCGAGAAGCTGAAAATCTGTCGCAGTGAAATCCCCGCTATCACACACGTTGATTACTCTGCCCGGGTGCAAACCGTCGATCCGCAGCGGCACGGACGCTACTACAACCTGCTCAAAAAATTTGAAGCGAAAAGTGGCTGCCCCGTGCTAATCAACACCAGCTTCAACGTGCGGGGTGAACCGGTGGTTTGTTCTCCGGAAGATGCGTACCGCTGCTTTCTCGCCACGCATATGGATGCGCTGGTCGTGGAGAATTGCCTCTTGTTGAAAGATGAGCAGCCGGATGCCAGTCAGCACATCCGCGAGGAATATTTGGCAGATTTTCCTCTGGACTAATCTGTGAGAATCGAGGTCATCGTGGGATTGATTGAGGTAAAAAAAGATTTCAGTCACAAAGAACTGCAGTGGTTCGGGCCGCTGTTTGCACTCTTTATGGCCATCATCTGTGTGGTCCTTTGGCGAAGTGGGGTCTCTCCCGACGTCATTCTCTACGTCGCATATGCCTCCGGCGCAGTGATCGTGGTTTATTACCTGATCCCTCGTCTCCGGAGGCCTTTGTATCGAGGTTGGATCTATTCGGTCATTCCGATCGGATGGTTGGTCTCCCATCTTTTGTTGATTATCATTTACTACCTGCTGTTTACCCCCGTAGGACTCGTGATGCGTTTGGTCGGCTATGATCCAATGCGACGGAAGCTCGAAGAAAATCGAGATACGTATTGGGTGACGCGTCAGAATGATCACGATCCCCAGCGGTACTTCAAGCAGTACTGACCAGTACTGACCGATGAGCGATTGGAACCCCTTCTAACTCGTAGCGCGTGAGGAATAGGCCGGATGAATCAAGAAGATCAACGCGAGCAACAGGCTCAGGGCGAGGATTTTTCCCGCCAGGCGCAGGGCGGACAGGTCGGTTTCTTTGCCGAGTTTTGGGATTTTTTGCTGCACAATAAAAAGTGGTGGATTACACCGATTGTGATTGTGCTGCTTTTCTTCGGTGTCCTGGTGATGTTGAGTGGCACGGCAGTGGCGCCCTTCATCTACACGCTCTTTTGATATCGATAGAGCAATTCGCAGAAGATTTCCGCAAGGTCCTACCGCATCGCGATCGGTTCAGTCTTGGCGGAGCAGGGGACGGGTCAGACAGGTGGGGCCCCCTTCGGCCTTCAGACACAACTCGTCACCCGAAAAGGGGTAGAGCGTACAACCGCTGTCTTCCATGCGCTCGCGTGTTTCCCGAAACCCATCGACAATCACGCAGTGCCGGGGCGCGAGAGTAAGCACGTTGGTACTCAGTGTGCCGCTGCTGCGGAACTCGTCTTCGCACGCTGCGACCGTCTCGATCTGACGCTCGGCGAAAAGTTTGAGTAATCGCACAGGTAGCATCGACTCACAAGCGAGTACGAGATTGTGATCAAGCATGCTGATAAGCGACATCAGGTGGAGACAGGCTGCCGAGCCGCCATAGACAGGTAGATCAAAGCCGTGGACGCTCACCCCTTGCGGTGCGAGCAGTTGTTCAAGTTGTGACATGCCAGATGGGTTCGTGCGAAATCCGAGGCCGACCAAAAGTGTCTGGGCATCGAGCCAAACGCAATCACCCGCCTCGACCGTTCCCGGCGATTGGATTGAACCGAGCAGCGGGATCTGCTGTTCGCGATAGAAAGCCGCGTGCAGATCTTGCTCTCCTCGTCGCAGTTCCTTTCCCATGCGGCAGAGGATCGCTCCTTCGGGAGTCACCAGCGAGACATCGTGGGTAAATACGGCATCGGCGAGATCGGACGAATCGTCTTTGAGGAAAAGAACTTCCGCGCCAAAATTCTCAATGACCGAGACGAGGGCTGCGTGGTCGCGACGCAGTAAATCGCCGTTGAGTGGCCCACTGTAATTCCACTGCTGCCAGTCCTCGGTCTCCATTGCCGATCCCGGCATTTTCATCAGGACCCGGCGGAGGGGAGAAACCATATCCGCTGTGCCGAAGTTACTCATTCCCCTGCACCCGCTCCAGTCTTTCCACATCCCCCTTCAAAAGATCGACCGCATCCCCGGCTGTTATTCCTGTGCAGAACTCACCGTGAAGATTTGCGATCGTCATGGCGTGGACCATTTCGGCATCGTAGTCCGTTCCGTCGGGGCCGATACGATTCGTGCAGGCACAGGCGTCGGTCACGAGGTAGGTGTCGAATCCCATATTGCCGGCCATTCTCACAGTCGTCGCGACACACATATTTGTAAAGAAACCGACGGCCACCAGACGATTGATGCCCGCCCGTCGCAATTCAATTTCAAGACTCGTGCCGATAAATCCGCTGTTCACATCCTTTTCAAAAATGAGCTCACCCGGGTTCGGCCCCAGACCCGCTTTGAATGCCCCTCCCGCCTCAGACAATTTCAAAGGCGATACGGCCTCGCGCGAGTCGTGGGCCGTAAAGCACACGGGCAGCCCGATCGACCGCCATGCCGTAAGGATTTCGGCAATATGTGTCTCCGCATCAGGATTGTTACGGCGCCCGTTATCGCCTCCCCAATGCTGGAGCACATCGACGCCATCTTGGACATCGATCATCAGCAAGGCAGTATCACGATTAAACTGTCGAATCATTGTCTGTCCTTCCTCTGCTCATTCGTCTCGTATCCGATTGCGGGAGTCCGATTGTACACTTTTGTCCGCGCGGAGCAGAGGCGGTGAAAAAGGGCATTTTGTACGCGCCGGATGCGAATCGAGGCGCAGAGACTATTGACCCGATTTGCAAAATCGGGATTATCAAGGAAGAGATTTTCAGCTTCGCGCAAGGCTCTGGGCGGGACGAGATGATTTTGTTTTCGAAGACAAGAACTGCAATAGCGATGGGGCTCTGTTTGGTTGGCCTTTCTGCCGGAGCTGAAAGTCCCCCTGCCACCTCAACTGACGCCGCCGCGGAGGCTGCTTCTCCAACGGAAATCCGCAGGCTCGTCGGACGTCTCGATGCGGACCGATATGCGGATCGGCAGGCAGCCCAGCGACGACTCGGGGAGATCGGTTTACCTGCCGTGGGTCCGCTTGCCGCAGTGGCACCACGTGGCAGTTTGGAATTGGAACAGCGGGCGATGCAGATTCTCGAAAAGTTTTACCGTTCGCCGGATGAAAAACTTTGCGATTCAGCACAGGCTGCCCTGGGAAAACTGGCAGACAATTCTCGCGAGAGTATTGCCAAACGGGCCAAAGAAATTCTCGAGTTTCCACCCTACGGACTGAAGCCGGGAAATTGGTTGGGGCAGGGACTCGTTCACGTTTTGGGCGGAGTTCGGCCGATCCGTCTCGGTGGCGGGGGAGGCATCGTCATCGGCGGCGGGGAAGTGCGGTTGGGGGAAGGGGCGCAGATCGTGGTCTCGGGCGTCGACGGCGAAACGCGTTTTGTGGATATTATTCAGGGAAGTGGATTGGGAGTGCTGATCCTGGAAAATGAGAAAAGCGGCACAATCGAGATTCATACGTGTCAGCAGCAACCGGAAGGCAGGGCGAAATACGCTCGCTTTCTCGCGGAGAGTAAAGACCAGCTTCGTCGAGCGCATCCCAAAATTTATGCCTTCTACGAACGATTCAAAGGCTATCGCGGGGGGATGGTGATGAATGGCGCGGTTTCCATTCAGTAGTGCCCGCAAGTAAATGCACAATCCGCGCTGCAGAGAATCGGTTCAGTTCGCTTTTTCTTCGCTTGCCTGAGGTTCGGCTCCTTCATTGGCCGATTCCAGTCGATCCTTCAGCTCTTGCACATCCTTACGAAACGTTTCGTTTTCCTCACGCAGCGTATCGACCTGCTCGCGAAGTGCCCCGAGCGACTCAGAGGTTTTTTGCTTTTCGCGAATTTTCTTGAGTGCCTCGCCGGCTGCCTTCTTCTTGCGGTCCCCCTTGGGGCCCCGCTGAAATGCTCTTACCGCGTCGAGCGTTGCC
>JAQWPY010000141.1 GCA_029245145.1 Pirellulales bacterium | reverse complement strand
TATTCTCCTCGGAGGGGTTCCCGGAGTGGCACCGGCCCACATTACCATTCTGGGCGGCGGGGTGGTCGGTGCGAGCGCAGCCAAGATCGCCGCAGGGTTCGGTGCTGATGTCAACATTCTCGACATCAATATGGATCGACTGCGATACCTGGATGACATCATGCCTGCCAATGTCAATGTCCTTTTTAGCGATAGACATACAATCCGCGAACAATTGCAGCGCGCAGATCTCGTCGTCGGTGCCGTTTTGATCCCGGGCGCCAAGGCGCCGCGTTTAATTGAGCGGGAGCAACTTCGTTTGATGAAGCCGGGGAGCGTGTTGATCGACGTGGCCATCGATCAGGGTGGTTGCGTGGAAACGAGCCGTCCCACGAGCCATCGCGAGCCGACTTTTCTCATCGATCAAGTCTTGCACTATTGTGTCACGAATATGCCGGGGGCGGTGGGTAGGACCAGTACGTTTGCGCTTTGCAATGTGACCTTGCCCTGGATCTTGCGATTGGCGGAAGGCAATCTTGAGGTCCTCGCCAATCGATACCCAGAAATTGCGAGCGCCATCAATATCACAGATGGAGTCGTCACCAATCGTGCAGTCGCTGAGACTTTCGACTTTCCTTGCGATTTGCTTTTTGCAAGTTAGAAAACCGCCACAGAACTTTTTTGCTGGCGATGCAAGCAACCTTGTTGTTTCGCCCTATTGACTCCCTGCAAGAGGAGGCCGCAATTGGCCTATCTTCTCTGCAGCGGTGTCTCTACAATCCCGCCGCGCCAGGTTCAAGTTATCACTCAACGGACTGCAACCGGAGAAGTCGATGCGATCGATTGCCGTGATCAATCAAAAAGGTGGTGTTGGTAAAACGACCACCACAGTCAATGTGGCAGCGGCCTTGGCTGAGAGTGGCCAACGGGTGCTGGTTATCGACATGGATCCCCAAGCACACGCCACGTTGCATATGGGGATTGAACTTGCGCCAGGCGAGGCTTCGATTTATGAAGTCCTCTGCGGCAAAACGTCTCTTGCAGAGGCCACCCGCAAGGTGGACGACTATTTATCGTGCGCCGGGAGCCACATCGACCTGGCGGCCGCCGAAATGGAACTTTCGAATGTCGAAGGGCGGGATCTGATTCTCAGAAATCGCCTACAAGAGGTTGCCGATGAATACGATTTTGTGATTATCGATTGCCCTCCTTCCCTCGGCGTTCTGACCATTAATGCACTTGCAGCGGTTGACGAAGTTATTTTGCCGATGCAGCCACATTTTCTTGCGCTGCATGGGCTGAGCAAGCTCCTGCAGACGATTCACCTGGTGGCACAGCAGTTGAATCCAAGTCTTCAATTGATGGGCGTTGCTTTTTGCATGTTCGATTCGGGAACGCGACTGGCTGCTGAAGTAAGTCGTGATGTCGAGCAGTTTTTTGATCAATCGCGCGGTCAACAGGTACCCTGGGCAGAAGCAAAAGTGTTCGCTTCGCGGATTCGCCGCAATATACGCTTAGCCGAGGCTCCGAGTTTTGGACGTTCCATCTTTAATTATGCACCGGAATCGAATGGTGCCGTCGACTATCGGCAGATGGCGGCCGAACTCCTCGAGGACCGTCTAGAAGATGGCTCAAGGGCGCGATTGGCCGCGTGATCGATCCTTAGTCGATCGATGTCTCTGCCTGTGGCGAACTGATGGAGGAAAAGAACTGGGCTGTTGTCCATTTCTGGAACCACTGCTGTAATAATTCGGCGAATTGTTCGAGGGGAACTTCCGCCTCTGCGGCAACTCTTTGAATGACATCGCCCAGAGAATTGCCACAAAGTATCCGCTCAAGCAATCGATACTCCAAGGGTTCGATTTCCAACCGACGAACCACATACTCGCGTCGGTTCAGCGCAATGTATTGAGGTCTTGGCGCTGGCATCTCCGGTTTGTTTTCCTGGCGGAATTCCGTGTAGTAATCGTTGACCGGAAATTGAAACTCCAGAATCCTCAAACTGGGACCAGGCCGGAGGATCATTTGCGACCATTGCTCCGGGGGGACCGCTTCAATTTGCTCAATTGCCAGGGATGGTATCCCCTCAGTTCCGGGACCATCGAATACTTGCTCAATGTTCCATTCGAGTGTGGCGAGGTCGATGAGAAAATCGGGCCAATCGATTTCCCCCGACGCCCGCTGTTCCGCATCGGGGCGTGTTTCCTGCAGATGCGAGGCAAAGTGTCCGCCCAGTTCACAGAGCGAGTAACTTTGAGACGGATATCTCTGTAGATATTCCAGCGAGAATTCGTCGAATAATTCGTCGCCTAGTGCGTAGGCGAGGGCAGGAAAACTCTCTCGCAAACATTCCAAGAGTCTCGCGAAATAGGCGTTGCCGTAAATTCCTAATCGTTCTGTGCTGGTCAGATTGTTTGATCGACAGATAATCCTCTCTAAGCTATCGGGAGCTATCTCGAATTCCCGCTGCGCTTCCTCCGAAGCGATTCCCGCTTCAATCCCCCCCGCGTGAGAAATGACCACCTGCATCCACGTTTGCAGCTTCTCCAGATCAAACTCTTTGTTTTCTTGCATCAGTTCATCGGGGGGTTGAAAGTCCAGTGACGTTTCTTTTAGGGCGGTCGCTCATTGCACCTCCGGTGCGACAAAATGGAGCGGATGGGGCAGAACAGCTTCGCCGGTCGATTCGCCTTGTGTCTGGGGACCATCGGACGGGAGATTTTCCTCCATGTAAAGTTTTGCCTTGAGTACCTCCGCGTGCACTACCTCAAACGGTGGAATTTGCGCATCCCATTCCAAGAGTGTTGAGATTCCCCCGGTGCCGCGATGGACCTCTCGATAGAGTTGCCACACCGGATCAATTACTTTTCCGTCGTGAGTGTCAATTAAATGGGTGCCGCAGTGAGTATGCCCTGCGAGATGGCACTGGACCACGCGGTCGTAGGGAATGTGTCCCAGATATTCATAAGGATCAAAATCGTGATTTACGCTCGACACATAAACATTATTCACATCGAGCAGAAGACCACACTCCGTTGCCTCGGTCATTGCAGTCAGAAATTCCCATTCCGACATTGTCGATTCGGCGAACGTGACGTAGCTGCTTGGATTTTCCAGGACCAAAGGTCGCTGTAGATAATCCTGCACAGTCTCGATACGTGAACAGACGTGCCGGAGCGTGTCCTCATTGAGAGGCACAGGGAGCAAATCGTGCGTATTGCGACCTGCCACACCGGTCCAGCAGAGATGATCGGAGACCCAGCGAGCGTCAGTTTCGCCCGCTAGTTTCTTAAGTTTTTCCAAATATTGAAAATCGAGCGGATCGGTACTACCGATCGAAAGCGATACGCCATGCATGACGATCGGATATCGCTCGGCGATTTGATCCAGCGTATGACGCGGACGCCCTTGAGAGTCGATAAAGTTTTCAGAGATGATCTCAAACCAATCGACGGGGGGATGCTTTTCCAGAATGTAGGGGAAGTGGACCGTACGCAGGCCCACTCCGAGGCCCAAATTGGGATGCCCGAGACGTGGTTCGACCATAGAGCGACCACCTTCTGATTACGATAAAATACACTGTGCCGTGCAACGTCTAAGTCGCCGCACGGCACAGTATGAGCTTGTTTCCCGAACTGCCTATTTTGCCGGGGCAGGACCAAATTTTTTGCCTGCTGCTTTCATAGCAGTTTCAAAGTTGGCACGGGCTCTTTTCCAGGCGGAGTCGCTCAACGGAACGCCACATTCGCCCTTTCCCTTGCACGCGTTCTCTCCGGGACGTGCCCCGCAACCACCTTGACCTTTACAGTCGTTCGATGTGTGGCATGTATGCTTATTCGCCGTGTAGCAGGCACCCTGTCCCGCACATGCGTTGTTGCCACCTTTGTGGCCACCGCATTTTGGATTCAGGCCCCGACACACATTCTTTCCAGAGAGCAGAGGACTCTCGTCCACGATCGAGCCTTCCACGACACCGCTCACTGCGGTCCCTGCCACAACACCACCAACGGCAGCGGCGGTGAGTTTTGCAAATTCACGTCGATTGAGATTATTCAACTTCACAACAGCGTCTCCTTCTCAAGGGGAACCAAGGAATTGACCAAGTACGCGAAATGGCCCGGGTCAGAAAACGAGAATTTCAAACACTGTTTTCTCAGGTTTCTACGCCGCCTAGGCCTCCACTGGCGATTCAGGATATCGGAAAAACAGCCTATTTTCAAACAGGGGTCTCCCCCCACGGAGGTAAGGGGAAAGTCGCTCGCCCCGACCGCTTTTCTTTATTTCATGATCCGACTTGATTTTCGGCAATCGTGGTGGAAAAGGCGATTGCCGCTTCTCCGGACGCGGCTCGTATTCCGGCTGCAAGAAAGCGTACGCAGGCACTCTGCTTGGGATACCGATAAAACAAATTTTTCCGATTTTGTCGGCGGGTTTACCCGCGATTTTGTGCAAAATATTTGAACTAGCGGGTTGAGATAGCTATCCTGTGAGTAGTCTAGGAGAACTGACGATCGTCGCCTTTCGTAAGGGAGTGAGTCCTGGGCATTTGTGGTTTTGAATTTGGCTCTTTTCCTTTCATTTCTCCTCACTCGATTTTTGGACAGACTTAGGCTGTGGAGGCTGTGTTGTCTGAGCAATCCGTAGATACTGCGAGCAATCTGCCAAATCCGGCGTCCTATTTTGGCCGCTTCAGCTGGTTGGCTCTGCCGCTTGCGATCCTGATGTTGATTTTTGCCCTGCCCTTTATTATCGGCTTGGTGCTTCTCACGAAGATTACCTCCCGAGGCCCCGGCATCTACCGCCAGACCCGCGTTGGCCTGAAAGGCGAGGTTTTCACGGTTTACAAAATCCGCACGATGGCAAACGATGCCGAATCGAAAAGCGGACCCGTCTGGACCGCAGGCATTTCGGACCCTCGTGTCACGGCGTTGGGCAAGTTCATGCGTGCTTCTCATCTCGATGAATTGCCCCAGCTTTTCAATGTCCTGAAGGGGGAGATGGCGTTGATTGGACCGCGGCCGGAGCGGCCCGAATTTACCCAGTTTCTTGCACGGGAAATTCCCGGATATGTAGGGCGGCTCAGCGTGAAGCCGGGGATTACCGGTCTTGCGCAGATCATTTTGCCGGCCGATAGTGACGTGGAGAGTGTCCGTAAAAAACTTGCGTTGGACCTGGAATACGTCCAAGCGTGCACCCTGATTTTGGACGCCAAAATCGCCCTCTGTACGGCCATCAAGATGGTAGGCCTCCGCTCGAATGAGGCGGCGCATTGGATTGGTGTGATGAAACACACCAGTTTTACGAAGAATCTCAATGGCTCACCGATCGAAGTCGAAGGTTTTTCTCCTCTGAAAACGGATTGCGCTACGGGCAATGTGGAAAAAATAGAGCGACGAAGTATTTCGCTCGACGAATTGGTGGAGGGAAACTCGGAAAAGAATCGAGTAGTTGACGCCGAGCGGGAGGTCGTGGCAGTGAGTGACGATATCTTGGATGACTCTGCCAACGAGGACCTTGTTGCCGAGCCCTTGTCTGAACCGGGAAGACTCGGCGAAGTAGATGATGCCGATTCGGGTTCTCTGGGATCCCTGTCCACTTGATGGTGGCTGCCCATGGAATCGTCATCTTTGCCTATTCGTAATGCCTTTACGGTTGATGTAGAGGATTACTTTCAGGTATCGGCTTTCGAGTCATGTGTGCAGCGGGAGCGTTGGCCTGAATTCGAAAGCCGAGTCGAAGCCAACACTTTGCGGATCGCCGATCTTCTGGAAAGTGCAAACGTGAGCGGCACTTTTTTTATCTTGGGTTGGGTTGCCGAGAGATTTCCTGCCTTGGTGCGAGAACTGCGCTCACGAGGTCATGAAATTGGATCTCACAGCTATTGGCATCGTCTGATCTATTCTCAATCACCGGAAGAATTTCGAGACGATGTGAAGCGATCGAGGGACGTGCTACAAGACATTCTGGGAGAGCCGGTCATCTCTTACCGAGCGCCCAGTTTTTCGATCACACAGAAGTCGCTTTGGGCTCTTGATATTTTGGCCGAAGAGGGGTTTCAAATCGATTCATCGGTCTTTCCCGTTTATCACGATCGTTACGGTATTGCGGGTGCACGCCCCGATATTCATTTTCAAAAGACGGGCTCCGGCCAACTGGCAGAATTTCCACCCTCCGTCTTTAAGCTCGGTTGGTGGAATTTACCCGTATCGGGAGGCGGATACTTTCGCCTTTATCCATTTGCATTCACGCGATATTGCCTATCCCAAGTAAATAAACGCACAAACCACCCGTTTATGTTCTATATTCACCCATGGGAAGTGGATCCGCAGCAGCCCCGCTTGTCGGGTCCTTCGGCAATGTCGAGAATGCGTCATTACGTGAACCTCCACCGTACCGAAACCAAGCTTCGGATGTTACTCGAAGAGTTCGAATTCGATCGCGTCGATCACATTGTGTCTGAATACACGAGCGCGGTCGGGAGTGCTTGCTGATGAGCGACATGTTGATGGAAGATGCGGAAACGAACGCCGCGCAGGCCGATGCCGCGCTGGCAAAGCCCCCCCAAGCAAATCGTGGCACCGTCATTCGGCCACGCTCCGGTTGGGCGTTCGTGAACGTGGGCGAGCTCTGGCGCTATCGGGAATTGCTGTTTTTCCTCACCTGGCGTGACGTGAAGATTCGTTACAAGCAATCCCTGCTGGGGATTACCTGGGCCGTAATTCAGCCCACCTTGTACATGGTCGTATTCACCATCATTTTCGGAAAAGACGCGAAGGACATGCCCGATGGCATTCCGTATCCTCTTTTCTCTTTCTCGGCCCTGATTCTCTGGACTTTTTTTTCCACCGGTATTGCCCAGGCAGGCAATAGTCTTTTGATGTCGTCACCGCTGGTTACCAAGGTTTATGTGCCCAGACTCACAATCCCGTTCGCATCGGTAGGCTCTGCACTTTTCGATTTTTTTGTGGCCTTTTCGGTACTCATGCTGGTGATGGTATTTTACGTCAATTTTTCGTCGGCCGATACGTCAGGAGTCATAGTCGGGCCGATCATGTTGATGGTGTTTCCGATACTCTTTCTCACGATCTTGTTGGCGCTTGGCGTTGGTACGATGCTTGCCGCATTGAATGTTGCCTATCGAGACTTTAAGCACACCATTCCGTTTTTGGTGCAGCTATGGATGTTTTCCACCCCGGCGATTTATATGTCCACCGCCCCGCCGCCCGCCGCCGTTCAAAAAAACGATGTAACGGAAGAGGGATCGGCCCAACAAAATCCCTTGGCGAACGCCGCCACGGAGAAGGAAGCGGCTTCTGCAGATTCCAAAGGAATGGGTCTTTGGCAATGGGCCAAAAAAGGTCTGCAACTGAATCCTATGAACGGCCTTATCGCAAGTTTCCGGGCAGCACTGCTCGGGCACCCGTTGCCGTGGAAGGAACTCGGTTATTCCACTCTGATGGTGATTCTCGGTTTTATTTTTGGCTGCATGTACTTCTATCGGCTTGAGCCAAAATTTGCAGATATCATCTGATACCACGTTCACCATAAAAGTGTCTCATGGTTCCTCGCATCAAAGTAGAAAACATTTCGAAGTGTTACCGCATCGGCCAGAAGTCGGCGAGCGGGAATGACCCTCGTTATCGAATGTTGCGCGACGTCCTGATGGATGCAATCAAGGCCCCAATACGTAATCTGCGCAGTGGTGCCGCGCTGGGTCGGGTGGAAGAATTCTGGTCGCTCAGTGATGTAAGCTTTGAGGTCAACGAAGGCGATGCTTTGGCGATCGTGGGCGCCAATGGAGCTGGTAAGTCGACGTTGCTCAAAATTCTTACCCAAATAACGACGCCGACCAAAGGCCACGCCGATTTAAAAGGTCGGGTTGGAAGCTTGCTGGAAGTGGGCACAGGTTTTCATCCCGAGTTGACGGGACGCGAGAATATTTTTCTTAACGGCTCGATTTTGGGGATGACGCGATCGGAGATCAAATCCCAGTTTGACGAAATTGTAGATTTCGCGGGGATCGAAAAATTTATTGAGACACCCGTGAAGCGGTATTCGAGTGGCATGAAAGTGCGACTCGGTTTTGCGGTTGCAGCCCACCTCGATTTGGAAATCCTATTAATCGACGAAGTGTTGGCCGTGGGTGATGCAGAATTTCAGCGCAAGTGCCTGGGCAAGATGGACCAAGTTGCCCAATCGGGTCGCACGGTCTTATTCGTAAGTCACAACATGGCGGCAGTCGAAAATCTGTGTCCGCGAGCTATCCTGCTTGATCACGGACGTCTCCTGCTGGATTCCACCAGTCGAGACGTGGTCTCAACGTATCTTTCGAGACTTGGAACCACGACCGGGCAGCGAGATCTGACCGATCCGACCATTGCGCGGGGTGGCACCGGTAAAGCGAAGTTTGAACATATCGAGTTGAAGAATCTCGCCGGCTCCTCGGCCGGAAAGCTGGGCATGGGAGACGGGATACATTTCCACACGGTGGTAAACGCTGATCAAGAGGTTCGGGGCGCATTTGTCAATTTTATCATTTCGGATTCGCGCGGTGATTTGATCACGATTATTCATGGAAGTGATCAAGGAGATACCACGTTTGATTTGGTGCCGGGTAAGAGGCAAACGGTTGATTGTCGTTTGCCTCGTTTGAATTTACATCCGGGCATTTATGCCGTATCGATTGAAATCCGGAGTGGTTATAACCTGAAGGCTGTAGATCACGTCGAGCGTGCGGTCGATTTTGAGATCATTCCCGCTGATGTATTTGGGACAGGAAAACATCCCAAAAAAGCACAAAAAATATTTCTGGAATCCGAGTGGTCGGTGACCCCAGTCTAAGGGAGCCGCAAGGACACGCAGAAGGACGTGGGGTGCCTGTCCAGATGCTGCTCTGCGGGTCGGAAGAGCTGGGGAGTCATGCTTCTCCACACGCGTTGTTCCCAAAAAATACCGCGTCCCATGATTGAATGTGAAGCGATGGACGAAACGAAGTGCAAATCGCGAGACAAACTGCCAAGCAAATGCCTGTTTGTGTGTCACACGTTTCCTCCGATTGCAGCGGTGGGAATTTATCGCACGCTGAGGTTTATGCATCACATGCCTTCCTTCGATTGGGAAGGGATTGTGGTGGCAATGAAAGAAGATGCCGTTATCGGCCATCCAGTCGACCACAGTTTGTGCGACCGCGTGCCTCAGGGTGCCGTCATCGAGCGTACTGGCGTTTGGCGTCCCCTTGATCGCTTGATTAAATGGGTCAAGCGATTGGTACCGAAAATCAAGCCAAAGGCACCAGTCGATCCGCCGGAAGGAGGTTCCGACGAATCCGTTTCGTCGCAAAATTCTGCAGCGACCGATCGAGGCCTTATGTCACGACTGCGTGGTTTTCTGGTTGCTGTGAAAGATACGCTCTTTTACACACCGGACAATTGCGTCAACTGGGTCGGCCCGGCCGTGATTGCCGGATGTCGGTTAGCACGTCGACATCGTCCGCATGTTATCTTTTCCTCCGGGCCTCCCCATAGCGCACATCTGGCGGGCCTCGGTATCCACCTCTTGACGCGCATTCCGCTAATGATTGATTTGCGTGATCCGTGGGCGAGCGATGAATGGCTCAACCAAGAAGACTATCGCTTTAGAATGTGGCTACAGAAAAAGCTTGAGCGACTGTGCGTGCGTTTTGCAGAT
>JAQWPY010000113.1 GCA_029245145.1 Pirellulales bacterium | reverse complement strand
ATTTACAACTCGGACCACGGTGGTGTCATGCCACGAAGCAAGCGATTTTTGCTCGAGTCCGGAATTCACTGTCCTCTGATTGTGCGAATTCCCAAAAAATTCAAATCGCATTATCCGACCAACGAACAGAAACAACCTCTCTCACCCGGAACCGCAGTCGATCGAATCGTCAGCTTTATCGATATCCCGATCACCTGGATGTCTCTTGCAGATGCCGCGGTTCCCGATGCGATGCAAGGAAACATTTTTCTCGGCCCTGAGGCGCGGGCGCCGCGCCAATTTGCCCCTGCATACCGCGGGCGGATGGACGAGCGATGTGGTGTGGCACGCGCCATTCGCAACAATCGCTATCTCTACATTCGCCATTTCATGCCCTATGTTCCCCGGGGCCAATATCTCGCTTACCTCTGGAGGGCACCGGCAGCCGGTGCGTGGCAGACGCATCACCTAGCCGGAAAAACGGATACGGTCACCGGACGATTTTTTCGTCCTAAACCGCTTGAGGAACTCTTCGATACGGCCACCGATCCGCACTGCATTGATAATCTCGCTTTTGATCCTGCGTCTCGCGATAGACTGGTTAAAATGCGATCGCAGCTGCGCCAATGGCAACTTGAGCATTTTGATGCCGGACTCTTGCCCGAGAGCGAGATGGTGCTTCGTGCGAAAAAGCATGGCTTGACCATCTACGAAATGGTACGCAATGCGGAAATTTATCCGCTTGCAGATCTGCTCGACGCAGCGGATGCAGCGCTGCAGAGTGAGGAGCATGTCAATCTCGATAAGCTCGTGAACATGCTCGATAGTCGGGACAGCGGGATACGCTACTGGGCATGCGTTGGTTTGTTTCGACTCGGTCCCGGCGCTCGAGGGCAAAAAGACGCATTACGACGGATGCTCGACGATACGAGTGACGAAGTCGTCGCCATGGCGGCTTGGGCACTGTATAACCTGGGCGAAGAATCCCTCGCTCGCCGGCGATTACGCACCCTGCTCGAGGACAACAGTCCCGCATCCCTCAAAGTGGTGAACATTATTGATTGGATGGGGGATGATCCGTCGTATTACCACACCGCGATGATTGAGTGTCAGCCGCCACTTATGGCTTCCTATCTCGGTCGCTGGAAGCAGCAGGCTCGACAGGCAGCAGAGAGCCAGTAAGATGCGATCTTCCGCATCGTGGCACCACTCTCCTGGAGACGATCATGCAGATCCTGTATCGCTCGTTCGTTCTATTTTTTGCCCTCTTGCTATTGGGCAACACGACACTGCAGGCCGATCAGCCGCCGAAAAAAAAGATACTCTACTTCACACACGAACCGGGCACCTACCATCGCTACACGCCTCAGTTAGCCATTTTTCGTCAGCTTGCTCAGCGAGCGGGATGGGAACTTACTGTCATGACCGGGGATCACGAGGCACAAATAAAAAAATTACGAGAACCCGATTTTGGCAAACCTTTCGATGCGATCGTCTACAACTTTTGCTTTGCCGGATCGAAGGATACGCTGGCGGCTGCCAATCTGATTTCTCAAACGCGAGAGCATGGCGTGCCGGCCCTGCTGATCCATTGTGCGATGCACAGTTGGTGGCCAACCTTCAAAAGCGGAGAAGCTGGAAGCTTAGGTCCCGATTATCACGGACAAGCCAAGGCCGATCCGGTACTCGTTACCCAGTGGCGACTGACGCAGGGAGACCGCCCCTTTCCCGTGTGGGGTGATTTCACGGGTATCGCCAGTACAACCCATGGGCCGAGCCAACCGATTACGCTGAATCGCGTCGAGGAACATCCGGCCACCAAGCGATTCCCGCAGACATTCGTGACGGGGAATACCGAACTTTACAACAACCTCTACGTACTCGAGCGGGTGATTCCGTTGATCCGTGGGGTGCAGGGTGAAGAAGAAGCAGTCGTGATGTGGAACTGTCCTCAAGGCAAAGCAGAAGTGATCGGGCTCTCAGTCGGTCACGATGTGAACGACTGGACACAAAAACCTTACCAAAACCTGGTGATCGATTCGGTGAACTATTTAGCCGAGAAGCGTCAACGGGAATCCAAATAAAACTTTGGGCGATTCTCTCGAGGTTCACGGATGACCAGACCTCCTCGGAAGATGCAATCCATCGATGGGGGTCGCTGGCGGGTCTGGTCATCAGATGCGTCGACCGAAACCGGGAGACCGGACGCAAAGTTCCAAGGAACCGCTTCACGAATCGGGCACATCGTCTTATCACAACTTCTCCACACCGCTAAAGCGGAGTTGCCCGTAGTCGATCTGATGGGCCTGAGATATTCGACGTAGGATTGATCGCAGCAAGGGAAAGCCGGCCTATTGAAACTGTTGTAATTGCTGCAGCACCTTTGGAAGTTCGGGACCAATATGATCCTTCACGCCGCGCCCCTCTTCCAAGCGATCCTCCACATCCCAACCTATTTCTTCCGAGTCGATATCCCAATACTTTTTTTGGACCGCCAACGGCGGTGGAGACAACGGCCGGATGAGGCGAAAACCAATGCCGCGGGCCGGATCGGTTGTAAACCACCAGGGACTTTTGGGTAGATTCGGATCTTCCTCTTTCCAGTCTTCATCTGCCGAAGCCATCCGGGCTGCCGTGCGACACGCCGATGCCGGACTTTCCCACGAGCCACCACGCACCACGCGAGGAAAAACCTCTACTGGCCAACGCACCGCACCATCCTCCAGAAAGCCCTCCTCATCATAGGCATCGAGAACCCACTCGGCCACGTTGCCATGCATGTCATAGAGCCCCCAGGCGTTGGGCTTTTTGGTCCCTACTGTATTGAGTTGTGATTCTGCATTGTCGGCATACCAAGCATATTGATCGAGTGCTGCCGGATCATCACCAAAATAATAAGCCGTCTTGGTGCCCGCTCGGCAGGCATATTCCCATTCGGCTTCGCTCGGAAGACAGTAGAACCTTGAGGTCAATTTGCTGATCCACTTGGAATATTGCTTTGCAGCATACTGCGTCATCGTCACCGCTGGTTGATCCGGTTCACTGCCGTACTCGTAGGTGATGTCGGGTTCATACAATTCGGTGGGCGCGGTAATTGCATCGACATCCTCAGGTAAACGCTCGAGGTGCTCGCGGAGGACATCTGCACCTGCAGTCGCCAACTCGGCACTCATCTTTTCGGCCTCTTGCGGATCGGCCAATCGGTATTTCATCCCTTGAATTTGTTTCAGTTTAGAATAGAGCCCCATGAAAGCTTGATATTCACCCCACGTCACCTCATGTGCACTCATCCAAAACGGCTCGATCGCAACCGTTACCTGAGGGCCCTCATCCGAACTTCTGCCGCTTTCCGTAGTAGGACTTCCGAGCAAAAATGTTCCCCCGGGAATGGGGACCATTTGAAAACTCTGTTCCGTTCCCGGAATTTTTTGTGTGTAGGGAACCATAAATCCCTGTGGCGTCTCGACAAACCTTCCCGCATCCGGTTTCTTTGCCACAAGACCCATTGGCAGGGTTTCAGCCGGCGCTGCAAAAAGCGACGTGGTTCCCTGAAAAACAGTTTGCAAAAAACTGGCTAGGGCAAGCAAGAGGAGAGTAGTACGCATACCACAGGGAACGACGAGAGACAATGAAATGGAAACGATCACTCCATTATAGGCAATTGGCACGGACGGCGAGAGTCCGATCTCATCGAGGAGCAGGAAGCGACGCTATCACAACCGGCGACAAGGGCAGACTAACCGGCTTTTGGCTCTACCGCGAACTTGTCCGCCCAGATTTTATCGTGTTCGCGACCCTCATATGAAGTCGCCCAATGATCCGACATCCTCTGTTCGTATTCATTGTCGTAGTTTATTGGCACGGCAGCATGGTCATAGGATGACTCGCCGACATCAGATGCTCGACCGACGGAACCGGCAGTCTCTTGCTCTTGAGTCAATATCTCCATCACATCGATCCGTCCTGATGTGGATACCAGCGCTCCACCGAGAAGATCAAAGATTGCGGAAATAGCCTCTTCGACCTCTTCTTCATCATCGCCCGGTGAAGATTCATCGAGGTCTTCTACTTCTTCATCTCCCTCATCTCTCTCTTCTAACTCTTCCTCATCTTCACCTTCACTCGCCTCGAGCGGCTCGCCATATTCTCCCTGTACCTGATCTTGGAGATTTTCTTCCTCACTCTCATTCTCACCCTCTTCGACCTTGGATCCGGAAATATCGAGTCCACCGTTCGCCATCGAGGCGGGATCGAGAAAAGCTAGCTCAAACCCTCCCTGCCCGGAAAAGATGCCGGGGATGGACATCGGAATACCACCGCCGCCGCCACCGCCTCCGGCGTCCGACGCTGAAATTTGAGCGACCGATTGGGAATTTGACGAACCGGGTCCGCCACCGACCAGCAGAGAGGGGGCAGCCGATGGGTCAAACGTCATCAGCATCGACTCCGCCGGAAGGTAACCCTGAAATACCGTGCGAATCGACGGCTGAATGGTGGTGCCGCCTGCACCGGTGCCCACCGTATAAATATTCACGCCACCTCGCATCAATTCGCCGCTGTTGGTCGTATTCATCTGGACGTTGATCGTACTTGCGTCCCCGGCAAACAGAATGCCTTGAACGCCGCCCGGCGTGGACGCACTCGCTGGAGTCACCACCAACGACGCGCCAGGAATACTGCCAACCAGTTCGGTCGGGTTGTTGTCGTAATCGTAGCTCACCTGGTTATCGCCAATGGTCACCGTAAAGTTAATCGGATCAAACCAGATGACGGCGACCATCTGACCGGGTGTAAGCTCCAAATCATCCGCCAAATCGTAGACCTGCTCGACGCAGTAATCGTTGACCGCCCGCGTGACATCATCCACCTCTTCACCAAATCCAACCGCGATGAGAGGATCCGACGATGATCCCACGTCGAGTACACAATCTGTTTCATCAACCGCGCGGACATTGCGACCGATCAGAATTTCGTCGATCGTGACATCGTTGACCACACAGTCGTGTACCGGGTCGGTCGGCCTGACAATGGGCTGACCGGGCACCGGGGTCGGTGTGGTCCACTGACCCGACAAGTACGCTTCGAGTTGCGCCAAAATTCCATTGGCCACATCATCGGCCAAGTCCTGCTGCTCCTCTTCGATCGCACGGCCTGCAAAGCGGATCCCCCGCGGCGCAGAGAACTCAGAGGTACCCGCACTCGCCGATGTCGCAGTGGCCACAATCCGAGCGGCCAGATCCGGATATTCGTCGACCTCGACCGTGAGCGTTTTTCCACCGTTCTGAAAATCTTCCGGGGTATAAAGATCGGTCCCCAGGAACTCGCCACCTTCACGACGACTTTCATCCGCACGGTAGAATTCAATTCTGAGCGACTCCTCGACCGCATCTGTATTGGTGGGCACTGAATAATCGATCTGCACGGTGCTGCCCACCAATTCGATGCGCGTGATGACCGGGGTATTGATAAGCTCATTGGCGCCCGTGTCCTCATCGACCGAACCGTCTTCTATATCATTGGGAGTAAAGCCATTGCGTCCCAAATCGATCCCCATCCCGGCATTATCGTAAAATGCGTTGGTGTTGATCTGATTAATCGTTCCGACTTCCACCGATATCCCATTGCCGCCGTTGTAGGCAATAATATTTTGATCGAGCCCCTCTTCGTCCTGCCCACCGATAAGATTCTGACTGCCTCCTTCGACCCAGATGCCGTCGCCTCCGTTACCCGCTTGCTGCCCGGCCGAGTCGATCCCAATTTTATTAGCAGCAATCGTATTTCCGGTACCGACTATGTGAATACCGGCGAACTCGAAGTTCTGAATCGTCAGACCTCTTACTTGATTTCCGTCCGAGAGGATTTCCAGACCGTGACTCGCACCTGCCAATGAACCATCGATCACGACGGGAACTCCGTCCACGCCCCCGATAATTTCAATCGGACCGGCACCCTGGAGTGGCGGGAGGGCCGAGAGGGGCTGAATGATGAATATGTCGGCTTCCGCATCGCCTTGGGGCAGGTGGGAATCGATATCGACGAACCCGGGATCATCTTGCGAGAGGTCAAAGAAGATCACACCACCCTCGGGCCGGGAAGCGGCATCTTCGAGGATGTAGCGGAGAGAACCGATGCCGGAATCACCGGTGTGCGTGACTGCCAGCGATCGGTAATACCCGTGATAATCGTTTTGAATGGAGGTAATCAGCGTGACATCGAACTCGGCAGAGTTTGTCTCGACATCGACAACTCGCGAGTGCCCACCTAAGGCGACGATTCCCGTGTATTCATATTTCCAAATCTCCTGCGGATCGATGCGTCCATCCTCGTCGAGGTCACCTTCCACAAATTGGCCTGCAAATACCGGATCGGCTCCTGCAACGCTCACACCTGTCAATTCAACGTCACCCAGATTTTCGAGGTGGTAGGCAATGCGGAACGACTCGCCGACAATTAACCCGGGCATATTGCCTTCCAACTCTCCATCCCACGTGGATGTTGCCGCCCAATCGACCACCGCACCGAAATAGCTGCCACTCGCAGTGCCGCTCACCCCAGTATCAGTTAACGCGTC
>JAQWPY010000109.1 GCA_029245145.1 Pirellulales bacterium | reverse complement strand
GGCACTTCGGGTACGAACAACTAGGCTGACCGCATGCTTACCACCGGCTTGCTATTTGCGCTGCTGGCGGTTGCGGTCTGCACGGACCTGCGCAGTGGGAAAATTTACAACTGGAATACTTATACTGGCATTGCGATTGCGCTCGTTATTGGTGCGATTAACAGCTATGGGACGGGTAGCGAGCATATGCAACAACTACTCGGTTGGAACGCTGCTTCGGTTGAACTAAGTGATGCTGCAGCAGGTTTATTCGTCTGTGGTGCTGTGCTGATCGTCTGTTATGTATTCCTGAATTTCAACGGGGGCATCGGCGGCGGGGACGTCAAACTCCTGGCCATGCTCGGTGCCTTTTTCGGGTTACGGCAGGGGATTGAGGTGATGCTTTGGACTTTTATCCTCACCGCAGCCATAGCGATCATCATGCTACTCTGGACCGTTAACCTGCGGGTACTCCTTGGGCGTTTCATCGCGCGTTTGCGTTCTATTCTACTGCTGCAGACCCCACAGTACCCCGAGGGAGAGGGACCAATGGCGCCCTTACCCAAGTGCCTTCCGGTCGGTGCACTATTTGCCACGATACTCATCCGGTTTGATTTACTCAGAAACGTAGGGTGGATTTAGCCATGCTTCTGGAGAAGGTGGGACCATTCTGGCTCGTGTGCCTCGCAATCATCGCAGTGTTACTCTTGATTCTGCGGGCCATGATTCATCTCAGCGGTGCCCGACGTCGCCCTCAAGGTATCGCCTCGCTTCATGGTGATCAGCGAGGGAGCGTTCAAAGCCTCAGCTTTGTGATCACCTTACCGATATTTATTCTTATCATGATGGGCATTGTTCAAGTTGCTCAGATCATGCTGGCCAAAGTGGTGGTGGAGTATGCAGCCCTCGCTTCAACACGAGCTGCGACCGTGTGGGTATCGCAATACATCAGTACCGAGTCCGCTTATATCGAACAGCGGAACTGCATTGGAAATTCGCCCCTCGACCGGTCGGATACGCCCTACACGATACCCACAGAGAACAGCACCTCGGCAAAGATCAGCCGGATCAGAATGGCAGCGCACCTCGCGTGCCTCCCCATTTGCCCCTCTCAGTGGCCTTACGACGAGGCACCACAACTCTCGACCGTCCCCGAGATGACGCATGCCAGCTTAGTGAAAGCCTATTCCGCCATGGCTGGCGAGAAGAACGCGGCACCAATGGAAGCGGTTTCTGCACGCTTGCGACGAAAATTGGCGTACAGTGAACAAAACACGATGATCAAAATTGAAATGGAGCATCCGGCAAATGACCCTCCCTTTGGCAAATATGACTACGGATATCAGGTCAATCGCGCGTATACGTTAAGTGACGAGGATGGTGGTGAAGAGTTGGTTGAAGCCACATCGCTTCCGCTCTGCCCCGGCAGCAGACTGGACGAATGTGATCCTGAGATTTACTATGCTCCCGCATACATGCAAGAAGCCTTTGCGTTTCAGCCCAACGAGGTCGGCTGGCAGGATCGGATCACGATCACGGTCCATCACGATCTGGCCCTACTTCCCGGACCGGGAAAATTGCTCTCCCGCATGATCCACGGTGAAGATGGATCCCGCGGCCCTGGCCACTCGGTGGCCCAACAATCGACATCCACCGAACCTTCGCAGGACAACGATCAGGAAACCGATGGAACGTTCTATACCTGGCCGCTCGTCGCAAAGGCCTCGACCATCAACGAAGGAGACAACCCGATACTGCGATATCAACACGATTTTATCCTGCATGATGCGGAATCGGGTTCAGGTGGAGGGCTCGGCAACTGATGCAACACGACCACGGTTTATCAGAAGGCAAAATGCTTACACAGGAAACACCCGGCGTGCAACATTTTTTCAAATTCACCACCGCTCCGCTGCACCGTTTCCATCGGGACGAACACGGCGTGATGAGCATTATCACGTTGCTCACCGTACTCTTCCTGGCCTTTATGCTCGCGATGATGCTCAATGTCTGCCTGCAAGCCGATGGAAAGATTCGCATGCAAAACTCGGCGGATGCTGCTACCTATTCGAGCGGGGTGATCATGGCCCGTGGAATGAATTCGCTCGCATTCACCAACCATTTACTTTGTGATGTATTTGCGCTGACGGCATTTTTACGTGAGGGACAAAATAACGATGCAGCGCAATTGGCGCAGGAAATCCTCAATGCCTGGGAAAGTACCGCGCCCGAGTTTGCTGATGCCGACGCTTGGAGTGAAACAAGCCCTTGGCGTGGTGAGTATTCTCATGTACCCCATGTAAATGAGACAAACTTTGATAACCCGGCACTCGATGCTGCCATTGCCGAAATGGTGCCCATCCAGCGGCAAATGGTCGCTCATTTTTCTGAATGGGCCCTTGCATTCAGTAGCGAGGTCTTGCCAACGCTCGAAAAGATCCTCGAGCAACAACTCATTCCAGAGTATCAGAGAGCGCTCACCGCCACGATCGGCGACATGGTTCAGCAGTCGGCCCTGGAAATGAGTATGCGTCACGGCGGCAACACGAATCGACATCGCGGTGAGATGGGGGCCGCAGTCTGGCGAACTGACGCCTCCCTGTTTCGCTCAGCTGCTAGTGCCCGCTACACACCACCGGTCGGCCTGCCTGTTGTAGATGCGAGCACCGATCAAGGCAGAGGTTTTTACTACCAGGTTGCATTGCGGCAAAGGAAACAACTCGCTGAAACGTACCTCAACCAATGGAATAATGAAAAACTGGAACAATTTGATGGTATAGGACTGATGTCGCAATTTGCGAACCTGTGGAGAGGCTTCGCGAAAGGCGAGTTACGTGACCTGTTGGCCGAGCATCAGGAGACCAATCTACTGCACGTGATCTGGACGCCACCGGAAATGCACCTCACTCAAAGCGACGGCCCTGGCGTGAAAATCAATTTCAGAAGCGCGGATATTAGGCCGACCATCAGTTTTGCGTGGGATTCAAACAAACGTAATGCGTTCCTCAGGCAACAATATATGTTCATTGGCACCGTCTATTGGCAGCCGCGTCCCCCTTTTCTTCCTAATTTATTCACCAATCCACTTGCGGGTGATCGGGTAAATTTTGCACAAGGCATGCTCCACCTGCCGGTACCCCGTCTTGCGATGGGATACTCGGAATGCTGTGAAACTGTCGAACCCACCCACTTTGGCGAAGCACCTTACTCCAGGACGCGAGTAACGCATGGTGGCAATGATTACGGGCGCAATAACTATGGCATCAGTTGGAACCTACTCAACCAAAATTGGCAATTTAAACTAGTGCCTGCCTACCACGGCGTTGCCCGCGTTTTAGCGCAGCCCGAGGGCCAATGGTCCGACGAGTCGGGCGGTAACGGAAAACCGTATGAACCGCCGCATCTCGGAGAACTCTCGGATGCAGACATCGGCATGATCAACATGCACTGACTTACGGCAGGCGAGACACGCGTGTGAACGCAAACCCTACCGCGTTCCTGCACCACTTTCCTTTACTTGGCCTGCGCCCCCGCATCCTCTATGCGCTCGATCGTGGTGCCCCCCATCACCTTGAGCACAGGAAGAAACACAGTCAGGCCGCTCGCATCGTCGAGGGGTGTTGCCGCGATGTGAATGTGCCCCGCGCCACATCGTCCGGTACTGCGAGTCGCATCAAAATCGAGCCACTCACCATCACACCAGATCTGGTTCCACATGTGGTAACCGAACGCCTCGAAAGCCGGAACGTACACGAGCCCCACCACGACGCGAGTCGGCAAGCCGCGCGCGCGGGCAAGTGCAGCGAGAAGCACCGCATGCTCCGTGCAATCGCCGCGCCGTGTCGACGCCACTTCGGCAGCCGAAGCCAACGCGGCTGAAAAATCTTTTTGCTCAATCCATGTATTTACTTTTCGAGTCAGTTCTACAGCCAAGCGGCATTCTGTTGCATCAGCGGGCACTTCGTGAGCCAACTCACGAATCAAGGGATCTTTGAGCTGAATCATCCGACTCGACTGCCGGTCTGCCGCCGTGGGACCCGCGGATGCGGCCCGCCGGTCAACCGCGGTCGACCGTTCCCTTTGCGGCGCCACCGTCAGGACCCAACTGCCTTTTTCGCTACCGGGGGTGCACGTTTGGTTCAAGGTGTCCGGAAAGGGCGATTTACGTGTGCCCGATTTGATCTTCACCCGATACGTCGCCGACCGCGATGCGGAAAGCCCCTCTCTATTTCCCTCAAGCGGAATCAACGTGCCGACAATCAGATCGGGTGGTGCCGCATCTTGAGCTGAGAGGGCCTCGGCGCGACTCACTCGAATCATTCGCTGACCGAGGGTCGGTTCGTCAGTTTTAAGAATGCGCCCGTCGGAATCCATCCAAAGAGTCGCGTCAAACTGCTGCCCGTGGAGTGTGGTCCGACTTTGAATCGGAAGGAGCTTGCGGGTCTCGGAGAGCATCTTTGTTTCACTCCACTTACCGGCCGTTAATTTTGTCTCCGCAAGCTGATGAAAAATGGGAAGTAGCGACGTAAAGCGGCGAGTCTCACCTGGCACCATGGGCTTGTTTTGCAAAGAGGTTCGCTCATAAAAAAAACCGTGGTCATTTGGCCCCCAACCGATCTCTTGGGAGGTGGGTCTGCCACCCTGTGTCGACGTAATGATGAGTCGATCGTGATTCACTTCTCCGGTGGTCACTGTCGGCGCGCCACCCAGATTGGCCTCCGTCCGAAAGTTTTGCATTTCACCGGAAGCATTACTCGTCATCTGCACGCGAATCGTCGCTTCGATACCTTGGCCGAGTCGGCGGAGTCGTAGTCGCGTCACGCTATCGATTTGACGAACCGTTTCACCCTGCTGCTTGAAACTCGTCTCACGAAATCGACCGTAGCCGGCACGCGAACCTCCCAACTCAATCACCTCCCACGTGTCCTCCAGAACGCGGCGATGCTTCGATCCGACCGAATCATCTTGCGCCCGAGCGACGAGGCACGAGAGAGAAAGCAGGCTGAGCCACGCAGCGAATTGACTCGACTGCAAAAGGATTCGCACGAGGGTAACAAGAGGATACATGCTTCGACAAACCTTCAAACCGTGCACCGATACGACAAAACTCCACCGGAACACTCCCAATCGCTCGCAGGCCCAGTGAGGGAAATTCTGATTGTAACGATTCTCGCGACTCAAAACTGCGGACTGGTCAGGAAACCTGCCTACTGCGGTCACCACAGCGCCCGAGATAACCTAAGTTTTCTCACCCGAGTCGGCCGCAAAGGCCGCTCAGACAAAAAACTTTGAAATGCAGCCGGAGTCAAACCAAGAAAAGGACGGGCGTTTTATGGGGTTTTTTCAAAATATATTCGGTCGACTTTTTGACGGTGCAAGTGAATCACCGCATCAAATCTCCGATTTTGATCTATCAGAAATGGAACTGGCCGACTTCGAATTTGAACTCGAAGCGGCGAACTGCCTGGACACCCAAACCACCACGCCGAGCAGCTTCGATTTGCTCGATGAGGAATCGGTTGACTCGCATCTGCGGATTGCTCGCTACAGCGATTTCACGCTCACCGATGCCATTCGACCAAGCTACGACCTACAGGTCATTCCCTGTGAGGCGTATCGCCGCGACTATTTTCACGATGAACAGGCTGGCAATCGGATCCCGGTCCTGATGATTTCGGCATCCGCTGAGAAACTCTTTGATCTCTTTCTCGACCTGCTCGAATTGCTTGGAAACCAGGTCGATGTCGTTGTCGAGACGAGTCATTCAG
Source organism: Pirellulales bacterium (assembly GCA_029245145.1). Taxonomy (GTDB): domain Bacteria; phylum Planctomycetota; class Planctomycetia; order Pirellulales; family UBA7805; genus UBA7805. The sequence goes on along the minus strand of JAQWPY010000109.1, from coordinate 4,157 downwards.
GACCTGACGGCGGTCGCGGTTCTTCGAGGCGAGAACAGATCGATCTCCCTGTTCTTCAGAGTATCCTCTGCGACCATGAAGATGCGATTTTAAATGATGGCTGCCTCGGGATTGCCGTTCTTAACCCTTCGATCCCGCTCGAAGTCCAGTTCGATGAACACAAATTACTCGTCGTCTATGGAAATTCGCTCCAGCCGTTTGAAGATATTCTCGCCCGGTACGGAATCGACTGCGATGAAGAGGTTAAATTCATCACCGAAGGAGAGCATGTCCACGCCTCTGGGCAGGAATACGCCGAGCAATTCGATTCGCTACGGAACCACCTGGGAACCGAGCATTCGCTAGATATTCACCGTTAATCTGCATGCGGAAACTTTTCTTTTGGACCGGCGGTGCGTACGATTGGCGGAGGTCGATTCAATGAAAAATGATCTAATTTTTTCCTGCATTGCACTGCCGTTCACCATTGGCTTCGGCATGGCTGCAAGCCAGCCTCTCTGGGCGATGGCAGTTTTCGTAGCCATGCTGGTCCTGCGGTACGCTGCGGCACCCGCTCCGACCGTCGTCCGATCCCAGGCGGGAACGATCAGTCGCGGGGAGCGTGGAAGGAAGCGGCCGGAAAACAAGCCTCATTTCGGCTGAAAAACCGGGATTATAAGGGCAAAGCTTGACCTTGCTGGCATCCCTGCGGATCGCTAAACTGCGGCCCGTTTTTTTACACCGAAAATCGTTTGAGGTCGCGCCCTCAACACATTAAACTCACCGGTAGAGGCTCAATATGATGGACCGTATGGAAACTGGGCAGCGAGGTCGGCGTCGGCGGAGGACCACGAGAAAACTCATCCGGCAAGCTCTCTGGGGAGCGACTGTCGCGGCGGTCGCACTTATCGCGGGACACAACCTCACCAGTCGGCCCCAAACTGTACACGCGGAACTCCACGAAAGTGGAGCACCCTCTGAAGCATTGGTTGCACACACGCAGGTTCTTGCCGATGGCACGCAGCAACTTTGCGTATTGGATCCCCGGCATCGGGTCATGGCGGTATACCATGTGGAGCCCGCCAACGGTGGCATCTCACTTCGCAGTGTAAGGAACATCTACTGGGATCTCCGTATAAACCATTTTAATGGCACAACCCCACTGCCAGAGGAAATCCGTTCGCTGATCGAACAGGAATAGAGCAAGAGCAAGCAACGAGGCGGAAATTAATCTATAATTGAGCAGAGAACCGGGCATACGCGTTGGGGGATTCTTTCATGGCATCCAAATTCATCGATCTTGAATCGGCTGCGGCGGAACTTGGGATTTCGGTCGACAAACTCTCCGAGATGCGGGAGAGGGATGAGATTCGTGGCTTTCGCGATGGATCGACCTGGAAGTTCAAGGTAGAGGATTTAGAGCAGGTTAAAAATTCGCTCGATGCAGGCGGCTCAGAACTGAACTTAGATGACGGGGATGACGCGGACAAAAGCCAGCGTATTCCGGATTCCATCCTTTTGAGCGAAGTGGAACTCGGCGGCTCTGGCCCCGTGGGCTCCAGTACCGTGATCGGACAACAGGGCGGTAGCGAGCCCGATTTGGAAGATGCTCGGGTCACGGTCGACGCACTCGACACAAGCGATATCCAACTGACGAGTGATTCGCTCATTCTCGGAGGTAGCGACGGCGATCCCTCGTCCGACGTCCTCGGGGCCGATGCAGCCGACTCGCCTGCTGATGCGGGTTCGGAAATCCAGCTCACTGGCAGTGACAATCTCGACCTGGAACTCGACCTATCCGACTCTTCGCCGACGGCCGACCCGGGCGCTGACCTGTCGCCTGAAAGTAACGCGCTATCTTTCGATGCCAGCAGCAACGCGCCGGCAACGAGTGATTCGGAAATCGACATGACGGGAGACGACGAGGATATCCTGGTTCTCGGCGGCACCGGGAGCGATGTGGTCGGGGCGAGCGACAGTGGAATTTCCTTGGGTGATCCTGCCGATAGCGGGATTTCGCTCGAAGGCGATAGCATGAACCTAGGGGGCTCATCCCTCGGGGAAGATTCGCTTTTGCTTGGAGAAGAGGATTTCCTCTCGGCAGATTCTGGCGCTGCCGCAGGCAGTTCACCCTCGCAACTGGGAGAAGAGGACGATTTCCTTCTTACGCCACTCGAGGACGCGATGGGGGATGACTCCGAAAGCAGCTCTCAAGTGATTGCGTTGGACGATCCCGACATGGCATTCGACCCCAACTCGAACACGATGATGGATCAGGGAGCCGATGCTGACCTCGCGCTGCTCGATCCCGGAACCGAAGGGGAGGCGGGAGCAGCCGAATTGATCGGGGTAACAGAGGCACCAGTCGTGGTGCAGCAAATGGCAATCCCGGAGGCACCGTATTCGTCATGGAACGTGGTAAGCCTGTTTCTTTGCATCGTGTTACTGACCCTCTCCGGCATGCTCGTATACGATCTCGTTCGGCAAATCTGGAGTTGGGAAGGCGTTCACCCGGTCAACAGCGGCCTGATGAATGCCATTTTGAATATGTTCCGATAACCGCTGTACTCACCAGCTATAACCCCATTGCGGCAGACCATCACTGAATCGATTTTGCGTTAGGTAAGGAAGCCGAATCGCGCATGTTTTTTAGATCTACATCACGCTCATCGAACCGCTGTTATACCCGCGGCGCCACTCTGGCCGTTTTTGCGGCACTTGTCGCGTCCGGCGGTTGTCTGGTCCCGGCAAACCGGATCGAAACCTGCCAAGCGCAATATCATCAGTTGTCGGAACGAAACAAATCCCTTGAGACAATGACCGCCAACCTGGAAGCGGAGTGCCGTAAACTCCGCTCCGAGCGCGATCAAACGGAACAAGAACTAGTCACGCTCGATCGCGAAGTCCCCGCGATCTTCGCTCGCCTTGAAAATATAACGCAACCTCCCCTCGCCACGCGCACACAGTTGGTGGAACTCGCCGATGCGAGTGAGGGCATCGACTTTGATTCCGCACGTGGAACGCTCGTACTCGATCCGGACACTTTTTTTGGATCCGGTGGCGACCTCTATGTCGAGTCGGGAGACACGCTCGGTGCGTTGGCAACCATTCTTGCCCAACCGGCAATACAATCGCACCGTGTCTTGATCGTCATCGACAGGGACGTAGCGGCGCAATCCACCACCCCCCAAAGCCCCACGCAACGGGCAGAAAAACTGGCTGATTTTTTTCACCGCTGGGGCATTTCTGCGGAACGAATCGGCGTCTCTAATTATTTCGCGTCTGCTGCCGCGGCTCCAAGCACGACAGAAAAAACCTCGCATCGCACCTCTCGCGGATCGATGGAAATCTATTTGCTCGCCGAAGACGTGCCTGTGATCGGTTGGAAGACTTCGGGGCACTTGCCCAGGCGATAGATCACACACTACCAGCGATCGTGCCCTGGGATATAATAGTGTGTCTCGGTAAGGCTATCGTTTAAGCTGAGTCCTTACCGCCCACGCGCCCCCTTGCTGCCGGCAGACCCACCCCATGAAGAACATCCCCATTCCGCTGATGATCCTGACCCTGGTCTTTTTGTCCGGATTGGGATGCCGCAGGGAAGACCCCATTGTGCGGTACCGCGTTGCCAAAGACAAAAGCAGTAACGCTACGGTATCCGATGAGATGTTCGTTGCCCTAACAGTCCGAAACGGGAAAGTCTACTTTTTCAAGGCGGTGGGGGCTGCCGAGAGCATGGAGCAGCACCGCGGTGCCATCCGCAGTTTTCTCGCGGGACTCACGTTTCCAGCTGACGGTCCGCCGAAGTGGACATTGCCTGGAGGCTGGTCGCAACGGAGCGCTGCAAGCGGTATGCGTCTGGCAACACTTGTGACGCAATCCCCACCGATTGAATTGGTCGTCTCATCACTTCGTCAGACGAACCCGAATTGGCAGGCCTACATGGCCAGTAATTTAAATCGTTGGCGTGGGCAAATGGCGCTCACGCCTCTTGCAGAACCAGCAGCTGTCGAAGCGTTTGATACCCTGCAAGCCGATGGACAAAATATTTTCTTTACGAGCATCCTGGGACAGCGACCGGGACCTCCGGCGTCGCTTGCGACTCGCCCTGACCGGCCCGCTGCCGGATTCGATCCCGCCTTTGTGCAGGGGACCGCACCTACGGGCTGGAAACCGGG
>JAQWPY010000100.1 GCA_029245145.1 Pirellulales bacterium | reverse complement strand
CCTCGACGCTCTTCCGGTTGATTCGGTGAACCAGTTGTCACGGTAGGCTCCCAGGCTGTTAAGTGGAACACGAAGATCATAGAATGACGGTTCTCCCGTCGTTGTCAACCGAGCAGTTGTCGCAGCATCGGTTGCCCAAGCTGGGACTTTTACAGCAAGTCGCAAAGGAGCAAGTACCATGGCAGTCGAACTGGTTGAATCGTCCGATGGGCGAACACTGGAGATACAGGTTACCGGTAAGTTAACCAAGGAAGACTACGAGCATTTTGTACCGCGTACAGAAGCCATGATGGAGCAAGGCAAGATCAAGATCCTCATGACGATGCACGATTTTCACGGCTGGGCCATCGGCGCACTCTGGGAAGATATCAAATTCGACGTCAAGCATTTCGGCGACATTGAAAGGCTGGCGATTGTCGGCGACAAGCAGTGGGAAAAAGGGATGGCGATGTTTTGCAAACCCTTCACTACGGCCAAGGTCCAATACTTCGATATAAGCGATATCGAATCGGCACGCAGTTGGCTGGCCGAAGATTAAGCGGCCAGAATCCGCAGCGCTAGCCACGGCACAAGATTCAGCACGAGGATCGCCAGCTTGTACTGTGCCATCAATCGGTAATGGATTGAGGCATATTTTTCCCGTGAAATATCGAACCAGCGAGCGTGAATTCGATAAATCGTGTCGCCGGCAGCGAGAAATACGACAAACCAAAGCACGAAAAATATGGCGTTGATGACCAGACACCACATGAAAAAGTTGCAAAGTTCGTGCATCGTGCGTCTCCCGTTCAAGAGGTCATTCACTCACCCTTGCCATGCAGTGTAACCGAGCAACCCTTTTTTTTTCTAGCGAAATTGCGATGGGTTTCCGATCGCGTCCCAGTCGGCCGTGAGCGGCGCGTCGACCTCGACGCGGTCCCGCGTCATCGGATGCAGAAACGAGAGGAGCCGCCCATGCAGGCCAATGCTCCGGCATCGCTCGTCTGAGTGCTGGTGGCCGAACAGAGAGCGGGCTCCGTAAAGCCGATCGCCCACAATCGGCAGTCCGCGACTGGCCGCTTGCAGGCGTATCTGATGGGTACGTCCCGTCTCCAGTTCGATCTCAAGCAGCGAGCCGAGTGGCGTTTCTCCCAACGCGCGATATTTTAACCGCGCCTCACGTGCCTCGGGATGATCGGCCGAAACGATTTCAGCCTCAGCACGACCCGGAATTTTGCGCATCCAGTCGCGCCATGTTCCCTCGGCCACATCAGTCGCGCCCTCGATCAGCGCCCAGTAAATTTTGCGAACGACTCGGCCGGCAAACTGTTCGGAAAGCCGCCGACACGCACGCACATGCCTGGCAAACATCAAGGCCCCTGAGACGGGTCGATCGAGGCGATGCGGTACGCCTAGATAAAAGTTTCCCGCCTTTCCCTCGCGGTGTCGAATCAAATCGCGGACGCGCTGCTCCATGCTTTCGATGTGTGCTGGTGCCTGCGTCAAGATACCGGCCGGCTTGGCCACGACCAGACAGGGCCCTTCTTCATAGAGCACGCTCGGCCCATTCACGCGGCTCACTCACTTTCCCTCCGCTGCAACTCGAGAATCCGCATCGTGACCATTCGTTCGAGCCTTGGGTTCCGCTCGCGACGGGCAGCCCTCAGGCCGTCGGCCGCCAAAGCCCTCGCCTCCTCGATCCGTCCCTCCCGGGCAGCCCGCTCGGAAAGCAACAAGGCTGCGTTCGCAATCAGGGGCTCGTCTCGTGGGTCGCGCTGTTGGTAGGCGTCAAAGAGTTCTAATTGTCGCCCCCATCCGTCGTCACCCGCAAGTTCCGCAAGCTGCTCAACCAATTCCAATTGTCTGAGAAGTGCTCCCTCGGCAATTGCCTCTTCCAAGCCTTCCTCCAACTCTGAAATTGCCGAATCAACTCCTACAGACTCTTCCTCTGCCGGAGGCGATGGCTCGGAAGGTAACTCGGCACCTGCATCAAACGGGTCCGGGAATTCAACGTCCGGATCATCTGAGGTCGACTCGGGCGCTATTTCTTCCTCGGCTATCGCTGCGGTCTCCTCGGTAGGCGGACTCTCGGTACCCGATACCACGGCAACCTCTTTCTGATCCGCGAAGCCTGCAGCCGATTCGGTCGTATCCGCACCTTGCTGATCTGATGTTTCGAATTGGCCCGATTCCGCCTCGCCTTCTCGTTCGTTTGGTGGTGTCGTGGGGACTGATCCGTCCGATTGGTTTGAGGACTGCTGACCTTGCGCAGCCTCCTCTTGGACACCCCAGTCGGAAATCTCGACGTTTTGGTTCTCGCGTTCTTCTTTGCTCGGCATCGACTTGATCACCCAGAGAATGACGCCCCCGAGCGCCAAACCAATAATCGGTGCCAAAATATGCCCGAGAAGCCGAACTTTTTTGGCCTTTTTGTTGTTCTGATTGCCCTTCTTTCGCGTGGACGTGCGCTCTCTCGGCTTTGCATCTCCGGCAATCGCACGCGATTCAGGCGACTCGGTTGCAATCGCGTCCGTCAGAACGGGGCTGGTCTCTTCTGGCGCTGAGCGCTGAGAACCGCGTAATTGCTCGTCGTATGCAGCGCGCGCTGCCGGATCAAGCAGGCAGTCCCTCGCGGCGGTAATCTCTGCAATCAACTCGCTTGCCGTTTCCCCTTGCTCGCCCATCTCCAGAATCCGCAAGTGGGAAATCCGCTGCTCGGCGGCATTGGCAATCACCTCGGTGTCATCTTCCCAGAGTTCGATGGCCAGAATTCGATAATGGTTGGCCGGTTGATCCTCCGGCGGGATCGCCAGCCACTTATGGTAGGGATTAAAGGAAGCAGACATCATCGGCATCTCGCGAGGGTGCGTAAAGAAGTTCTTCACGCATTATGCCGACCGATCGGGCGGTCGACAAGCGAGAGGAAACCGCGCTCACAATCCTAGCCTTAGGCAAACAGCGCCGTCACGGCATCCGATTTGACCAACTCCCTCGGCTGATTGAGGTGGTTGTACACGATCGACCGCGGCGGAATTCCGAAGGCGTGATAGATCGTCGCCAACAGTTCGCCCGGATGCACCGGATCTTCCAGCGGCGCGGATGCCGTTTCATCAGATTTTCCGTGGACGTATCCCTGCTTGGTCCCCGCACCGGCCATCAGTGCCGTGTAGCAGTAGGGCCAATGGTCGCGACCATCGGCACTGTTGCCGTTGCCGCTCGTGCTCACACCCCTCTGTGGGCTGCGACCGAACTCGCCGACTGCTACCAGGAGCGTCTCGTCGAGCAGTCCCCGCTCGTCGAGATCGGAGACCAACGCCGAGAGTCCCGTATCGAGCATCGGCGCCGATTGGTTTTTCATCCGTTTGGTAAGCCCCACGTGGTGATCCCACGAGTGGTTGTCCGAGTTGGCAACCTTCGGCCAGACCACCTCGACCACCCGCGTGCCGGCCTCCACCAAACGGCGGGCGAGCAGACAGCTTTGCCCAAACGTATTGCGACCGTAGCGGTCGCGAACATCGACCGGTTCGCGGTCGAGTGCAAACGCGTCGCGGGCTCGTCCCGAAACGATAAGATTCAGTGCCTGATCGTAGTACTCGCTGAGTTTGTAGTCGGCAACCGCTTTGTCGATTTTTGGCATCCCATCGGAGATAATCTCACGCAGTCGAGCGCGTCGTTTGAGTCGTTCGGCAAACACCTCCGGATGGAGATTCAGGTCGTCCACTTTGATGCGATCCATCTTCGTCATATCCATGTCATCGCCGGAGGGATAGAGCGTATAGGGATCGTAAGCCTTGCCTAAAAATCCGGCCGTGCCACCCTTACCTACCACATTACTCTCCTGTAGCGGCAGCGGTAGCATCACAAACGGAAGCATCGGCTCTTGAAGCGGACGCAGTCGAATCAACTGCGCGCCGAAGTTCGGAAAGTCTTTGGGGCTCGGCGGCTCGAGTTGCCCCGAGGGACTCACCTTGTCGGTCGTATAGCCGGTCATCATCTGGTAGATCGCGGCCGTGTGATTGAAGAGCCCCTTGGGCGTGTAACTCATCGCCCGGATCAGGGTGAACTTATCGTTGATCTGGGAAAGTTTGGGCAAGTTCTCAGTGAACTTGACGCCGGGCAATTTGGTCGAAACGGGCGAGAAGGCACTCCGCACGTTGTCCGGCACGTTCTCCTTCGGGTCCCAGAGGTCGATATGACTCGGACCTCCCTGCAGGTAGCAAAGAATGATGCTCTTGGCCTTACCCCAACCGGGGCCTCCGCCCACACCCTCTGAGCGATTGGCCAGCGCCTGCAGTTCCAACATCGACCCGAGGCCCATGCCGAGCATGCCTGCACCTCCTACCCGCAACAGATCTCGGCGGGAAACTCCCAAGTTGCGATCGCACAAATCTTTGGCTGCTTGGCCGGGAATCACGAGCATCGGTCCACTCCTGTCGTTAGGAACGTGTCGCCGCCTGACGGACGACGACATGATGTATTAGCGATTAAACAAAAATGCCGGGTTATTGATCAGTGCCCAGGCAATGTCCTGCGCTACTGTGAGTCTCTGATTCTCCAACTGGCGACCACTCAAGTCAATTGCCCGTTGAATCTCCACCAGCTGCGGATCTTTCGTGAGCGGTTTTTCTAAAGCCGCCACCCGGTTCCGCAATTGACGGAGCCGCATTATCTCTTTATCGACCGTTATCGGTTGCTGTGCTACCTTTTTATCCTGCTCCAGCTTGATCCGATCTGCATCGTGCTTCTTGTAATATTCCTCGAGGCTCGTTTGATCTTTCTCCGATCGCTCGTCGAGCGGTAATTTCACGACCGCGACAATCTCCCGGGGAAGCCCGTAGACCACCGGTCGCGGCTCTCCGGTCACCGAGAGCCGAAAACGCCCGATCGAGTGCTGATTGCTCTGATACTGCTGATCGAGGAGAAACTCGAGTTTGGCGCCTCCGCGGAAATCAATATCATCCTTCGTTTCGAAGGAAGCAAGCAGTCCTTCTCCGCGCTGCGGCTCCGACGCCCAACCTTTGTAGTCATCGACCTCGCCATCGATTACGCGACCCACCCTGTGGCTGTCGAGTTGATAACTTGCCTGCGCGTTTTGGAACTTGACCTTTTTGGGGAGTTCGTGCCGGTAGAGTCGCACTTCGCGAATCTTGGCCGTCGCCCCGGCCGGATCGAAACGCAGACCGCTGATCGGCTGAGGCGAGACGAAGTCGAATCGATAGGTTTGCCAATCGTCGCCGGCTGCAAGCGGCGTCGCATCGGTCACCCGCCGCCCACTAAAGACCGTATCATCGCTCGTCTTCCAGAAGATGCGGGCCGGCGCTTCGCGATCGGAGCGGGCCACGACTTCCACCGCATAGGAACCGGGAGCACCTTCCGTGTCGACCGCAACTGCCGGGTTGATTGCCGGGATCGTATCGGTGGCAAAGTAGAAACCGCTCGGTCCCTCACCGTTACTCACCTTCACCAAGAGTGCGTTTTCTCCCTCTTTAAGCATGACCGGCACGAGGTCCTGATCGGGCGCCGCACCGCGATCGACTTTGCTGGCAAACACCTCCTCGCCATTGAGCCAAACCTGAATCCCATCGTCACTTCCCAATCGCAGCACCATCTTACGCGGCGCGGTGACGTCGATCGTGCGGTAATAGTAGGTGGCCGAGTAATTGCCGGGCGAATAGCGATGCACCCGGTCGTCCGACAAATCGGGACGCGGCTTCCAGCGAACCGTTTTTCCGTCGACCTCAAAAGTTTCCTTCAAATCGACCGGTTTGGCCTCCGGTCCGAACTCGATCGTAAACGCGTTGGGGTCAAAAAACGGCCCCGCCGAGTACCATTCGGTGAGCTTGGTTTCGCCCTGATCTGCATCGCCACTGATCGCCAATCCGCCATCTTCCGCCGCGACCTCTGCACCCTCCTCCGCCCGCCACGCACCGGCGTCTTCAGCTTTGCCGAGATCCCATTCCTTAACCCGATCCCAGGCGGCAAGATTGGTATTGGGTGAGGCAACGACTTCCATCTCACTGAGTACAAAGTTTCCGTTGTTCGCACGTCCCGGGCCACTTTGCGGTAACCGCTCATCGGTAATCACCTCGATCCGCACACCCGTGATCGCCTCGATCGGGGTTTGGCCGGTGAAATTGTACGCACCGCGACCATTTTTTCCGGTAGCAAAGACCGAGAGATCGTCCTGCACTTCAAGCGTCGCTCCGTTGGTCGCTGCCACCGCCTCCGGAGTGAGTACCTCCCAACTGGTGTTGCCCTCGCTCCAGCGTTTTTCAAACGCCTGCAGTTTTACCGGAAGGTGCGAGTCAAAATCTTCGAGGGCCTGCTCGGCGGTTGCAATCTTTTGCTCCCGCTCATCGAGCAATTCCTTTTCACGCGGACCCGTCTTTTCTTCCTGGGCGGCCAACGCCTTACTCGCCTCGGCGAGCAAAATATCTCGCTTGCTTTGAATTTGTGCCTGCCTCGCAGCAGCCTCCTGCTCAACCGTCGGTAACCGATCGACCAACTGCTCGTGTGCGGTCGGCATCTCGGTGAGCATCGCATAACAGCTTTTGATCTCTTCCTCGGTCGCCGGGCGACTGAGAATCCGCATAAATATCTCGTCGATCAACTGCCGGTCGTCCTGCACCTCGGCTACCAGTTGCGCCAGGGCGTTCTCACCGCTTGAAATCGCATCACCCACCGTGGGCCCACCGACAAAGGAAATCACGCCGCCTAGCTGCATGTCGCTTGAGCGTTCGCACTCGCAGGCGCTTTCCCGCGCCGGTCGCCCCATGTTGGCAAGAAAACCATCCGGCAACTTAATGGCGGCGTCCGGAATTGCTGCGGCTCGCGTTCCCGGAGGCAATCCCGGAATATTACTCACGGCACCCGTGACGCGGTGAACGGCATCATAAAGCACCTCTGCCGGAAGCCTTCGGGCCAAAGCATGCGAATAGTTGATCGCATCATCCTCATTCCAACGATTGGTCGCTACCGAAAGCTGATAGGTGCGCGAGGTGCAAATCAGCCGCATGATGTGGCGGATATCAAAATCGCTACGGATAAATTCGTCGGTCAGATGCTGCAGCAACTCGGGATTCGTCGCCGGATTGCCCGCTCGGATATCGTCGATTGGCTCGATGATCCCCACGCCGAGCAGATAACCCCAGAGCCGATTCACGTAACTGCGGGCAAAGTACTGATTATCCGGCGAGGTGATCCAGGCGGCGAGTTGCTCACGGCGACTTGCCCCTTCGGCGACCGCGTGCTCACACTCGAACGGAAACTCGGGCGGCATGATCTCACCCGTTTTCTCGTGCATGATTTCGCCCTCGGCCTTATCAGCCACAATCTCAAAAAGAGGCTTGGCATCTTCGACCGCCGTGCCACCGATTTTTCTACCTTCCGAGGCGGGATCTTCTTGTAAATCGAGCTGAGCAAAGTAAGCCGCGGCCTGATAATACTGATCCTGCGTCCACCGCTCGAAGGGATGATCATGGCACTTATTGCAGTTGAATCGCACCGCCAAGAAGAGGTGCGTTGTATTCTCCATCACATCGGTCGGCTCCCTCAAAATCTTGTAGTACGATGCCGCTGGATTGTCCTTATTGGACCCGCTCGCGGTAATAATTTCTCGGGCAAATTCATCGTAGGGCGTGTTGCTTTGTACGTGCCCGCGAATCCAATCGCGGAACGCCGTCGCATTCACAAACTTGTAGTTTTCGTCCAGAAACTTACTATTCACCTGCAACAGATCAGCCCATTTATTGGTCCAATATTCGACGAAATCTTCTGAGCCGATCAAACGGTTTACCAACTCGGTCCGCTTGATCGCATCGTCACGGCTGTCGGCCAAAAACGCACGTACATCTTCCGGTGTCGGGGGCAGGCCGGTCAGATCGAGATGCACTCGGCGAATAAAATCGGTATCCGAGGAGAGCGGCGCGGGCTCGATTTTCATCCGCTCCCACTTATTGGAGACCAGTTCATCGACTTTCCCCCATACCTCGGGCTCCTCCCAGACAAACTCGGTCCGGTCTCCCATCACCGTCAGCGTCGTCGCCGCGTAAGCTCCTTCGTAGCGCACCAGAATCGGCGACTCGCCGCGACGTAAGGCGGTCATCAGTCCGGTGCCGTCGGTGGTCGCCACCTCGGTGTTTCCGCTCTCAACAAACGACTCGGCCGTGACATCACGCGTTTGTCCATCATCGTACGTTGCCACGACCCGCATCTGCTGCTGAGCACCCTCCCGCTCCACCACCGGATTTTTCGGAAAGACTTCGATACTCGTGACCCGGTAAGCCTCACGATTCAACGTCGCCCCATCGGCAATCCAGTCGCGAACAATGCGGTAGTAGGGATCCTCGAATTCCATCACTTGCCCACCTTGATGCGGCACCGCACCGGTCGGCTTGAGCAGCATCAGACTGTCGTCGGGCGAAGCGAAATTCACCCGCCGAGCGGCCAAATCATCGGTGAACGCCCGTACGTCACTCACCGCATCGTAGCCCCGCAGCGATAACTTGAAACCGTTTTGCCCCTTCTGTGCGCCGTGGCAGGTGCCCTGGTTACAGCCGAGACGGGTAAGTACAGGATTCACATCGCGAATAAAGTCATTGTGATACGCTTCTGCCATCCCGCTGACCTCGACGGGAACTTCCACCTGCTCTCCATCGAGTTCGGCAATAACCCGACCCTCGCCATCTGCCGTAGGGACAAACACCCCGCTCGGACTGATCGTGCCCATCTCACCATCAACGCTCCAGCTCACATCGCGGGTCACATCCCGCAACGACCCGTCGTTTCCGACCGCCGTGATCAAGAGCTGCGCTTTATCGACCGGGCGGTCCAAGCGGAGGTTCTCAGGAAGCACCTCCAGGTGATACCGCACCGCCTCGGTGGCTGCCGCCGGTACGACTGCAGAATCGATCCGTCCAGCTTCGGCCGGTTCGGTCGCAACCGCCACGACGACCTGACTTTCCGCCGGGTTGCCGGCAGGCGAGCTGCGGTTTGCCGTGTTTTCTTCGGTCGCGACTGCAGGCAGCTGACCCTGCTCGAGCTGCACGGGATCAAAAGTCGACCCAATTTTACCGGAGGCAGAATCGATGAGTCGAATCAGGCCATCGGCACCTGCGGCGGCCAACTGATTACCGTCGGGGTGAACTGCCAGGGCAAACACACCGCTTTCGGGTAGATCTAACTTCCACAGTTCCTTACCCGAATCAGTCTCAAATGCACGCACCTGCCCCGCCCCATCGAGACTGCTGCCGGCGTAACACCAACTGCCGTCCGGGGAAAAAGCCACCGCAAAGAGTCGACCCGGCAACGCATAATATTCACGTACCTGATTCGGATTGCCGCCGCTGGCCGGGGCCGCTTTGGTTGCCATTTTGAAAAGCTTCGGCTTGCCATCCGCGCCGCCGACGAGCAACTCCCGCCGCGCCGGATGCCGCGCCGCCTTGATCATGCCGCCCTGCAGTACCCCTGGCGTATGGGTCGTGACGTTCCCGATGAATCGCTGGGTTTCTACATCGGTCTGCTTGACCGTTTTGTCACGACTGATCGAAAAGATCGATTTTCCGTCGCGAGAATATATCGTGTCGCGAACCCAATCGTTATGGGCCGCCATAAAAACCAGTTCTTCTCCCGATTCGGCGTCGAGCGCCCGCAGGCTGTTGTCACCGCCACCGTACGCAATCTGGGTCCCATCCGGCGACCAACTGCCTCCGTACACCGTGTCGTACGTCGTCGGCACTGAAAGCTTGAGCGAATTATCGGCTAAGTCCCAAATCTGGATTTCACCCATCCGGCCCGGCAACCCTCCCGCGACCGCAAGGAGTTGTCCGTCGGGAGAAAATTGCACCGATTCGATCCGCTCCGAAAGTCCGATCAAGCGTCCGACCTGCACCGATCCATCGCTTCCGAGCAAAAAGACTTCATGGAACCCGCTGCTTGCGAGCATCCTGCCGTCGGGTGAGTAATCAAGCGAAGTCACGACCGGCGGCCGCGTATAGATCGGCGGATTTTCGGCGTCGTAGCGCCGTGTCACATTTTCCGGCGTATCATCAACTGCCCCTTGGGAGATCCACTGACGCACAAGATCGATCTCCGCCTCCGCCAGCGGCGGCCCCTCAGGTGGCATCTCCGCTTCGCCGTCGGTGGGTGTGATTCTCTCAATCAAATAGCTCGCCGACGGATCTTCCGCCGCAATCGCCACCGAGCCGCTTTCGCCCCCCGCCAAAAGTTCTGCAAAAGATGTCATCACATAGCCGCCCTCTGCCTTGGCCGGTTGATGACAACCCTGACAGTGGGCCGCAAAGATCGGACGAATTTGTGTGTAGTAACTGATCGCCTTGCCGATAGGCGATACCTCAGTTTCCGCCGGTTGCTCGGCAACAACCTGCGGAGGAAACTGCAGAGGAATCCAAGCGAAACAGAGGAGCATCAGGGCAGCAACACGGACGGACATCAAGACAAGCCTCCTGGGGCGAACATGCGGCACGCAGGTGAGTGACGGGCCACGGCTGATCCCTCAGCCGATACCGGCCCTAAAGCCTTATCTAATGTATTCTTTCGAAGCCTAAGGCACTAGTATCATTAAATCACCAACTAATACTATTGTATCATACGCCGCCCCCTCCGCGAGCCGCTATGCGAACCGCTGCAGATACCAGTCGACGAGGTGTGGAACGTGGCGATTGGCCCGAATAAGCCACTGCCCGAGAAAATTGGGAACGATTTCCCGCCGCCCCTGCCGCATCCCTGCCACCATTTTTTTCGCAACTTTTTCCACCGGTGTCCCTTTGCCCTTGTTCCAGGGCACATTGCCCCGCCCGTGGACCACGTTGTCGTAGAACGGGGTCTCGGTGGTTCCGGGACTGACCATCAGCAAATCGATCCCCTCCGCCTGCAGTTCGACCCGCAACGACTGACTGAAGCCCTGGAGCGCAAACTTGCTTGAGCAGTATTCGTACATCCTCGGAATTCCCCGATGCCCGAGAATCGATCCCACATTGACCACGATCGGATTTTTCCCCTGACGCAGCGCGGGCAGCGCTTCGTGAATAAGATGCACTGCAGCAAAGAAATTGACTTCCATGATGTGGCGCAATCGCTCCGGCTTCGCGTCGGCAAACCGGCCGAAACTACCCACCCCCGCGTTGTTGACCACCGCATCGAGTCCGCCAAAGGAAGTGACCGCCTTTTCGATCGCCGCTTTACGCACTGCAACATCGGTCACGTCGCCGACGATCACCTCCACCCGTGCTTCAGGATCGACGCCTCGGCACGCTTCGACCACCTCGCCGAGGCGTTCTTCTCCACGCGCCAGCACCACGCAGCAGGCCCCCTGCCGAATCAACTCGACCGCAAGGCCCCGACCGATACCGGTCGACGCCCCGGTCACCAGCACCCGCATTCCCGCAATCTCCCGCTTTGCCATCGGCTGTTTCCTTTCGTTTCGACTTACGCAGCCCAACTCACCAGAGGTTACGCCGCACCGTGTCTCGTATCTTTCGAAACCGTATCGACCTCTTCCTCGCCACCCACGCTACGAACACAAATTTCCGTTTCCTCTCGGTTAATTTTTTCCAGCGCGCCGGAAGGCAAGCGGCAGTGAACCGTGACACCGCCCTCCGAGTCAAAGTGTCGTGAGAGAACCTCTCCATGTTCGGCAAGGTAGGCGAGCAGTTTGCCATCGCTGGCACTGAAACGGATGTCGATTTCGTGAAAGTGCTGACTCAGCGCATCGCTCACTGCCTGTGTCATCCGCTTCAATCCAAATCCGGTCACCCCACTCACCGGCACGGCGCTCGGATAGCGACCGTAGATAACATCCAACCGCTCCCGGTGCTGGACGCAGTCAATTTTGTTAAGCAGCAGCAACGTGTCTTTCTCTTCGATCCCGATTTCCTCCAACACACCATAGACCGAGCGGATTTGCTCGAGTACCTCCGGGCTCGAAGCATCGGCCACATGCAGGAGCAAATTGGCCTGACGCGACTCTTCGAGGGTGGCCTTAAAACTGGCAATCAGCGAGTGAGGCAGATCACGAATGAAGCCCACCGTATCGCTCAACAGTACCGGACCCCATCCCGGGAGTTGCCAACGCCGCGTGCGGGTATCGAGCGTAGCAAAAAGTTTGTCCTGTGCCAGGACTTCGGCGTCTGTCAGGCGATTCATCAGCGTGCTCTTCCCCGCATTCGTATAGCCCACCAGCGAAACGGTACGGTGCCCCTGCCTCGCCGCGACGGTGCGCTCTTTGCGTCTTTCGATCACCGCCAGGTCTCGACGCAGATCCCGAATTTTCTTCTCGACCAAACGACGGTCGACCTCCAACTGCTTTTCACCGGGACCCCGCATGCCGATACCACCTTCGATCCGCGAAAGGTGGGTCCACATCTGCTTGAGTCGCGGCAACGAGTACTCCAATTGGGCCAGTTCCACAGCAAGTCGGGCTTCGTTGGTATGCGCGCGATTTGCAAAAATGTCGAGGATCAACTCGGTGCGATCGATCACTTTGACGTGCAGCGCCTTCTCAAGATTACGCGTCTGAGCCGGCGTTAAATCGTTATCGAAGAGCACCACATCGGCCGAAACATCCTGAACGAGGAAGACCAGTTCCTCGAGCTTTCCTTTGCCCAGATAGGTCGCCCGGTCCGGCACTTCGCGACGCTGGAGAAGTCGCGCTTCGGTCTTGGCGCCGACCGTCGTCGCCAGCCCTGCTAATTCTTCGAGTGGATCTTCTTGGAAGGTTCGGCCGGGCAGGAGAACGCCTACGAGAATCGCTCTCTCACTCCGCACGCCCTCGATCCGGGTCATTTCTTTCAACGTGAACCCTGTAACAATTTCGTTAAAACAATCGTGATGCCAACTCTTTTATCGTAATCGACGCCCACGGCATCCCGCCAGAGACGGGACGGAAAGATTGGATGCTTTTCAAGGCGTACAAGTCTCTTCGATCAATCTTTTCCGTCCTTGCGCATGTGGCAGTAACTCTCGTAGCGTCGCGCATCGAGCCTGCCATCGGCAACCGAAGATTTCACCGCACAATCCGCTTCATGCGTGTGGGTGCAGTCCGGAAACCGGCAAAGGGCGACCAGAGGCCGGATATCGCGAAACAGGCCGGCCACCTCCTCCGGGGTCACGGCCCAGAGCGCGAATTGCCGGATACCCGGCGTATCGACAATAAACCCGTCGCTGGCAAGAGAAATCAAACGGGCAGTCGTCGTCGTGTGCTTCCCTTTCTGGGTCTCTCGACTGACCGATCCGACGCGCAATCCGAGCCCCGGTTCAATCGCATTGAGCAGCGACGACTTCCCCACGCCACTTTGTCCTACGACAACCGATTGACAATCATCCAGCAAATCGCGGAGTCGCGAAAGATTCAGTCCGGTCGTTGCGGATACCTGCAGCACCGGATAGCCCATCTGGGCATACACCCCAATCGTCGCTTGAAGGGGACCGGGGTCGATTAGGTCGATTTTGTTGATACAGATGACCGGCTTGATCTTTGCCTGCTCGGCGGCGACGAGAAATCGATCAATCAGATGCGGTTTCAAATCGGGCTCGGCGGCACTCGAAACGATGAGCATCTGATCGACATTTGCAACCAGTACATGCTGACGGTCGCGACTGGTGCGGCTGAGTACTCCCTTGCGCGGCTCGATCCGCTCGATGAGCCCCTCATTACGGTCAGGGCGAAATTGCACCCGATCACCCACCGCCACCACGTGCCGCTGATCGGTTGCGAGAGTTTTGAGCAGTCGCCTCAGCGCGCATTGGTAAAGCTTTCCGTCTGCCGTTTGCACAAGGCTGATCAGACCTCGAACTTCCAGCACCCGTCCGGCAAGACAATTCTCCAAATCGACTTCGGGGAGTACCGCAAAGCCCGATTCGCCATCGCTCACTTCCTCACCCACGACGGTTCGCTTTTTTGCAAGCTCTCCTTTTCCCGTAAGCTGCTCGCGCCGCGTCGTCTCATCATCCTCAAAACCGTGCTGCTCGAATTGACGGGTCAGGCCACTTTCGCGAGTCCGCGCCTGACGGTTTTTGCGAAAGGAAACCCGGACTTTTTTCTTTTTCTTACTCATTCACGGCACATTAACTGTCGGGGCCGGGCGTCTCTTCCGAATCGGTCGGAGGATTTGTTTCCTGCCGCCTCTCTCGAGAGACCCGTCGGCGACGGACCGGTTTCTCCAGTCCTGCCCGCTTGAGAAGTGAATCGCCAAAAATTTCTTCCGGCGGCGCATCGGGCGGG
>JAQWPY010000097.1 GCA_029245145.1 Pirellulales bacterium | reverse complement strand
GACTCACCCAGTCGGGCGAGGTCTCCCCACGAGGCGGTCTGCGGATTCTGCGAGAGGACGATCCCCATCCTGGTGACAAACTTTTCTGCACGTCTCGTCAACCGCCGCTTCGCATCTTGCGTCACCACCGGGATCGCGGACCAACTGTCGGGATCGAAAGGATCGAAAACGGAGGCCGACTCGAGTCGGGCAAGGGGCCCAAACAATCGCTGCTGCCAACTCAACCCGACGCGATCCGCTCCCACCCCCTTCAAACCATCGGTCGTCACGTAACCGGGCGGCGCATGAACGACTCTTGTCCACTCGATCACGGGTACATCGATCTCGGGCAAAGGCAAAGGGACCTTACGGATCCAAGGCACATAACCAGCAACGGCGGGCGTACTCCACTGCAACTCGACAACCGAAAAGCGTTGGTCCTCCGATAAAGCAATTGTGAGCGGAACGTCCGTACCGACAGGGGGCATGCGAATCTGCACTCCGTCCACTTCTGCACTCTCAAATTGCTCGCCCTGACCGAGAGATGCTGTAAAGAACGCCTGCCCTTCGTTTTCCAAATAGTAGGTCAGCCTATGGGTTCCCTGCCCTTCTGGTGTAAACCAGGATTCGGCAATCGCCCGCCAGATCAGTGCCGAACCGACAGCCGCCGATCGCCGTGAAACCGATAATCCTCCGCCACGGACACCATCTACGTCTCGCTCCGGGTCATAACGGAAACGCGCCTGCATCCGATTGCGGGCGTAATCCGATCCCTCTTCGACGGGCAGTGCTTTCAATTTCTGATTTGAAACCGCGACATGATTCCCTTGACTCCCGAGGACTGAGGCGGTGGCCCGCTGCTCTGCCGCCTCCGGCAGACTCACTAAAGCGATGTCGATGTGTTCGTCCATCGGAGTCGTCCGATCGATGAGAATCTGAAACTTCGTACTAAGAGGGCGGTTCCAACGTAAAGTCCATCTTTCACGCGTGCCTCCTATCGTTTGTTCTTTTACCTCACTCTTCACCGCCCGAACTCCATCGAGTACGACGCCCTGTTGGTCGATTACCGAACAGCGAATCGGCGCGTCCCTTTCCTGGGAAAACACTATTTGCATCGAATCGATGCTACTCTGTTGGGGTGTACACTCCAGCACGCACTGTTCGTTCAAATTCCGGCTGCTTACTTGGGCTTCAATCCGGGTCTCCACGGAAAACCGAGCGACTGGTTTTTCCAGTCGGACCGAAAACGATTGATCGTCGGATGCGTCATACCAGATGCGAGACCCCGCTTCGCCGGAAACTGCCTCGCCAGAATCTTCCGCAACCAAATCCTCGGGCAGTCGGCCCTCTTCCTCTGCATCTCGCTTTTTGAAGGAGAAATTCTCCTCCACCCTTTCACGGTCCCCGCTCTCGAGCTGATCCAAGGTGAGTCGCGGAACCGCGTTGCGGTCGTCGACGCGAACGCGATAGGGCTCAGACGCGGAGAACTCGATGAGTTCTCTCCCACGGCGGAAGCCTTCAAATTGCAGCATCCGCAAATCGACCACCTCAAGTGACTCGGCACGACTTCGCCTTCCTGTGATTTCAAACCGCAAAGGTCCCGCCGAGGAAATACCACGGCGAAGCGAAAGAATGCATACGTTGCCGCCCGCCACCCTCTCCTGCCGCCATCCGGCAAGCACCCCCGTGTCGTCGGCCACAACCGACTCGATATTCCATGCATCGGGAACGCGGGCAAGTACCTGAAACTGCGGAGGACCCCGTACACTTAAATCGCAGACCGTACGGCCTTCGATGGCCCCCTCTCGCACCGTATACGTGGTCACACGATCAACCGTTCCCTCGCCTGACGAAAGTGCCAGAACCACCTCTGCGCCGGCATCCGGACCATGGTCCTGGAGCTCAAAAACCTCTGCACCTTCCCGTCCCGGAACCTGGCCAGCCCGGAGTTGCTGACACCCGAAGAGTTCCAACCGCTCGGTGACGAGTGGTGACGAAACGAGGAGCGTCGTGGTGCCCTCTTGCCAGGAAAGCTCCTTGGGAATGATCCGCGGAAGCCTCCACATCGCATCAAAAACCGGTGAAGAAATCGCCCGAATCCGCACGACCCGGTCGTTGCCCGCAACCGGTTCCGGGAACAGGAGAACCACCTTTTGCTGCTCCGAATCGGACGAAGATTGCTCAAGCCACTCAATGGGCTGATCACCCACAAATGCCTCAATGAGACGCAACTCCGAATCGATCGCCAGCGGCAGCCGCCTGATCGGCTTGCGGTACACGCTCAACGATAATTCCTGATCGAGTTGCATGCGATCGATGCGAAAATCGTAAGACCGCGATTGCGTGAGCAAATCCAATCGCTTCTCGCCCGGATCGGAAACATTGCGGGAAATCTGAAGGGGAATGCGACTCCCTCCGCTCAACTGCAATTTCCACCGCCGCATTGAGTCGGCAGTTACCGGCGCCACGTCAATCAGGGCATCCATCACGTCGGGCTCAACTCCGGGAGGCAATTCGAGAAGCAGTTGTTTTGTCCCGCTTGCAGGCACCTCGAAGTTGAATTGCAACTGACCACCCCGGTTTCGTTTTCCGCGCAGCGACCAACTGGCGTGGAGCGTTCCGGGGCCACGAATAAAAAGAACGAGACGCCCACTCTGATCACTTCCGATGCGGGCGGGAATTTTTTCTCCCTCGTACTCCCACTGCAGATCTCCGAGCGCGAGGTTACAGGGATTCAGGGGCAGCAAGGCAAGTTCGCCTGCCGGCGATTCGATCTTCATCGCCAACTCGCCCGTCAATTGATTCTGATCATCAAGAGCAGCAGTGAAGAGGGCATCGCCGATCCGGGGTGGCATCGCCCCCGCCTTAATACCTGTCGCCCAACGTTCGAATATCGCGGCATCGATCGGCTTATAGATTCGATTGCCGAAGGGCCCCTCGCTGAGCCGGTCGGCCGGAACGTAGACTCTGCGAAAGGTGATCCCCTTGCCCTCAGCCTCTTCCGCGACAACCGCAGACGGGAGCCCTGCAAGCAGAGCAAGACCGAGCACAACAAGAATGCGGCACGCGCTCATCATGACTTGGGCTCCGCAACCGATCCATCGAGCGGCGCCTCCAACGGACCTGCATGCAGGGACGATTCTCCACTGCTAACCTGAGTCACCGAGGACGTCGTTTGCGGCAACATCTCGTAGTGATGTAACTCAGTCGTCCGCTGACGATGACTCGACCCACTCGTCCGCTCAATAATAATCTGCTCGACTCCTCGACCGCGGAGCATCTTCCGTAAGAAGAGGGCCAGCAAGGTAAGAACCAAACCCAGCAAGCCCATCTGAATCACCATCGCCGCGGGCTCGGGATAGAGCAGTCCCGCCGCCAACAAACCAATCGCCAACGCAAATGCCAACTTACCGCGACGAAGACGGGGAATGTAGATACAGGCCATCCCGGCGGCCAATACGATTCCTGCCGGTACCAGAACGAGCATCGTCCGGGGGATCGTGAGGACCGATAAACGTTGCGGCCACTCCGGAAGGCGGAAGAGGTAACGATTGATTCCTGCGGTCGCCAATCGCGATTTACCGGGGAGATCGTTTTGCCTCGCGTCGGCACCGGCCCACTGAGCGAGTTCCCGTTCGCCAACCAGTGGTATCCGCCGCCAGCCGGCACGACGCCACTGCCACTCATTGTAAGACACCGCCTCTGCAGGACCGGCCAACAGGTGATGCATTTGTGGAAGCACCACTTGCCAGTAGAGAGGTCGCTGCAATTGCACACTGTCCGGTAACGCCGGCATCGTCAAGCCAACACGCTGTCCGAACAAAGCGCTATCCTCCATCGGTCGGGAAGGCGTTTTCCATTCGATTTCCAAAACGTGGGATGTTGGACTCTGCAACGCGATCCGTAAGCGATGTCCACTCAGCCAGCGGACATCGGCCCGCTCTCGGTCAAGCCGTACACCGATCCCCGATCTCGCAACATCCTCGGGAAATTCGAAATCGAAAAACGCCGCTCGGTTGTCCAGCAATAGCGTAACACGATCGTATCGGGACTGCGGTGTAAGCCACGTCTGCAAAAACCCACGCCGCACCGTAATTTGTCGACTGAGCGAGTCTTTGCTCATGCCGGCGAGAATCACAACCTCACTCATCGGTTTCTCGATCCGATAGCGAACGGCTTCAAAGTCGACCTCCCCCGCAACCGCGCCATCCGAGCTATCGATCGGTTCCCACGCTTCGCCGATCAAATCCATTTCCATTCCCTCGGCCGACTCCAACAACAGTTCGTTCTCCTCGAGCGTCCCCTCCGTGGGCATCACAAGCGGCGTGGTCATTGACGAAAGGGTTCCTGGTTCCAGCGCCTCGGCCTCGCGTCGATAGGCGACGTCGAGCACCACCTCACCGATCGCATTCTCCAGCGGAACGCGCACCTGAGAGACTTCGGCTGACAGATCCTCATCTACCACCAATAGCGGTAACGACTTGCCCCCACGGCGGATCAGATCGGCATCGCCGAGCAATTCCTTCGGCACAAGGAGCGAAATCGAATCGATCCGCTGATATCGAACATCAAATCGAAGCGTTTGCTCAACTTCCATTTCTTTCGCCGAGAGTCGAATGCGACTTTTCACTTGCGAGCTAATCTCACGCTGCCGAAATCGAATATCACCGGTCATCGCAGTGGGCACCGCTTCACCCCGCTCGAAGAGATAAAACAAGGGTTCCTGTTGCCTGACATCGAATCTTGCCTTGGCACCCGATGGAACGCGATCTTGCAATTGCCCTCCCTCGCGCGGGATGAATTCCACATCGTCAGCCGGACTGATCGCCACGACGGTAGCATCAAGGCGGTCCGCTTGAGGTTGTGGCAGTGGCAAAGTTAATACGTCAGCGCCTGCAGCGAGGGGTCGCTCTGCACGCACCGATATTTCGAAATCACCTCCGACTGACCGTTGAAAAGGGATCGTTAACTGACCATCGTCATTGACGCTTAACCTATCACTGTCGATCCGCTCAACCGGGCCGATGCCACCGGGAAGCACCTTCCAGTCTTTCATGTCGATATGGAGATCGAAAACACGCGCGCCGCGAATTTGATATTTAAAGCGCGCATCGAGTACCACTCGGTCTTTCTCAATGTCGAAATACAATTCCGGCTCGATTGCCACTTCGGTATTGGGTGGCTCGATTTCTGCCTGCAACGAATATGGTTGCCGATAATATTCGAAACTGGCTGCCCAATCCGACGTGAGCGGCAGATCGGAAGGTGCATCGACGCGGCGAATGTCGAAACGAGTATTCTCATCGTTACTCCAGCGGACTTGCCAATCGCCGGTGACAAACACATCGATTCGGCCCGATTGCCGAATCGACCCCTCGACATCGAATCCCGCCAATTCGGTCGTCT
>JAQWPY010000093.1 GCA_029245145.1 Pirellulales bacterium | reverse complement strand
ACAGAGAAGGGACACGGTTTTCGCCCGGCGGCCGAAAATCCAGTTTACTTCCACACACCGGCCCCCTTCACACTTGAAGAGGAGGGCTGGCTGCCGGTCAAAAATTCGTCGTCCACCTCCTACACGCATCTTGCGGCCGATGCGATCGAAAAGGCACTCGATCGCCGCTCCGATGTCACGGTCCTCACCGCGGCGATGTGTCAAGGAAACCGGCTCGAGTCGGTCCGTGATCGCTTTCCGAAACGCTTTTTCGACACGGGGATTTGCGAGGGCCATGCGGTGGCTTTTGCCGCCGGTCAGGCGAAGTCGGGTCTCAGGCCGATCGTGGATATCTACAGCACGTTTTTGCAGAGAAGTTACGATCAGATTTTTCAGGAGGTGGCGCTGCAAAATCTGCCGGTGACATTCATGCTGGACCGCGCCGGTCTGACGGGGCCCGATGGACCCACACATCACGGCGTATTCGATATCGGATACATGCGATTGTTTCCGCAAATGACGGTGATGGCGCCCGGAGACGGTGAAGATCTTTCGGCGATGCTCGATTTTGCCCTCCAGCATGACGGACCTGTTTCGATTCGCTATCCGAAAACGGCGGCAGCTTGCCTCGGGCGCGAAGGGGTGATAGCGGACCGCGCGCCGATTGAGTTGGGCAAGGCAGAAGTTGTCGCCTCGGGAAGTGATGGTACGATTCTTTGTTGCGGAACGCTGCTTGGCGAAGCGTGTGAGGCGAGACGGGCGTTGCAGGAGCGAGGGTTGGATGTGGGGGTTGTGAACGCGCGGTTCATCAAGCCGCTTGATCGATCCTTGATTGAAAAAGTTGCCGGTGAATCGCAATTCCTGGTGACCGTGGAAGAGGGTGCCCTCGGGGGAGGTTTTGGTAGTGCCGTGCTGGAGTGCCTCAACGACCTGGGAATGGGGGTGCGGCTGCTGCGATTGGGGATCCCCGATCGCTTTATCGAACATGGCGACCGAGAAGAACTCCTTGCCGACCTTGGACTCGATGCTGCGGGCATCCTCAAGGCGTGCGTGGATTTGGCCGGGCAGTGCGGAATTGGCCATGCAAAGCTGGCGGAGCAGACAGGTTGAAATTTTGAAACGTGCCGCGACGGTCACCTTTTCGCCCTCGCGTCGATCGCTTGCGGGATGAAGAAAGGTTCCGGTGGGTGATGAATCAAACCGAGCGTGAGGCGAATCATTTGAATGTGTTGCTGCTCGGACACGGAGACAATCCGGCTGTCCGCGAGGCTGCCGACGCACTGCGTCCCGAGATTGAATCTTTTGCCAGCATCGTGCTCGAAGACTTTGAAGGGACGGCAAATCTTTCCAGCGTCGAGGCCGATCTGGCGATCGTACTCGGTGGTGACGGATCGATTTTGAGAGCGGCACGACAGATGGGGGTTCGCCAGCGTCCGGTCCTGGGCGTCAACTTGGGGCGACTCGGTTTCCTGGCCGACCTCACTCCCGCGGAACTACCTGTCGTCTTGAAGGAAATTCAATGCGGTCAATTTTCCAGTATCGATCATCTGATGTTCGAATGCGAGGTGATGCGAGACGGTGTCTCCGTGGTTCAGTCCATCGGATTGAATGAAGTCGCGATCATGGCAGGCCCACCCTTTGCAATTCTCGAAGTCGATCTCTATGTCGACGATGAATGGGTTACCGCATACAGTTGCGATGGCTTGATTATCAGCACGCCGATTGGCTCGACGGCCCACAATCTTTCGGCGGGAGGCCCGATTTTGCGCAAAGAGGTGCAGGCTTTCGTGATCACACCGGTGGCGGCGCACACGCTGACGGTGCGCCCGGTCGTGGATTCGGCCGACCATGAATATGTGCTGCATGTGGTTCGGCCTCACCCGGAAACATCGCTTGTTGTTGATGGACAACTGCTTTCCCCGATCAAGACGGGAGATTCGGTACGTGTGCGGCGGGCAGGACCAAAGTTCCAGTTGATTCAGGTCCCCGGTCAATCGTATTATCAGACCCTCCGGAAGAAGTTGGGTTGGGCCGGCAGACTCGGGTCGCCGAATCAGGATTAGGCGGCCCGAGCCTGCGAAGTTCGGCCCGGATCGCAAGCACGTGAGTTGATCGGATGGGAAGGATCCCCGAGATGTTGCTTCATTGCCGCCGCTACTGGAATCTTTGGCTGGTACTCCTCTGCATTGGTTTTGCTGAATCGCAGGTGTTGGCCCTCGAAGCAGAGGTAAAGACCAAGACGAATCAGTCGGGGAAAAAGGTTGACGATCGATACCTGCTGCGATATCAATTTCGGCCCGGTGAGACAATCCGTACCAAGGTGGTACACCAGGCTTCTGTCCGAACGACGATTGAGGGGACCAACCAGACAGCGAAGACAGTGAGCGTCTCGGTCAAGACGTGGAGGGTGGTCGATATTGATGCGGAAGGTCGCGTTACATTTGAGCATTCTGTCGAGTATGTCGACATGAAAAATGATGTGACCGGGCGCGAAACGGTGAGTTACGATAGTCGAGAAGACGCTGAGCCGCCTGCCGGCTTTGAAGATGTGGCGCGCCGCGTCGGCACTCCTCTCACTCGGATTGTGATGGATGATACGGGCACCATCCATCAGCGGGAGGAACTTGCCTCGGGAGCCACCCCGCCGACGCAGTTGATACTTCCTCTGCCGCAAAACAAAGTGACCGTGGGGAGCAAATGGGTTTTTCCGGATGATGTGGTAGTGCGCTTGCGCAATGGAACGACGAGAAAAATCAAGTGTCGACAACGATTTGAATTGCTCGGTGTGGAAGACGGTATTGCCAGGATCAGCATTGCGACACAGATTCTGACGCCGATCCGCGAGTTTCCGGAAATCCAGGCGCAACTCGTTCAGCGCGAATCCGAAGGTGTGATTCAGTTCAATATGGCAACCGGTCGCGTGCAGTCCCAGCAGATCGACCTGGATCGTCGGGTGACCGGCTACCCGAATGCCAAAAGTAGCATGCATTACCGCACACGGTTCACCGAATCACTGTTGTCTGGTGGAGCGAGAACGGCCCGCCGCCAGACCGAGGTCGACGGTGAAGAGAGTCCCTGACGCCGAAAGCGGGACCAATTGCGCCGGTCGTATGGAAAAAAGGGGCCCAGTCGATTCCAAACGGGCCAAACTACCGACGGCGAGGTCAACGGAGTCAACGCGGATCGTCGCCCTTGCCGATAAATCGAAGTGGTTACCTCGCTGATGCGGCACGACACGGATGGCGAACGAGCATGCGAAGGTTTATCGGTCTCATTCTCGCTTTGACTCTGCTCATCGGCCTCGGTGTTTGTATCTTTCCCGGGGCTGGGGATTCTCTCTCGCAGATGCTCACCGGTTTCTTTTCCGCCTCGGAGTCGGGAGTCTCTCGTCCCTGGCCGCTGTTGGCAATCGATGGAGCGAGCGGCGAAGCGCACCAAGATACGTCCCAAGCAGATTGGCGTCCGGTCCACCTCGAACCCGCCCCGCCCTTTCCGCTTGAGCAAGCGTTGAATTTCCAGATGACAATACCGCGGATTTTGGGGAACTGGCCTCAAGTATCGACCGGGATCAAAGAAGATAGTCTTTTCGGTTATCGTGTGCCATTCGTCAGTGGTACGGAGGAAAGTGACGTGACCGGTTCGCTGACCTATTTTTTCGGCACCGATCAGATGCTGTACCGCATCGATTTCACGGGCGACACCGGTGATGCCCGCAGGCTGGTCGCCCATGTCGCGCGTAGTTTTCAGATGCAGCGGCAACGATCGGCCGAACAAGGGGTCTTTCTCTACCGCACCTCGGAGGAGGTGTCCACCGTCGGCGAACTGAGAATCCGTCCGCGTACAATCATTCACACGACGCGGCCCCATCAACGGTTTGAGATATCGTTGCATCTGAGTCGATTTAATTTTGACGAATGATCAAAAAAGAAGGGGTTGTGGGCTGCTTCTTTTTTCTTCGTAGGCTATCTTGGCGGCATGTCGGAAGGATCGTTCGCAGCGCTTGAATTACGTCGCATTCCGGGGCTTGCACTGGACGCCCCTGCCAAAGATTTCTCGATTGCGTACCGACCGCACGATGCGGCGGCGCAGATCGACCAGTTGCAGGCGTGGCGTGGTGGTCGGCAAGTGGGGCTTTTAGGATTGGAATGGTCAGCGGGCGGTAACGTTTGGCTGTGGGGTCCCGAGACAAACGAAGGAGAACAGGAGGCGGATCGGATTGCCCGATTCCTTTTAGATGCCGCAAATCGGGAGATCGACCGACGGGAAGTGCGTGTGGCCCAAGTGTTGCTCGATCTGAAGCAGCACCGTGAGGCGGGGTGGTTTGCAGCCTGCGGATACGATTGTACGATTCGCCTCGAGTTTCTTGTGTGCGTGATTGCCCCGCGCGCAGCGGTCGCTGCCCCACTGCCTTCCGGTATCTGCGAGATGGTCCCCTATGACGAAGAGAACCGTGAGGCCTTTGCTCAAACGCTCATGGACTCAGCGGAGGAATCGCTCGACTGCGTTGCACTGGGCCGTTGGGGCGAGACGGAGAACGTCTTGGCGGATTTTCAGGGTGTGGGAGCCGCAGAACGGGACCTCTGGATGCTATTGCGGGTGGCTGGCGAAGATGTGGGCTGTCTGCTCCTGCGACATCATCGGGATACCACCGCCCTCGAAATTATCTATCTTGGCGTGATTCCGTCGTTCCGTCGTCGCTCGCTCGGCCGCGAGGCGGTTTCATTTGCGCTCGACCAAGCAAATCGTCTCGGCTGTCGGCAGGTGACCGTGGCAGTCGATTTGCAAAATATGCCGGCTCGGGCCCTTTACAGCAGTTTCGATTTCGTAACATTCGGCGAAAAACAAGCCCTGATGCGCGGCGTTCCGCCCCTTTGCGGCTAAAATGGGCTTTCTACGTGCAGGGCGCGGGATACCAACATGACAAAATGGGGTACCCCGGCATTGGTGAACAGGTTATTCATCCGCCCGACCGTCGCCGAACGAACCGTGATCCATTTTTTTGATCACCGAGAGAGGTCTCTGACTCCTGCTTTTGCACGATTTGGTTCCGCGATGGAGTGCGGATGAAAAAAAGGTTGGAAGTTGTCTTTGGGCGGTTTGACAGCCCCCCTCCCTGACGTAAAATCGCAGAGCCATGCCGCGGCAAACTCTGTTTTGTCGCGATCAGCGGGGTCGCCCAGTGGCAAAAGTCCGGCAAATCGCTGCGAGATTTGCATTGGGCATCGTGGTCGCCCCGCTTCCTGATGCATGGTGGTTTTTGGTGGCTAAAATTTGGATCGTAGCGCGCCGTTCAGGCGTTTGAAGGAGTGGTTCAGGACGTGACCACCTCGGGTAGGGAAATCGGTGTGCCGTTGCGCGATGCTCTGATCAGGGGGATCGGCGAAGATCGCTATCAACTCTGGTTTGAGGGTAAGGCCGCTTTCTCGTATCGTGATAAGGTGTTGACTTGCAGAGCGACAAACGCCTTTTATCAGGACTGGTTGAGGGCAAATTTCCGCCAAGCCATTGAAGTGGCCACCGTGTCGGCGTTGGGCGAGGGCATCAGCGTTCGCTTCACTGTCGATGATCAATTGACGGAGTTCGATAAGGATATTGCTCCGCTGGCCGATCGCAAGGTGGATACCACCCCGCAACCGCAGGCCGCTGAAGGTCGAATGACTCCGTCCGAGCCGGCCGCAACCCGCGTCGATGCACCGCAGAGCGAAGCGACGCGTGGTACCAAGCGGCAGCGGTCCTATGCGTCGATCGATGATTTTGTAGTCGGGCACGCCAATCGTGTTGCGCAGGCGTCGGTCTGTATGGTTGCTGAGAGCCCCGGATGTTTAACGCCTCTCTTTTTGCATGGTGGGACGGGCGTCGGCAAGACGCATCTTCTCGAGAGTGTGTGGAGCTCTGCTTTGTCTCGGCAGCCGGCCACCCGCGGTTTGTTTCTCACCGCGGAGCAGTTCACTAGCCTTTTTCTCGAGGCGTTGCATCATAGTGGACTTCCCAGCTTTCGCCGCAAATACCGCAATCTTGAAATGCTGATCCTCGACGACATTCAGTTTTTCGGTGGTAAAAAGGCAACGCTCGGAGAATTGCTGCATACCGTTGAGACGATGCTCCGTCACGGTCGACAAATTGTGCTTGCGGCCGACCGCCCTCCGTCGGAACTCGAGGGTTTTCCCGCCGAATTGATGTCCAGATTTTCGGGTGGCATGGTTTGTAAGATGCTGCCGCCCGATTTAAAGATGCGTAAAGAGATCGTAAGTCGCTCCGTCGTTGACCGACAGTGGGATCTGCACGAGGATATTCAGGCACTGGTGGCAGGACGGATGAGTGAGAGTCCGCGCGAACTTTTCGGCGCGCTGAATCGGTTACGGGCGACCGAAATGGCAACCGGAAAGCAACTCACTTTATCGCACGCAGAGGAGGCGCTCGCCGATCTGTTTCTTTATCGCGACCGTGCGATCCACCTCAAGGATATCGAGAAGGCGGTATGCGATACGTTTGGCCTCGAACCGAAAAGCCTTCGTTCGACGCGAAAGATCAAATCGATTGCCCAGCCCCGCATGCTGGCGATGTGGCTCGCCCGCAAGTACACGCGGCGAGGTCTTGCGGAGATCGGCGAATATTTCGGGAATCGCAGTCACGCGACCGTCATCTCCGCCCAGAAGCGGGTGACCAGTTGGGTCGATCAGGGCGATGTGGTCCAGTTGGCGGATCATCACTGCCCGATTGAGGACGCCATCCGCCGTGTGGAATCGCGGATGCGTGCCTGAGGATCGCTCAAGCGATTGCGAGCATTACCGCTGTCCGCTCCATTTCTTTGCGTTGCGCTTTATCTCTTTCTGCATCCGCTTCACAAATTGCCTATCGACCTCTTCGAGGTCGCCGAAGAATTTTTCGAAGTCCTCGATTTTTCTTTCCGAAGATTCCGTGATACCTGGTTTTTTCTCTCCTAAGAATTTGAGGTACTCGACGAAAGTTTTTTGCTCATAGGTCAAAAGATAGTAGGTCAGGGCCCAGGCTTCGCTGTAGGCATCGAGTATTGCCTCCTCGTGATCGAACCGCTGGTCCTCGGATCGTCCCTGCATGCGATCACCACTGGCAATCAGGCTGTAGAGAGAATCCGCAGGGCGATGCTTAAGGTAATTGCTGAACCTGGCAAGTCGTTCCGTGTTGATGTCGCCCATTCCTCGCCAACCCTTTTTGCTACGGAGATCGGGCGTTTCAAAATACATGGCCAGGCCCTCATTCAGCCAGACGTCGATGTCGGAAAATCGCTGCTGTACGTTGCAGTTGAACGATAGTTGGTGCGTGGCTTCGTGGATCACTGTCGCCACGAGCTGTCCGGCCATCGGTTGCAAGAGGAGTTCGTTAATTTCTGCCGGTTTCTGGATCGACCGTTCAGATCCGCGGGAGGCGGCGGTGAGGTCGTGCATGGCTATACGATTGGTGATCGTATTGTAGTAACCATTAACCGAATCCACGGCGGGCCCCAATTCGTGGGCGGCGTAGCGACGATAGCTTTGTTTGTCTTTGAAGATGAGTGCCACCAGCGGCATTTCCGGTTCAGAGACTTCCAATCCACGACGTTTCCAGAAGTTGTTGTACGCACGAAAAAGACGCTCGAAGAGTCCACCGCACCATTGCGCGTAAGCCCGCGAGGTGTTGTAGCAGATGAGAAAGTGCTTGGTCTTGTGAATGGAAAATCCGGGGAGTTCCTCAAGAATCGTCTTTTCAAGTTCCGTGGAGTCCATGAGGGTAAACGGCACGTTATCCCTGGTTCGCGATTGGATCACCTCCGAGTTAAGAGGCCATAGTTTTCCTTGGCGATCCTGGAGGATCATGTTGCCGTTCCGATTCTCTGCAATCACCTTGCCCTGTACGGTGACAACCGCTCCGTCACGATCAATCGTGACGTTCTCCATGGCCACTGCCTCCATGGTCACTGCGGTTGCCGCGGTCCAGGCTATTGCCCATGCGATCGATAGAGCCAAGCGGTGCCAATGAGGCCACAAGCCGCGATACCCCGGCACATCGCTAGCAAACGTGGCTGACGGGTTCGGGCAACGGTGGAGCGAACATTGCAACATTCGGACCATCTTAGCCCGAAAGCCAATGCCGTGCCTGTTGCAGCGTAAAAAGAGCGTAAATTCGCTAGCACTGCCCGGCCGCGGACGCGAAGGGCGGTATTGGCCGGCGGTGTGGTCCTCTGCTATAGTCCCGCCCCTCCAAGGGTGGCTCTCTGAACCAGGATCGGATTGATGCTTCGATTTTTCCAACACCTTCCGCTTCTACTTATCGGTGTGATTGCTGTTCTCTGCGGTTGTCGCCACGTCGACCTTTCGTCCGTGCCGCTCGCAGATGATTTGGGGCTTGTGAGCGTAGAACCGGTTCCCAAGGAGATTGTAGATCGTTTTGGTCCGACGGCGAAAGATCGACTTGCGGAGATCAGCCGGCAACGCGCGGCGGCGAAAAAAGGCCCAGCAAAAATTCGGGAAGAAATTTCCAGTCAGTTGGCAGAGCAGATCCAGGCGGAACCCAATCCGTTCATTCGTCAGGAAATGATCCGGACCCTCACCGTATGCGACACACCGACTGCGGGTAGAATTCTTCGCGCCGGGCTCAATGATGAGAATATCGATGTACAGATCCAGTGTTGTCGCGGGTGGGGACAATGGGGAACGAAAGAGTCAGTCCGCGTCCTGCAGGAAGTACTCGACAACAGGCTCACCGATCTGGACGTGAAGATCGCGGCGATCGATGGCATCGAGGCGACCGGACAACTTGCCGGGGCAAAGCGACTGGTGAGTCTGCTCGACCCCGGTGAGGACCCCGCGATTCAATACGAGGCGGTACAGGCCCTCCAGAAGATGACGGGACAGAAACTGGCCAATGATCGTGAGGCGTGGGATCTCTACGTGGCGGAGCAAATCGAGAAGGCGGGTGCCAAACCTTCCAGTCGCCCCCCTTCTCTCGCCGAGCGGGCTCTTCTCTGGTGGCGTTAAAACTTTCCCCAATGGAAAAGTTTAACAGCCGGTCCCCCTAACAGGCTTCCCCCGACCGGGTTGTGACGGCTGAATAAACGGTCTTCCTCGCGTGACTGCTGTTCTGGGATTAATAGTCAAAATCAGCAAAGCTTCGCGCAAAATTGAACTCTTTTGCTGGCACCTTTTAGATCGTGGTGGACCGCCAGGAAAGATTCTTCCGATATCAGAGTAAGCCTGCCGGAAATTGTTTTCGGACTCGATTTTTGCGGATTTCCCACCGTTGATCCGTGTGAGATCGAGTTCGCCCAATAACGCACATTGCTGGCAACCCCCAAGCCAGAAATAAGTAGGAAGAACTCTCGATGTCCACGGCCCCGTCGCTCTTAAAATGGATTTTTGCGACACTCGCGTTTGTCAGCGGATCGGTTGTTGCGCAACTGCTCCAACCGGTAGCGGCGAAGACTGCCGGTCTTGAAGAGGGGATATTTGTTGCCCGGGTCGATGCGGCCCCTGCTTTTGAGACTGCCCCTGCGGCACTGCTCGATTCGAGCGAACCGCTCGCCCCTGCCCTGGACCAACAGTCGTCCGCGCAGCTGGAATTCGCCCGACTTCCGTCCGAAACGCCAACAGCAGCCACGATCCAAGCGGAAACGGCGTCGAAACCGCAACCGGTCCCGGCTCGTCCTTCCGTCGATCCTCCACAGCGAGTCCGGCAGGTGGAGGTTGTCCGCCTTGCGCCGGCGACCCCGTCCGCAGAGCCCACACCGCGTCAAGGGGCCACTGTGAGAAGCGACACTGTGAGAAGCAATACCGTCAAAAGGGACGCCATAGAGCAACCGCAAGTGGTACGTTCCGTCGTGCGGACCCCGGCCGGATCGACACACCCCGACCGGGGTATCGCCCCTCAGGCTTGTCAAGAAAAGACCCTCCCGATCACCGCGTTGCCGAGCCTCTCGGTCGAGGACACCGCCTTCCGCAGCATCCGTCGTGATCTCACCGGTCAGTTTCATCCGTTGGGAGTAACCGCAAATCCCAAGCCAGTGTCCACGGTGTCTGCCCCCGCGCTCGCGAAGCTCGACCACACCACCACCTTACCCACCGAGATCGTCCCGGCAGCCAAGATCGAGACTCCGCCCGCGGCAGCCGAACCACGCAAAACCGAATCTCCTCTCCGCGTCGCCCGACGGAAGGACCGGCGGGGGCACGTGCCGAGCGCGGTAAGCACGGATTCAACAAAACAAGTCAAAGCCCCCCTCGACTCCGCTGCTCTCGCGGTCACCGTGAGCAAACCTTCCGCCACACCCACCGAATCGGCCACGAGAAATACGGCAGGTATCAAAGAGGCTACATCACAATCCTCCTTGCCTCCGACGCCAACCGCAGAGACGGCACCGCAAGAGACATCGACGGAGCTCAGTCCGGAATTGATGGCCTTGCGACGCAAGGTGAAGCGGGTACTCAAGATGTATCGCGAGCAAGAAATCAGTGTGCGAGAAAAAAGTGCCTGGTCGGTGATGCATTCTTTCATCGGCTACGGTGTTGAGAAGAAAGTGAGAATCGATCATCAAGGGAATCGGGCCAGCGCCATCGGTTGGGTCTGCTTCAACAACCCGTGCCGCGGAGTCCGCTTGTTCTATCTGAAAAATGGACAGATCTACGGACGACTTGGACCGGGAAACCAGGGCCACGAGGGACAGTTTCTCGCAATGCTCGCTCAGTCTCGCGTACGACCCGATTATCCGATGAAGGTCGAGGACCACGATTTTACGGTCATGGATCTCGTCGAGCGAGAAAAGCTAAGTTGTCGTCCGAAAACGGAACTCACATTCAAGCTCATCGGTCTTTCGCACTATCTCGATATCAATGAGACGTGGCGAGATGACCGGGGCGAAAAATGGGATATTCCTCGCTTGATGAGGGAGGAGATGCGTCAGCCCATTATCGGTGCAGCCTGCGGCGGAACGCATCGTCTCTTTGGGTTGTCGTACGCGGTGAATCGATGTGCCCACAAAGGGAAACCGACCGAAGGACAGTTCCGTCGGGCCGACATTTATGTGAAAGATTATCAGAAGTACACCTTTAAGGTGCAGAATCCGGACGGGAGTTTCAGTACCAAGTTCTTTTCGGGGCGCGGTGCTGCCAACGATATTGATCGGCGACTGCTCACCACGGGGCACATTTCCGAGTGGCTTGCCTTTTCTCTCGACCGCGAAAGGCTCACCGATCCCAAGATGGTCCGGGCAATCGATTATCTCTCGGGGCTGCTCTTGCGTGGCAAGCAGTCGGGTTGGAAAGTGGGGCCCCTGGGACACGCCCTACACGCGCTGAATATCTATAACGACCGCGTGTTCAAGAATGCCGCCAAGCCGCGTACCCTTGCCTCGCACAAGTCCGACAAGGCCTCCTGAGGCCCCGCTTAGCGGTGTATCCGGGGTGTAGCCGGGGGCCTGTTGCGTCGGCGAACATGCAGGGGTTTGTTTTTCTTCTGTAGATCGGCAGGCTTGAATTTTCTTAGCGTCCGATTTAGGATGCCCGCGGCG
>JAQWPY010000067.1 GCA_029245145.1 Pirellulales bacterium | reverse complement strand
CACGATCACTACCGCGATCAATTTAGGAATAAACGACAATGACTGTTCATTGATTTGGGTAACCGCCTGAAAAATACCCGTAATCAATCCTACGATCAGTCCCGTGATCAACACGGGCGCGCTGGCGAGGAGCATGACGAGAATTGCGTCACGACCGATATCAATGGCTATTTCAGGGGACATAGAGTGGGCGCTTTGTATAAATAGATCAACTATAGAAATGGTTGAAAGCTTTGCATCAGCATGCCGACGACCAGTTGCCATCCGTCGACGAGAACAAACAAGAGTAACTTGAAGGGGAGCGATATGAGTGATGGGGGCAGCATCACCATGCCCATGGAGAGTGTGGCACTCGCAATCACCATATCGAGTATTAAAAAAGGTATGAAAATTTGGAACCCGATAAGGAAGGCGGTCTTCAGTTCGCTAAGCATGAATGCGGGAAGCAGGGCAGCTAAGGGAACATCGCTGTAATTTTCAGGTGGAGTCGCGTGAGGCATATACTTCATGAACAGCCAGATATCGTCCTGATTTCCCGTGGCGTCAATTTGAAGGCTCATAAAGTGACGTATCGGTTGTATCCCGGCGATCCACGCCTCATCCAATGACTTCTCTTTTTGAGAATAGGGTTCCACTCCCTCATCATAAACCTGTTTCCATACGGGACTCATGATCGCCAATGACATGAACAGCGCGAGCGATGTAATGACCTGCGTTGAAGGAAGCGTTTGTAAACCTAAGGCGGTACGCAGTAAGCCGAGTACAACCACAATCCGCACAAAGCAGGTCGTCATGAGTACGATGGCAGGAGCTAGACTGACGGCGGCGAGTAACAATACGGTCTGTAGAGTCTGATCCAACTGGTCCGGTTCGATCCAATCCGAGATCGTGGCAGAGAATAAGCCGGAGTCTGTTTGCGGGGTGTATGCAGCTTCGGCCTCCTGAGCGAAGAGTGGAGTACTCGAAAGCGAAAGAGCAACCGCAAGACAACAGCCCAAGCTGATCGTGAAGGCTCGTTTCAAGCGAGGGCGATACGTGTGCGCAAGTTGCTGATCAGACATCGCGGGACCCCACATAAGCAGGGCTTGAGTCGTGGTCGAATGAATCAAGCTCTTTTGTCGAACGGCCCGACAGAGCCTTCAAGATTTTTTCCGAGACGCGCCCTCTCGTATGAGGATTTTGCGTTTTACAAATTGATCGCAGGTACTTCACCTCGTCCGGGTCTTCGATTTCTGCGAGCGTATGGACGGACTGAGACGAGTAACCGAGGAGCAAAACACGGTTGCCGAGCCTGACAAGTTGGAATTCATGTTTTGGGCTAAGGCTTCCACGACCAAGGATCTCCCATGCCTCCGCCGATATGTTTGCGTTGCGCTGACCCCGATTACGTCGCATCCAGTAAGCGAAACATGCAAACAAGGCCGTCACAAAAAGCAGGCTACCGAGCGTTTGAGTGACGGGGCTCGTCGATTGTTTTTTGGGCCGTTCGCTGCTCATCGCGTGGTTTAGCGACAACTCAGCGGGCTTGATGCTGTTTCCCTCCCCGAAATCCAGTCGTAATTCGGGCGTCTTTTTTTCAGGTTCGGGTGCGAGTAGGGTCGACTGTTCGTAGGTTGCTTGGGTTGCCTGACCGGGAGATTCAGCAATCGCTGAAGAATGGGCGAGGAAGAGTGACGAGACCGCCACGAAGCAATACGCGAATCCCAGGCGTAATGTTGTGTTTTTGGGGGGCATGTCGTTTTTCCATTCGAGGAGTAGCGAGGGAAGTGGTCTGCTCACCTGCTTGCTCGCTAACCGAATCGAATCTTTCCAGATTTTTCGAGGCGTAATGCTATTTCGTAAATCCTCTCACAGCTTGCCGACACCTCGTGCTCCGGTGGTTTCTGTAGGCGATGGAGTTTTTCTCGCAAACGAAGCGATTCTTCCGGATGCATGTCGCTGATGAGCCGTTCTGTGATTTGTGAATCCCAGTTTGACAGCGCCACAATCGCATCACGGGGATCGGCAGCAGCAAAGACCCGGCATAGTGCCTCACCGGAGAGACGCATCATGTGGCGGGATGATGTCTGATGCTCGCGATAAGTTGGAGATACGTTTGCAGGCTCGCTATGGACAGCGACAGCGGAAGAGTTCTGTTGATAATCAGTTTCGTCTTCCGGAACGTGGAGTTGCTCTGCAAACGCCGAGTCCTGTCCTTGCAGATCGTCCAGAAGCGCATCGCATTGCGTTTGATCAACATGTTGCAGAAGCTCTCTTACTGCTTGCAGGCCGGCTTTACGATTTTCATTTTGTGATTCGACCGATTGCAGTCGGTCTGCCAAGGTCTTTCCGATTTCCCGGGTCAAATCTTCGTCCGGTGCGTTCAGATCTCCCAGATGTCGTAAGACCTCGAGTTGAGTCTTGTGAGAAAGGCGATTTAAAACCGAGGCTGCCCGGTCAGGCTCCAGATTTGAAAATATGGTCGCAATGATTTGCGGACTTTCGTCTTTTATCGTCTCAAACAGGTCGGCGGGGTCCGCCCGATGAGCGAATGCAAAAAGTTGATCTTTGCTGGCCGACGGAGAATCTTCATCGGAGAGTTCTCCTTCAGAGGAATTAAGTGCGAGGGTGGTCAGTTCGATTCCATCGGTCTGTTGGTTGGGGACCAAGTGGGAATAATCAGATTGCCCCGCCAGGAGAAGTCGTCCTTTGGAAATGCGGTGGTCCGCAACTTCAGCAGGAGGAGAGGGACTTTCATACCGCTCGTCGCCGACGAGAGGGGGCATGGTCTCTTCGCTCACTCTATCTCCTTCAGGTAAATCTTCGCTCGGGGCAATGTCCATTTCGAAGGAGTGGGTAGGCACCGTTGCTGAGTCCGTTGCATCCTGTTTTCGTTTCCAGAGTGCGACGCATCCGGCAATCAGCGCTGATCCCAAGATCACGATTGTTCCGGTGGGTAGCGGTGCCGATTCTTTTGGTAAATGTGACGCTTGGTGTTGATTGCTCCTGCCAATTTCGTAGGGTGTTAGATTTTGTCCGGGAGCTTCCTGATGTTCCGGGACAGCGCTGGGGAGGAGCGCTAAATTGAGATCGACGATATACACGTTTTCCGGATCAAGTCCTGCAATACATCCGGCGAGATACTTTCTGATGGTTTGAGCCTGCGCAATCGACAGTCGCTGATTGTGGGTGGCACGCACGGTCACCGATGCGGTGCAAACCACTTGTCGCCTAATGCCTTTTTTCTCAACAGAGTCGTATTCAACCGTTGCCTCTTCAATTCCTTTAAACTGGCTGATTCGTTGCGCAAGTTCGCGCTGTCGAGCGATTTTTATGCGATGCGTTCGTTGCTGCTGATTTTCAAATGGGCTACTCGCATCGAGAGCTTCTTCGACCATTTTGCCCGAGGTGGTATTGATCAGTTTGGCTGTTGCAAGAGCAGCGATGTACTGCGACTTTTTTTCCGGAGGGACCAATATTTTTTGTTGTTCTATGCTGTATTCGTTGAGCCCAGCCTCTGCGAATGCCATTTCATAAGCGGACAATTGGCGCGGAGTGAGTAATGCACGTGGCAAAAGATCGACGCGAGCGCGACTCGTCGATGAACTGCTGAATACCGCCATCATCAGCGCGCAAAATACGCCTGCTGCAACCACGAGCACTTGCGTTGCGCGTGGTAGATTGCGAAAACGCCTGACGAGGTCGATCCACACCTGCTGGAGAGATTCCATGCTCTTTAATTCAAGCGGCCGAACGCAAAGCCTTTGCTAGGGGGAGATGGATGGTGAATGCGACGCCACCCTCGGGGCAATTTTGTGCCTTCACGAGTCCCCCGTGGATCGCCACAAATTGAAAAATGGGTTGCAAAACCGCCGTTTCGTTCTGATGTTCAGAGTTGGAATAGATCCAAGGCGATTGCAGGTAACCTTGTCGGCTGTCGGCAATCTCCAGTTCGAGTGCACGATCTTGTACGACTGAAGTGAAAACAAGCTCGCCACCGGAAGGCATATTGGTAATGGCCTCTTCACAAAGACACTTGATTGCAGAATGAAACAAAGACTCATTCGTCGTGAATGTGAGATTTGCAGGAATATCAACGACCACATCGATCGCGTTGCATGTAAATCGTTTTTTGAATCCTGCAATACTTTGAGAGACTGCCTCTTCCAAATAAACCGATCGAGTGGTCCTTGGGACCACGTCTTCCCGGAAGGTAAAAATTTTATTTTTTGTTTCGTGAGAATCGGGCATGCAAGCTACCTCGGAAATTATTCAATTCAGGGTCGAACGCTGAATCGGCACACTTTCAATGTTTGTGGCACACACGCTGCATCGAAAGATACCGAACCGGGGCAGGGAGGCTACTCGAAACCCCGCGGACCCGTCAATTCGTATTTGGCCCCTGCTGATAGCGTTACTTGCAGGTCAGGCAGAGCTATCCTTTTGGATAGTTTTCGCTTGAGAATCGGCTCGGATTCAGCAACCGATGATAGATGCCTGCTGTTGTTCAGCCAATACTTCCATCATCCACTGGTCCACGTCTGAAAGCATCGAGTCGCTGAAGGCATCGCCTGCCGGATATTGCCGGAGGGTGACGGTCATGCCTGCGATGTGAAGCAATCGCAGATCCTGACATACCATCTCATCCGGATAGCTTTCATTTTTGCGATTCACGCTGAGCAGTACTGGGAGTTGGCGGCTTGCAGCCAGGTGTGCCAAGGGAGTTCCCTGTCGAGGGAGTGCACCACCGATGGAAGCGATCCCGCTGAAGGTTTGAGGAAGCGTCATGCCGATTTGCAGAGCCATCGTACCCCCGCGGCCACTTCCGGCAAGAAAAATTCGTGAAGTATCAATTCGAAATCGGTTTTTTGCATATTCGATTGCATGGCACACCCGATCAACGGCCTTTGAAAAGTTTGCGTTTCCGAGCGACCACGTATATTCGACGCCTCTTGCTAAGTTTTGCGTATCTTCCAGCGGTAATGTTCCTCGAGGTGCCACGGCCGCATAATTTCGCATACTGATCTTCGGCATGACGTAGCGTAGATGGTCTTCATTTCCCCCCCGATCATGAAGCCAGATCAACAGCGGGTAGTTATAATCGGCTTCAAAATGCAGTGGGGTAAACACCGAGCAAACGTCGGTATCTTCCGTCGAGACAGAGAGGTCCGTGAGGAGCGAGTGGCAAATCTGCCCTGAGTCCAACTCTTCTTCACCTGCCCGACTTGTGGGAATCAAGGAACTTTTTTCTTCAAGCATCACGTTGGAAGCGAGGCGATTCATCTTTTTAAGATCTCCTTCGTGATCAAATCTGCGGAAACAGGTGATTGCTCTGTATTGATTTGCACTGTTTGCAATGTATTGATGAAATAGAGGGCCTCGAAGCGAATACATCAACGCGATTGAACAAATCGCCAGCATTCCTTGAGGTGGATGTCGGGGGAATAGGACAGGGGGGAGTCGAGGTAGGATCGCAGTTTTCTACATCGCGACGCCGACCCGAGGCAACCCGACTTTGTGAAACAGATTTTCACATGCACGCTTAGTGGCATCGCTATCATTCTCCACCAGAGAATCTCGCGCAAGGCAAGCTTTATGACAGCAACTCTGCCATCGTAGTTACAAGACTCTTGACAGCGTCCACGCTATTTTTGAATTCTTCGCGTTCCGTCTCGCTGAGCGAAAGCTCAACGATTTTTTCCACGCCACCCGCACCCAGGATGGCGGGAACGCCAACATAGTATCCGCCAACCTGATACTCCGTTTCGCAGTACGCAGCGACCGGCAGCAGACGTTTTTTGTCCTTCACAATCGCCTCCACCATTTGCGCCGTTGCCGCTGCAGGGGCGTAGAAAGCACTTCCGGTTTTTAGCAGTCCAACGATTTCACCTCCGCCCTTTCGGGTTCGTTCAATGATTGCTTCGAGCTTTTCCGGGGTGAGGAATTGATCGATGGGAATCCCTCCGACAGAGGTGCAGCTACGCAGGGGAACCATCGTATCTCCGTGGCCACCCATGAGCATTGCCTGAACATCTTCAACGCTCACACCCAACTCCATCGCGATAAACGTTCGATAGCGCGCTGTGTCGAGAACCCCCGCTTGGCCCATGACTCGATGGTGGGGAAAGCCGATCACCTTTTGCGCCTGCTGGACCATCGCGTCCAATGGGTTGCTGACAACAATCACAAAGGCATTCGGGCTGTGCTTCTGCACCTGTTCCGATACCGCAGTCACGATCGAAGCGTTCGTCTTGAGCAGATCATCCCGACTCATTCCCGGTTTTCGAGGGAGTCCCGCAGTGATTACCACCACATCGCTGTTGGCGGTATCGCTGTAGTCTGTGGTACCGACAATGGCGCTATCAAATCCGACAATCGGGCCCGCCTCCGCAAGGTCGAGCGCTTTGCCTGCGGGCATCGTTTCCGTTTGAGGAATATCGAGTAAAACGATGTCTCCCAATTCAGCGATTGCGCACCAGTGAGCCGTCGTTGCACCGACATTTCCAGCGCCGATGATGGTGATCTTGGACCTTCGCATGTGCCACTCCTCATTGGAAAAAAAGCCAACGACCCGTTCAACGTAGGGCGGTCCCCGGTCGAATTCGAGGGCCAGAGTTCGAATATCCTCCTAGAGGATACCGCGTCAAGTGGCGGGTGTGCGAATTGAGAAAATTATTCGCCATAGATCGCCGCAGGGATCGCTAACGATCCCTGCAGGCGGCAGTTCATCCGCACAACCAGTCGGCCGTCTCGCCGGTGGGCGAGGCCAGTCAGGGGATAAAAACGCGAGCAACAGCACTCGCTTTACGCGCTTTTTTGCTGCTGGCTGTCGACCGGGAACATCGTTTCTTGACCGTTTACCATCGATTCGGTCACGATGTGCTTTTCTCCCTCGGCCTGGTC
Organism: Pirellulales bacterium; assembly: GCA_029245145.1. Lineage (GTDB taxonomy): Bacteria > Planctomycetota > Planctomycetia > Pirellulales > UBA7805 > UBA7805. Next base: position 19,836 of record JAQWPY010000067.1, on the reverse strand, counting down.
AGGGAGTTCAAACATGATATCGAGCATAATATGCTCGATGATCGAGCGAAGGCCTCGGGCACCGGTTTCCCGTTGCTGAGCCTTTTGGGCAATTGCCACCAAGGCGCCTTCGGTGAACTCCAAATCGGCGTTTTCCATCGCAAAGAGGTGCTGATACTGCTTGATCAAAGCATTTTTCGGTTCGGTGAGAACCCGTACCAGATCGTCGCTTTCCAAGGGGGTCAATGCCGAGTGTACCGGTAAACGTCCGACGAGTTCGGGGATCAGCCCAAATTCCAAAATGTCGTCGCTCGTCACGTGTGGCAGCGTGCTGGCAAGGTCCGACTCGTTTTCGAAACCGGCTTCTTGTCCAAAGCCGATCGTTCGTTTTCCGAGTCGCTTCCCGATAATTTTTTCGATGCCAACAAACGTACCGCCACAGATGAACAAGATGTTTGTGGTGTCCATCTGAATGTATTGTTGCTCAGGGTGTTTGCGGCCACCTTGGGGTGGCACGTTCGCCGTGGTTCCCTCCAGCATTTTCAAGAGCGACTGCTGGACACCTTCGCCTGAGACATCCCGCGTGATCGAGACGTTTTGACTTGTCTTGCCAATCTTGTCGATTTCGTCGATGTAGAGCACACCTCGTTGGGCAGCCTCTAAATCGAAATCAGCGGCGTGCAATAACTTGAGCAGAAGATTCTCAACATCTTCACCGACATACCCGGCTTCGGTAAGGGTTGTCGCATCTCCGATTGCAAACGGTACGTTCAGGGCCCGCGCCAAAGACCGTGCCAAGAGTGTCTTGCCGGAACCGGTGGGGCCGACAAGGAGAATGTTTGACTTTTCAATTTCGATATCAGAATCCGTGTCGCTGGCCATTAGGCGCTTGTAGTGGCTATGAACCGCAACTGCCAGTACCCGCTTGCTGTGTTCCTGTCCGATGACGTACTCGTCGAGATGGGCGACGATCTCTCGTGGCGTGGGAACGTCGGTGAAGAGTTGCTTCGATGTGCCTCGCCTGCGACGCTCCTGATCGAGGATCGACTGGCAGAGTTCAATGCAGTCGCCGCAGATGTAGACATCGCCGGGGCCTTCAACCAAGGGGCCGACATCGCGATAGCTTTTACGGCAGAACGAGCAAAAGGCGTTTTTCTTCGTGGTGCTTCCACTGCGGCGATTGCCGCTGTTGTCGTCTCGTCCGTTGGGCATCTTCTCTCCTTTCAAAGGTGGCGCAATGTTGCACTCACCGCCTGTCTCCAAGTCAAGAAATCCTGCTGCGAGTGTTGCTCGAGTTGGTGCCGCTGCCGTGAGGCGGTCGACAAACCTAGGGCATCTCTGTCCTGGGAAAGGCTCGAGAAAAGTCGATGTTCCAAGTTGACCCCTCCGACCTCTGCAAGCATCCTTCTTGCAGGAGGTCAAGTTTTCGCGACCGATTCGCTCGACTTAACCCTCATTGTCGGAATCTTTTAACTCCTCCCGTATGTCATACGATAACTGTGCTTTTATAGTTCGGAATTCTTCGTCCGTGAGGTCACCCCGGGAATGCATTTCTCTGAAATTGGTGAGTAGTTCTGAGGCCGTATTTGTGTCATCCTCGGTAGCATCGCGCCACTTTGACACGGCGTACGCCCCAACCGCGATCAACGCCATGACCGTGGCAAACAGCATAATCGCCAGATACCACGAACTTTCTACTTTTTCTTCCATGCTGCCGGTCGTGAGAAAAGCGGACACCGCCACGCCCGCGAACCACTGCGGTTCGAGGCATTATGCACTTTGACTGTCCAAAAGTCTAGGATCAGCCGACAACGCTGCATTGTTCTCGATCGGCAGCACGCGCCACGGTGGTCGGTAAAAAAGGGGACTCACTCGCCCATGTAAAACAAACTTGGCTTGCGAGTCGACCGAGGTAGAAGAAGGTTTTCGCGCGCCACTTTTTTGCTCGACAAATTCGATTGACGGGGACACTTTTTCCCCGCGCGGGAATCACCAAGAGGGCTCTGCCGGAGTTCGGCCGATCTGTTACACTCAGGGCCGCTATCATGGATTCGGGAGTCCACATCGGTGGCCAAAGTTATCTCAGCAATAAGTTATCTGATCGGAAAGCGACCCCCTTCGCCTCAAGCGGTGAACGTGCTGTTCGGCAACGATTCCTACCTCAAGCAACTCGTGCTCACTCGGGTACGCGAGGTGATCCTTCCGGAAGAAGATGCCGAGTTCAGCATGACTCGCATCGATGCCGCTGAGGCCACCTGGTGCGATGTCGCCGATGCGCTGGCAACCGGTTCCTTGTTCGGTACGAGTCGACGCCTGGTACTCATCGAGGATGCTGATAGCTTCGTTTCAGAGTTCCGTTCCAACTTAGAGGAACATGCCAAGACAAATGCCACCGATGGCGTGCTTGTGCTTACGGCCAAGGTATGGACCAAGACGACCCGCCTCTACAAGCAACTCGAAAAGACCGGATTGCAAATCGATTGCGGTCAGCCGAAACCGGCAGAGTTGGTCAAATGGCTGCAACACCGAGCCCAGGATCGCAAGGAGATAAAATTAACAGCCGATTCTGCCCGCGCGATGATTGAAATTGTCGGCTCAGAGGTAGGGCTACTGTATCAGGAACTGGAAAAACTTTTGCTGACCGCCGAGTCAAACTCTTCGCCAACGCCGGTAGAAATTCAAAAGCGGATCGGAGGATGGCGAACCGAAAAAGTGTGGGATATGTTGGACGCGGCATGCGATGGGAAAGCGGCAGAGGCCATGAAGCAATTGGAGAGACTCATCTACGCCGGGGAGCATCCGATCGCCATCCTCGGACAAATTGCCGTGCCGCTTCGCCGCTTTGCGGTGGCGACGACGATTTATCGCACGGCAGAGCGCGAGCGACGACGCATCTCTCTTGGGGCCGCGTTGGAACAAGCTGGCGTGCATCGTTTTTATGTCGCCGATGCAGAACGTCGCTTAAAGCGACTGGGACGCGTTCGGGCCGCTGCGCTCTCACGGTGGTTGCTCGAGGCAGATATGGCGATGAAAGGTGCAAGCAGTCAAGCCGATCGAGCCCGTATCGTTTTGGAGAAACTTCTCACGCGAATTTCCGTAACCCGGCAAGTGAGGCTCGATTCACTTCCCGTCATGCCCCAGATGTCCCGTTTCGGTTGATCCTACATTGCGGTTGTCGCTCGCCTGTTCCCCTGATACGATCCGCCACCGCGATGCCCGTTTGGAGGAGGAGGGGGGGGAGCCGAAACGATGCAAAACAGCGTGGCGATCTTGCGAGAACGGCAGAGGTCTGGTGCCTTGCGATGCACCTTCTCCCGGGACGTTAAGATTGCATCCCGTGCGAGCGTCGGTCTTAGCGTGCTTCTCGTGATCTTGTTGGCCGGGTGCAATGGTTGGCCTTGGAGGGAGGGTGCGGTCCCCGATTCGGTTGCCACCTGTCGTGAGCTTTCGCAGCAGGCGCTTGCCAACATGGAGAGTCAACGCTGGCTCGAAGCCGAGGGCTTATTAGATCGTGCGGTAGAAGCTTGTCCGATCGATCCCGATGCCCGCCTCTATTATGCCGAAACACTTCTTCACCGGGGTGCTACGAACGATGCGCTCACCCAATTGGAAGAAGCAATTCGCCTGACGCCGAACGACACGGCGCTTGTGATTCGCGCAGGAGAAATCTGTTACCAGATTCAAGATTATCAACAGGCCCGGGGGTGGGCGACTGAGGCGATTAATCTGGATCCCTCTGCGGCCGACGCCTGGCGATTGAGCGGATCGATTTATCGCGAAGAGGGAAACCCGCAGCGAGCACTCGCCGATTACCAAAGGGCCCTCGGATATCGTCCGGAAGATCCCGAATTACTTGAGGCGGTTGCAGATGTTTACATGGCACTCGGCCGTCCCGGTCGCGCGCTGATGCATCTTCAGAATCTTTCGGAGACTTACGTTTCTGGAGAGGTGCCGACCGAAGTCATAGCCCGCAAAGCCGATGCCTTGACCGCGCTCGGACGATATCGCGAGGCGGCTTTCTATTATCGCGCGATTTGCCAGCAAATTGAGCCTTCGGCAGAAGGGTACTATCGGCTTGCCCAGGCCGAGTTGAGAGCGGGTGAAGTCGGCGAAGCGCGAATTGCGACTGAAATGGCGATTCAGGTGAATCCCGGACACGCGTTGAGCACTCAGCTTCTGGCACAACTTCCGCCCACCTCTGCCGCCGGCATCGCAAAGCCGGAGTAGATCCACGTCTTATCAGTCTGCCGATGCTTCACCGGAGTCGGTTGCTTCGGAGTGGCCGACCGATAGCGAAGCGTTGGCATCCGGTGCGGGAGAAACCGAGGTGTTTTGCGGTCTGCCTCGAATGTACGCGTGCCAGATCAGCAGGATCGCTCCGATCACAAGCAGGCTGTCGGCAATGTTGAAGTTGGGCCACCGCCAAGCATCGTTCCACTGGAGGAGTATCCAATCGCGGACTGCGTAGATCGGGGTACCCGGTGTGTGATCACCGATCATTCCCGCAGGCCAGCGAAGCCCATGGAGACCGAGGCGATCGTAGAGGTTTCCGAAAATACCCGCTGTGATCCCCCCGAGCGCTACGGTGAGCCACCAATCTTTTGCCTCCCTGAGGATGAAAAGCCAGTAGAGAATCCCAAGCACGGCGAGAATCGAGAAAAGTGCGAACCAGAGGACCAGGCCTTGCCCGATGCCGAAAACAGCACCCTCGTTTAAACTTACCTGCAAGCCGATGTGGTCTTGCCAAAGACAAAGAAAAGCCGGTTTGTCCGGGGTGGGTGGCCAGAGTCGCGAAAAAACCCAATGCTTGGTGCCCAGGTCGCCAGCGACACCCACAACGACAAGAAGCAGAAAAACTAAATAGCGGCTGGAGGGAACCAGTTGGGTATATCTCCTCACCAGTGCGAATGAAATTTAATTTTTCTCGGCAGCTACCGCTCACCGCCGATAGGTATCCCTACTGTTCCCGCTTCGATGCGCACTCGATACAAAGCGGTGTGTAAGGGATTGCCTTCAGTCGCGTTTTGAGAATTGCCTTTCCGCAGTCCTCGCAACTACCGTAGCTGCGATCTTCGATCCGCTCCAGTGCTAATTCGACAGCTTCTAGTGTCGACTCCTCATTTTCCATCATGCTGAGCGTGAACTCTTGTTCGTAATTATCGCTTCCGATGTCCGCCATATGGATGGGCATACTCGAAAGGTCGCCGTTCGCCTCGGTCCGCGTCTTTTTGAGTGCAACATCCGCCATCGTGGTGACATCGCCGCGCAAGCGTGATCGAAGGCTTAAGAGCATTTCTTTATAGGGCTTCATTTCGGTTTTTTTCATATTGTTTCTCCGCTGAAAGATCGCTTCCGATCGACGAATGCAAAAACCAATTGTCCCTGACGTGCTCCCGAGACCACGAATAGAGAAGGAAACATTATAGGAGCCTGCGGGTAGGCTGTCAAAGGACCCGTTGCTGTGACCTTGTAGGGGGGCTGAGGCTGCCATAGACTGAATTTTGAGGGTAGTTTCCGCCCCTCGTCGAATCTGCTTGATCAAATTAATTTTTCCGGAGGAGGCGCGCGGCGCTTGCGCGGTGGCCGTGACAGACATTGCTTTTCAGAGGTGTATTGCGCCCCACTGCGGCAGAACCTACGCCATCGACGAAGTGCACCTTCGGTGTGAGTCGTGTGGCCATCTTCTGGATGTGGATTACGATTGGGACCGTCTCAAGGTTCCTCAATCGCTTTCCGAGTTCGATCAGTCGCAACGATCGAGTGCGGATGCGCGACAGCGGAGCGGCGTCTGGCGCTATCATTCTTTGCTCCCGTTCGCATCGCCCGAGGCGTTGGTGACGATCGGTGAAGGTCATACGCTGCTGCAACCCGCAGACAGCGTGGCTCGCTACGTGGGGCTCCAGGCGGGTGGACTCCACCTGCAGTATGAGGGAATGAATCCCTCGGGGAGTTTTAAAGATAATGGTATGGCTGCGGCTTTTACGCATGCAGCAATGGTGGGAGCAAAGCGAGCGGCGTGCGCATCGACGGGAAACACCAGTGCTTCGCTTGCAGCTTTTTGCTCCGTCACTCAGCAGATGCAAGCGATCATCTTTATCGGCTCGGGGAAGATTGCGTTCGGCAAATTGTCGCAAGCGCTCGATTATGGTGCATTAACGGTCCAGATCGAGGGCGATTTCGACGATGCGATGCGACGCGTGAGAGAAGTTGCCGGGAAACTCGGAATTTACTTGGTCAACAGTGTTAATCCGTTCCGACTCGAGGGACAAAAAACGGTGATGTTCCGCGTGCTGCAGGGACTCGGTTGGGAAGTACCCGACTGGGTGGTCGTTCCCGGAGGTAATTTGGGTAACTCCAGTTCGTTCGGTAAGGCGTTTACGGAACTGCACGCACTCGGTTTGATCGATCGGATCCCTCGGCTGGCGGTGATCAATGCGGCAGGTGCCCGTACGCTTTACCATCTGTACGAGGCGCAAGGTCTGCGATGGAATGGCGGGACGATTCAATCCGATCCGGTCGAAGGCTATTTCACGCAGTTGGATGAGTCGGGGAAACGGGCCGACACGGTAGCGACGGCGATCGAAATCAATCAGCCGGTGAATTTTTATAAATGTTTGCGGGCACTCGAAGTCTGCGATGGGGTCGTGTGCGAAGTGACGGATCAAGAAATTTTGGACGGCAAGGCACAAGTCGGAGCTGGCGGGCTCGGCTGCGAACCGGCGAGCGGAGCGAGTGTTGCCGGGGCGAAAAAGTTGCGTGAGCAAGGGGTGATTGCTCCCTCGGATCGGGTCGTATGCGTGTTGACGGGCCATTTGCTCAAGGATCCGGATGCCACGGTGGCCTATCACGCGGGGGATCAGGAAATGTTCGATCGTATTCTCGGGTCACGAGGGGTTGAGCGGGCCCGCTTTGCAAACCGTGCTGTGGTGGTTCCCAACGATCTGGACCGAATTGTCGAAGCGATTGAGAGTGAATCGCAAAGAAACTGAATGACCAAATAAATTCATTTTGGCAGCCATTGAAAGGGTTTTCGGATGGGGAAGAAAAAGCTTGTAATCCACGGCGCTGCCGGACGGATGGGTCAACGTTTGATCGCGCTGGCGTCTGCCGATTCTCGGTGGGAACTTGTGGGAGCAGTCGAGTCGGAAAATCATCCGCGCTGTGGCGAAGACGCGGGAGAGATTGCGGGCGTCGGCTCACTTCGTCTTCCCATTACCGCTTCGCTACCGGAGGCGGATGTGGTGGTCGACTTTTCGGTACCCGACGCAACGTTAGCACTCGCGGAGGAATGCAGCGAGCGCAAAATCAGACTTGTGACGGCAACGACTGGGCTCGATGAATCGCAATTGCAAACTGTGCGAAGCGCATCCCAACAGGTGGCCGTTCTGTGGGCGCCGAGTATGAGTCTTCTGGTCAATCTCACGATGAAGTTGGCCGAGACTGCTGGTGTTGCGCTTGCCGGACACGAGTCGGGGGTCGATGTCGAAATTATTGAACGACATCATCGCTTCAAGGAGGATGCGCCGAGTGGAACGGCACTCAAGTTCGGCGAGTTGATCGCTGCCGCGGTGGATGCGAAAAAGCAAGTCCATGGGCGCGAGGGACAGGTGGGGCCGCGTTCTGCGGACGAGATCGGTTACCATGCGGTGCGCGTGGGAGACAATCCGGGAGAACACACCATCGTGTTCGGCTTGTTGGGCGAGACCTTGGAATTGCACGTCTCCGCAACGAATCGAGATGCGTATGCATCGGGCGCGCTTGCCGCGGCTAGCTTTCTCGGCGACAAGCCACCGGGTTGGTACGGGATGAACGACGTACTCGGCTTGTAGATCAAATTTAGGGAGGGGGTCGGTGGTCCGCCCTCATGTGCACGGGCTTTTGCAGTCCGCAAGTGGCAAACAAAAGGTGTACGGGCGATGGCGAAATGCGACGAAGGTTACCGTTGTGAGGTGTGTGGGCAGGACGTGGCAAATATTACGCAGAGCGACCTCTATCTGCGGTACGTGATCGGCCAGGTCGATCCCGAAACGCTCCACACGGCTCCAGAGCGACATATTCGCTGCAATCCCACACTCGCTCAGTTTATCGTGGATGACGCTTTCGATGCGGTCATGGTGACAGGGGAATTCGATAAACGAGACTTAGATCCACAACACGTTGCACAGCAAGAGGAGTGCGTGACGCGAGGTTGGCGACGGTTGTGCGAAGTCGTTGATTCGGAAGAACCGATTATCGAGTATCCCCTTCCCGAAGTGCAGGCGAAGATTCGCTCGCGCTATGCGTGATCTTTGCAGGCTGTGCTTTGCGCATCGATATGAATTTGCAGTTTACGAATCGATTGAGGAAGGCTCAAACTTTTCACACATCAAATGGAGTGCGTGTAAATGCAACTCCTGGATCCGAGGTGGCGCATCGCTCGGAGCGATAACCGCCAAATCGGCCGCTTCCGCCAATTTGCCATTTTCCCCGGTAAAGGCCATCGTGGTCATCTTTTGTTTTTTGGCTTGCGTGACAGCACGCACAAGATTATCCGATTCACCGGAGGTCGAAAGTACAATCAGCACATCGCCACTTTGTCCGAGTGCCTCGACCTGGCGAGCAAATACCTGCACAAAACCGAAGTCGTTGGCGATGCACGTGAGTACCGCCCCGTCTGCCGTAAGGGTTGTGACGGGAAGCGGCGGACGGGAACTTCGATATTTCCCCACCATCTCGTCGGTGAAATGTTGTGCGAGGGCCGCCGAACCGCCGTTACCGGCAACGAGGGCCTTTTTCTGTTTGGAAAAAGCGTGGCTCAGCACTTCGATCGCCTTGGCGATTTGCTGATGCCAGCTTTTAGTCTCCTGGAGTGATTCCACGAGTTGATTCGTCTGAAGTTCAAAATCGTGCTGCATTACTTTAGCCTGGTGAACTGTCTGTTTCCGCAACGAGTTGCACTGTATCGGATCGATAGAAGAAGGCGATGGGAAGTAGTACCAATCCGGTAATCCCAAAGATACCAAACCTGGGCAGTTCTAGTTTTGTTTCTAGCACGTAACCGGCAAGGCCGACAAATCCTGCTGCCAAAACAATTGCAATCCAGTTTACAAGGTTCATCGCACCAATTACCCGTCCTTTAACGCTTTGTGGGGGTCGGGCCTGCAGGTAGACCTGCACCGGAAGCGCAAAGAGACCCGCAAAAAATCCGGAAAAGATGAGTACGATGCAACTCCCCTTAATGCCGAGCAGGTGTTCCCACTTTTCTCCGTTCCACGAGGAGGGGAGAGCGAGCAAAATCAGGCAGCAGGCCAGCCCGAGAGCCCCGATTTGCACAAACCGAAAATTCACATTTCCAGCAGAGAGTTTGCCTGCACATACAAATCCCGCCGCAATTCCGAGGGAAACGGTGGCCAACAAAAAACTTGTTTTGCTGTTGCTCATCCCAAACTGTTCGCGGCCCAGCCAGTTGACCATCATGGGGAAAATGGCTGCGACAAACCAAAAGATGGAATAGACCCCGAGCGCGTTTCTCAGTGGGACATCCTGGCGAAGGATCGAACGGGCGGCAGGTGAAATTGCCAAATTCGACCAAGCGAATGGCGCATTCGGTTCCGCAACCGGAGTACGGCGCACGAGAAGTGAGGTGAGCGTACCGACGAGGGCGATTCCCATACAGATCAGCCCTGCTATCCAAAGAATGTGATACATCGAGTCGAGCAACACGCCACCGATCCAAGTGCCCAGGATGATCGCCAGAAAAGTGGTCATCTGGATGATCCCGTTCATCCGCGGTAGGTCGGAATTGCGGACCATTTCGGGAAGAATGCCATACTTTGCCGGTCCGAAGATCGCACTTTGGGATCCCATCAGAAAGAGAACTCCCAAAAGGATCCAGGGCATCCCGTGCGGACGGAACCGTATGTCCCCACTTCCATCGGTCATCGGCTGTACCTCGAGACTTGGCAGCACGGCGAACGCAACAACGGCGCCAAGCATCACCACGATCTCAAGCCCTTTACAGAGGATGATCAAGGACCGTTTGCTCACTCGATCCGACCAGTATCCAGAGATACCAGAGAGCAGAATAAAAGCGATTGCAAAAATACCTTGTGCCACAAATTGTTGATCGTGCGTTTCGTTACTTCCGCTCACGCTTACTGCCACACAGAGCAGGAGTACAATCTGCTTGAATACGCTGTCATTGAATGCACCGAGAACCTGAGTCGTTGTCATTCCCCAGAAGGCGGAATCTTGATAGAGCGGTGGCAGCGATTGATCGTTATTAGACATGCCGTTACGCGAGGGCGCTTTTATTGAAGGTCAGGCCGGGTTTGCTCCGCGCTGGGTCGCCACGAGCAACGGTCGCATTATGGCGAGCGGGGGTCGATGCTAGCAAGGTCTCTAAAAGGCATTGACGCCCATCGGTGTGGGACCTATCTCTATGCACCCGCTCACCTCTATTTCCGCCCTTTTTTACCCGTCGCATTGCGCCAATGGGTCGGTTCCGTCGGCGGCTAATATTTAATGGGTTACGCAGCATGGACGCATCGGTTTCCCCGCCATCTCACCGTGTCTCGCTGAGAGATCAGTCGCTCTCGACTGTAATTTTGCTCTGCGGATTGGCCTTGGTGCTGAGCGGGTGCCAGAGCGGGGGTTGGCTGGTAAAAAAACAGGCTGATTGGTCCACATTCGGCCACACGACTCACTCTAAAGATGCGTCCCAGAAACCGAGTGAGCGCACGATGCAAACCCTCAGGCAGTTCGACCTCGCAGATCGCCTGGAGGAGGATCCGGAGCACGTACTTCGGCAATTGCAGGCAATCCTTCGCCACGACAAGATCTCGGGGATTCTCTTTGCGCGCGCCGAACTAGCGAACATGTTGGCAGAAGAAAGTGAAGAAGAGGACGAAAAAAGGGCGTTCGATCTTTACATAATGGCTGCGGCAGACTGTTATGAATATCTTTTTGACGATCAATTCGCTCAAGATCGCAATGCGTATGATCCTCAGTTTCGTAAAGTTTGCGATGTGTATAACGAGTCTCTCGATCGCGCCATGCGTTTGGCAAATCGGCACGGTGGACTCAAGCCGGGGCTCCAGCATTTTTGCCATTGTGGCACCGATTCGATTCTTTTTCGTGTTCATTCTCAACTCGAGCATCTCCAGCGAGCGGATTTCAAAAAATTTGAATTTGTTTCAGATTATCAAATCACAGGCCTACCGAACCACTATCGCACTTACGGGCTTGGTGTTCCGCTGATTGCGGAGCGGGGCGACTTACCGGAAAATCAGCAACTCGAAGCACACTACCCGCCAGGGTTAAGTATCCCCGTAACGGCCTATTTGCGGATACTTCCCCCCCGTCAAATGGGCCCTGAGGGAGCCATGGTCCGCGAAGCCGTGCTGGAACTTTATGATCCCCTGCGCACGCCGAGCGTTCAGGTGGCCGATCATTGGGTGCCATTGCAGAGCGACTCGACCACCCCGCTTGCTTATTTTCTCGACAATATCGAATACACCGATACGGCAGCCGCGACCAGCGGATTGCTCCGCCCGGACGAAACCCCGTATCCCGGTGGACTCTACATGCTCGAACCGTACCAACCGGGAAAGATTCCGGTGCTTTTGGTCCACGGCATTTGGGCGACGCCCATCAGTTGGATGACGATGTTCAATGACCTGCGAAGTATCCCGGAAATTCGCGAACATTATCAATTTTGGTGCTACTTCTACCCTACCGGAGAGCCCTTCGTTTACACTGCCGCCGATTTAAGAGATCAGATGGTTCAACTGCGAAATATAGTCGATCCCGAAAATCGGGAGCCGGCACTCGAGCAGATTGTCATGGTGGGGCACAGCATGGGCGGATTAATTTCGCGACTTCAGTCGGTCGATAGCGGCGATCTCTTCTGGAAGCAGGTTGCGCAACAGCCGCTCGATATGGCGAAAGCCGACCCTCAGACGAGACAGCAGATACAGCGTCTCTTTTTCTTCCGTGCCAATCCCTCGGTTCGCCGCGTCGTGACTATTGCGACACCGTTTGCAGGAAGCGATCTGTCGAATCGCGCAACACAGTGGTTGGGGAGCAAGTTGATCGAACCTCCCAAAATAATCAGCGACTCGCTAAGCAAACTCAACCGCGAAAATCCGGATTTGCTCAACAACGAAGTGGCCGACATGACTCCCACGAGCCTGGAAATGCTGGCGCCTGGATCCGCAGCGCTCAAAGCCCTGGCTGCCGCTCCGCGTGCACCGTGGGTGGTCTATCACAATATCTTGGGACGGACAGAAAGCAGGGATTTTCTGCATCGTGTAACCGGGGACGGTGATGGTGTTGTATCGACTTCCAGTGCCCAGGTCAGTGACGTTGTCTCTGAGATTATTGTCGACGCGGACCACGATTCGATCCATCGTCATCCCCGCACGATTCTCGAGGTCCGTCGCATCTTACTTGAGCACCTCGACGCGATACGCGATGGAGGCCATCACTCTGTTTCCAGTTCACATCCCCCTGCCCGGGACTCGGCGACCAGTCGGGCAGTGCAGTCTGAGAGCGGTGACACGCAGTCATTTTGACGCAATTAACGGGGCGGCAACGGCAAACCACTATCTCGTGCCGTGAGGTTGTCCGACACGGTGAGCCGGTTTCCAGCAATGGGATGTTCCCGCGAGGGCGCCTCGCCGCACGGCGGCATGTACGTTTTGAGCCGCGAAGGAGTCGGCATTTTGCGTTTCTTTTCCTGACTATCGGCCGATTTATTTATTGGCTCCTCGTCCGCGACCGTCGATTCTTCGGCCGGGCGACCACCTTCGGTGAATTCGCCGAAATGAGGAAGCTCGCCACGAACGATACGTACATCGTCGGGAGCTTCGACTCCGATCCGCACCGTGTTGCCTTTGATGCGGAGAATGGTGACCTTGATGTTGTCCCCGATCCGAATGGAGTCGTGAGACTTTCGAGTGAGCACTAACATGGCATACTCCTTTATGCGAGATGAGATCTGAGAGGAGAGGTATCAGATTTTACGCAGCGAAATGAAAAATGGCCTAAATTTTTTTCGTCCGTTCCTTATTTCTCGCAAAGGCGGCAGTTTTTACCGCCTCGCAAAGACGGACAATTGCGTGATAGCAGCATGGAATCGATCGAACGGCGGAGTATTGCCGAGGTGCGATATTCGCAAAGGGCGGCAGGGGATTCGCTGCAGATGTACTAGGATTTACAGCGTTTTCAGAAAGAGATTGCATTAATCGGGGGCTGTTTTTAATATTCTGCCAGCAGCGCTAGTGGAATGTTTATCACCCGATGAAGGAATGCGACGGTGGAATTACTGGTCGAGGCAATCAAGAACGACCAAGTCATACTGGATGTCCGCTCTCAGGATCTCCAATCGATCTTTCACGAGGTGATCGGTATTTCGGTGCAGCGGAAGTGGATTCCCGCCGAAATCGCCGAGACCGTGGAGCAAGCACTCCTTCGTCGCGAGCAGTCGGCACCCACTGCAATCGGCCACTCGGTTGCCATCCCCCACGCGTATTTAGACATTCTTGAAGTCCCGCGGGTGATTTTCATTCGACTCGCACATGCGGTCAATCTTGGTGCACCGGACGGTATCCCGACGCGGTTTCTCTTCTTTATGCTCGGTCCTCCGGGAGATGCGGCGGGACACCTCGACACGTTGGCGAGCATTGCCCGGCTCATGTCGGACGACGACTTCCGGTTCGATGCGATCAGATCGCGAAGTCACACCGATTTGACTGCCGCCTTGGATCGGTATCTTCGCCGTACATCTCTGCCGGTCGAAAAAGATGTCGAACCGGTTGATGGATTGGACCACTCGGGCCGCTTCGGAGGCGGATTAATGGCCGACATGCGTCGCCGTTATGCCTTGTTCCGGGGTGATTTTACCGATGCCCTGCATCAAAAGTGTATCGGTTCGGTGCTGTTTCTGTTTTTTGCCTGTCTCACTCCCACGATCACCTTCGGCGGCGTTCTTGCGCTGGAGACCGGAAATGAAATCGGGGTGATTCAGATGATTATTGCGACCGCCTTTTGTGGAATTGTCTTCGCAATTTTTTCTGGACAGCCGCTTATTATTCTTGGCCATACCGGGCCGATGCTCGTGATGACGGTGATTCTTTATCAGCTCTGCAAGAAGTATGGAATTCCTTTTTTGCCGGCATACACCTGGGTAGGCCTTTGGACGGCCGGGTTACTCATGCTGCTGGCTCTGACCGATGCATCTTGCCTGATGCGATACTTCACGCGTTTTGCAGATGAAATCTTTGTCGTTCTCATCTCCTTTATTTTCATTTACTCAGCGTTGAGTTGGTTGTTTTCTAAATTCAAACAGGTCAATGATGGCCTCTATGAAAAGGCCCTTTTTTCGCTTGTGCTCACACTCGGAACTTTTTTTATTGCTTCCAGTTTGTCGCGGATGCGTCGCAGTCGATTGCTGCGGTCAAATTATCGCGAGTTTCTCTCTGATTTCGGGCCTACCCTCGCGGTTGTGCTCATGACACTCACGGCGCTCTGGTTTCGCGGAATCGAACTCGACAAGCTCGCGGTTTCGCAGGTCTTCAGCATCGATCAGGAGCGCTCGTGGATCGTTCCCTTCTGGTCGGTTCCTCTGTGGCTGCCGTTTGCTGCGTTGGGGCCGGCGCTCCTGGTGACCGTGCTGATGTATCTCGACGAGAATATCACGGCACGTTTGGTGAACAGTCCGGATCACAAGTTAAAAAAGGGTGCGGGGTATCACCTCGACATGGCGATCGTTAGTATCTTGACCGGAATTTGCTCGATTTTTGGGTTCCCCTGGTTAGTCGCCGCCACCGTGCGGTCATTGAATCACGTTCGCTCGCTCGCAACGATGGAAGTAGTGGTCAAGCCCGATGGTTACAAACACGAGCGTGTACTCCAGGTTCGAGAAAACAGGCTCACGGGACTCGTCACCGGCTTGCTTATCGGTTGTACGCTGCTGTTTTTGCCACTGATGAAGTTGGTGCCTTTGGCGGTACTTTACGGTTTGTTTCTTTTCATGGGTGTCGTGTCGCTCTTTTCAAATCAATTTTTTGAGCGGTTGAGTCTCTGGCTGATCGATCCGGCGCTCTATCCGAGTACACACTATTTGCGTCGGGTTCCGATTGAAACCGTTCATAAATACACGTTATTGCAATTGGTCTCCCTGGCGGTTCTCTGGATCGTGAAGGCGAGTTTTCTGGGCTTGCTATTTCCTCTGTTTATTGCCGGATTGATCCCCGTCCGCTTGTTCGCCGGCCGCTTTTTTTCGGCGAGCGATTTAGCCGCGCTCGACGCGGATGAAGTGCCGGAGGAAGAAGAAACCCATTGGGCGGCGTAAGAATGTCTCGGTTGAGCGGCACATAGGCAGATAGCCGTACGGTCTTTTTCTTCTGTCGATCCGCCCGGTGGTGGGGGCAGGTGTCCCGGCCCGGGCAATATCAAAGTGGAAACAGTGTGGATTGCAGTAGAAGGCTGGAGTATATTCTCCAGACGGGTGCCAGGCGGGCACCCCGCGAGCAGCGATCTGCTGGAAAACTGGTGCGGAGTGTCCTGGCACCACCTACTGCGTAACATTATGTGGAAGGATGGATTGTGATGGCGGAATCGTTGCGTGAAAAGCAGATGGCGGAAGTTGAGGAATTGCTCAGCGATCGCCTCGCCAAAATTGGTTTTGCCCGGGCGCTCTACTTCGGACATTTCCTGGCAGATAAATTGCTTCCCTATCCCGATATTCGCGCGGACACCGAAGGTAACGCGCTGCTGCAGGATTTGTGCCGCTTCTGTGACGAAAAGATTGATCCGGTAGCGATTGATCGCAATTCCCGTATTCCGGATGACGTGATTGACGGTTTGGGGAAGATGAGGGTCCTCGGAGCCTGTCTGCCCAAATCGACCGGCGGTCTCGGACTGAGTCAAACACAGTATTGCCGGTTAGTGGAGCAGCTTGCCGGACACTGCGGTAGCACGTCGCTTTTCGTCAATGCCCATCACTCGATCGGTCCGCGGGCGATTGTGCTTTTCGGTAACGAAGAGCAGAAAAAACAGTGGCTTCCCAAATTGGCGACGGGCGAGTGGATTAGTGCCTTTGCGCTGACCGAACCGGAGGCGGGGAGCGATGCCGGTAATGTGCAGACCATGGCAACGCCTACCGAGGATGGCAGCGGTTATCGGCTGACCGGTCAAAAGCGGTGGATTACCAATGGTGGTATCGCACAAGCCTTAACCGTGATGGCCCGCACCCCCGTGGAGGGAAGCGATGAAACAAAGGTAACGGCATTTCTCGTTTCGCCGGACATGGATGGCTTCGAGGTGGTCGAGGAGCGGATGGATAAATGCGGGGTCCGCGGCACCGCGACCGGTCGACTTGCGTTTAACAACATGTTCGTGCCGCGCGAAAATGTGCTGGGCGATTTGGGGAAAGGGCTGAAAATTGCACTCACGGTGCTCGATTATGGACGGACCACCTTCGGTGCGAGTTGTACCGGTGCGGCGAAGTTTTGTGTCGAGCACGCAGTACGGCACTGCAACTCAAGGGTTCAATTTCAGCAGTCGCTCGGTAGTTTTGAATTAGTGAAGCAGAAACTTGCTTCGATGAAGGCCGGCGCATTCGCCATGGAGTCGGCGACTTACCAGACCGCGGCTTTGATGGATCTCGGCGATGGGGATTACATGGTCGAGACGGCGATGCTCAAGGTCTTTGCAACTGAGGTGCTCTGGGAGATTATCAATGACACGATACAACTCTACGGAGGGAAGGGGTATTTTACCGACGAGCCGTTCGAGCGCATGATGCGCGATGCGCGGATCAACACGATTGGCGAAGGCGCAAACGACGTCCTCAAGGTGTTCATCGCAGCAGTCGGCATGCGCGATGTGGGAATGGATTTGCAGGGTGTGCTTCATGCACTGAAGAGTCCATTTGGCAATATGTCGACACTAGGTCGCTTCGCAAAGAGAAAGCTGGGTTCGCTGGTCGTCTCCCCGCATGTCCCGGTCAAGCACGCGGTACTCACCGACGATGCTACGAAGCTTGGCATTTTCGTCGGTAAACTCGGGAGCAATGTGGAGCGTCTGCTGCGTAAATACCAGGAGGACATCGTCGACAGCCAATATCACTTGCGGCGCATTGCCGATGTGGCGACGGAGATATACGTCAGTGCGAGTGTGCTGAAGCGACTCGATTTTATTCTCAGTGGATCGAACGGTCAGGCGGAAACGCGTGAAGATGCGCTGATGACCGGTCGTTATTATCTGCAAACGGCGCGCCGAAGGATGCAGCAGAATCTCGACTCGCTCTGGTCGAACGATGATCCGGCAACCACAGAACTTGCCGACCTTATGCTTGCTCGAGATCGCGACCACTAGGTCATCACGATCGCTCTAACGATTGTGAACTGACGATTCACACGTGCGGCACACGCTGCCTGTTCGGCAAGTGCGGTTTCGGGGCGGACAGCAGATGGTCGGTTCGCATTTACTGCGGTACGAATCGCAGCACTGTTTGCCCAGAGGATGGCTGCAAGGAATCGGCTTGCAGCAATAATCGTCGCAGCATCCCTTTTTCGGCGCCCGGGTGCAGGGAACGGTTTTGGCACAGTAGTCATCGCAGCAGTATTTTTGGATACAGTCGGGCACACACACCCTGCAATCAAAAAGTCCGGCAGCAGCATCTCGGGGGATGGCGAGCACCGAAAGGCAGCAGACGATGAGGATTGCAAGGCAGCGAGCAGTTTGCGACATGGCGATCTTACGCGATGGAGAAGGGGCCCTTGATCTCTTTTCGGAAAGGGAGGTTTCTCAAATCAAGAAATTATTCGAGAGTTGACGGGGCAGGGGGGCTGCTAGCAACGCCACCAAGAGCTTTTCACGACGACGTGTGGGTTTCCCTTGACGCCAACCGCTCAGGCGGCCCGTCGTCGCGATTGCAGATCATCCGGCACGGGGTGCGAAACTTGCGGGACCAGCTGATCGAGTACTTCCGCAGGTCGCGGTGCGGTAGGCCGTGGGGTGGGAACGATCGGGATCTGATTTTGCTTGGCGGTTCCGGCCTCTGCCCATGCTTCCGCCTCGCAGGTCATCCGTTCAAGCAGCGACTCGATCTGCTGTCGATATCTCTCCATGCCGTCTCGATCCAAATCTTCCGGTACCCAAATGCGGGGGCTGGCGACAATCCGGGCGCGAGAAAAAGGCTGTGGAATCGCAAAACGATCCCATGTGCCGAGTCGCCACGGTCGATCGTAGCCGAGCCCCATGGCAATGATCGGCATCTGAAGTTTTGAGGCGAGATAGATGCAACCGGCAGCGAGTTCTCGCCGCGGCCCTCGCGGACCGTCGGGGGTAATAGTGAGGTGCTTGGAGCGACTTTTCCGCATCAGTTCACGAATGGCGCCATCACCTCCACGTCGTGTGGAACCCCGGACAAAATCAAAGCCGAAGTGCATTGCGAGTCGCGAAAGAATATCGGCATCCCGATGACGGCTCATCAGCATTGCTAGGTCGCAGTTGCCTCGCAGGTACATCAGGAGCGGAATGTATTCGTGCCAAAAGATGTAAATGCCCCGTTTGTGGCATGCGGCCGATGCCGGATCGATCGAAAAATCGTAAGCGGCAGCCTTGTAGTCGATCGTCGACATCCAGCCGCGGAGGACACCCTGGGCAACCAGAGCGACCGTTTTGTTCGTTAGTGGATGATTCAATTTCATTGTGGGTGCCTCAGTCTGCAGTCCACTCACCGCGAAACACTTCTTCTGCCGGGCCCGTCATGTAAACGTGCTCGTCTTCCGCCCACTCGAGTTCTAAATCACCTCCCAGCAGTTGATTGGTGATTTTGCGTTCGGTTCGCTCCGTCAATACACCCGCCACGCAGACGGCACTGGCGCCGGTTCCACAGGCGAGCGTTTCTCCCGACCCGCGTTCCCACGTGCGCTGACGGACTTTTTTTCGATTGACCACCTCGACAAATTCGACGTTGGTTCGATTGGGAAATCGCTCATCCCGTTCGATAATGGGACCGAGTCCCAGGACCAGATCGTCGGTCGCCCTTTCGACAAAGATTACGCAGTGCGGATTGCCCATCGAAATGCATGTGACGCGAAGCGCGGTTTCACCGATCCCCGCGGTCCCCACGAGTGGAAATGCTTGATTTACCACCGGATCGGCCGTAAAGAGCGTCGGTATTTTTTCCGCCTCCAAAATAGGCTTTCCCATATCGACCCGTACCGAATGGACGCAGTGGCCTTCGACTTGGAGTTCGAGTTTCAAATTGCCGCAGGCCGTTTCGATGACCATGGACGATCGATCGACGAGGTCCTCCTCGAAGAGATATTTGGCGACGCAGCGAATAGCGTTACCGCACATCTCTGCTTCGCTGCCATCGGCATTGAACATTTGCATTCTCGCATCGGCCTGCTCGCTCGGGTGGATCAGCACGAGTCCGTCGCCCCCCACTCCGAAATGTCGATCGGAAATTGCCCGCGCAACACCCGGAAGATTTTCCGGGACGTTGTTTCGAAAGCAATCGACATAAATATAGTCGTTGCCACAGCCTTGCATTTTTATGAATTGCATGTCGTCAAGTCGCGCGAGCAGTGTGATGGAATCGGCATTGTATCGGTCGAACCACACCCAGACAATAATAAACTGGTTTTCAATCTCTTGCAGATTGATGAGGTTGTCTTCTAAGTGAGCAAACGGCATTCGATGCTACCGTTTCGGTATCCATTCTTGTATCCAGTCGTTTGTTTTGCCCAGAATGTTTTTTTCTTTTTCTGCTTCCGTCTGCATTTCTTGAACCGCTCGGCGAACTCCCGGTAGTGCCTCGCGCGTGGTTTGTGGATTATCGAGCGTGCCGTAAACGTAAAG
>JAQWPY010000062.1 GCA_029245145.1 Pirellulales bacterium | reverse complement strand
GCAGGTAGAGAATAGCGCCAAGGAAGGGAAAAACGAGCACCACCGACAGCCAGGCCATGGTTACCCCGACCGGCCGACGACGCATGATGACACGAATCGAAAGGCCGCCCCGGATGACGAGATCAACGACCAAGATCAGGGCCGCCACCCATGTAAAATGATGTGTTTCCATTGTGGGACTCACTCACATCGCGGAAAAGCTAACTTACCAAGATTGTCCACTTTTGCGGCTCCCGCACAAAGCGACCTCAAGTCCCAGAGCAGAAGCCATAGAAGCCTTCGCAAACATGGCTCGATCTGCATCGGCTGCCGTCCGTCCATAGGCGACTTGGATGTGATTACTTTTGTGTCGCGCCATCATCTGATCTCGCGTCACTCCATAAGTGACCGCGTGCATGATCGGCCATTGCGACGTGGTGGCTTGCCATCTTCGCTCGGTTTCTTCCAGCGGAAGTTTGACAACTTTCGCACGCCCGAGATCCATCTTGAGTCGGTCATCTTCAACGAACACCCGGGACCAGACAATTTCGCCCGGCTTCGATATTCCCTTAATCGTGCCGCCGCCGCTGGGAAAGAACATCGCGGGCTGCCTTTCGCTGCGAGCTCCCTTCCATCCGCCAATTAAATGTGCTGGTGGCACGCTTCCACTGATCTCGAACACCCATACATAATCTTCTACCGTACCGCTTTGATCCCAGTCGGCCCAACGCAAGTCGTGCAAGGTGTTTTCTACCGGTTGCTTCAATGCAGAATGCACCCGGTAGGTCATCAGTGCGTCGAGTCCGGCGCACTCATCGACTTCGTTAAAGTGCGGCAAAGGTTCCCCGGCATAAAGTACACGTTTGCCGTCGCGGCTCTTGACCGGCGGCCGATCGCGATTATTGAGAGTGCCCTCGACTAAATCGCTCGCTGGCATCAAATCCTTGAGTCCCTGCTGATACTGGATACCAATGGTGTGGCAACCGAAGTCATCAGCAATCCGCACCGCGGCGATATACATCCGGCACTGGTCAAGTATTTGTTTATCCGTGAGATGATCTTTGTGGCGAGGGCCGGTGCAGAATTGTATTCCCTTACGGTCCATCCATCGTCGTACATCCATTGCCTCGGCCTGGCGTACCTGCGTCGACTCGTAGTAAAGCGCGGATTGGCTAAGCCGCTCTTTATAAACACCCGTTTTGTTGAGCAGATGGTCAGGAATGATCGCATTGAACATTCCCATGCAACCCTCGTCAAACACCCCCATAATTGCTTTGTCACGCTGCAATCGCTGCGCTAATTGTTCTCCCACACGACGCGCTGTGGCGGGCACCTTCACCCGCCGAAGCGATCGCACGTGGGAGGTACGGTGTTGATAGTCGCCCGTCTTGAGCCACTTTTTCAGCATCGTACAGAATTTTTTATCCGCGAAGTCTTCTGCCCAAAGTGTCGAATAGGCTACACCCGCCTTGGTTAAAGAACCATTTAGATTCAGCATGCCGACCAAGCCGGGCCAGGTGCCCGACCAATTGGCCACTGTCAAAATCGGACCGCGATGAGAGATCAATCCGTGCATCAAGTGATGGGAATATTGCCAAACGGCCTCCGCAACAATCAATTTGACATCGGGATCAATTCTTGAAAAAACCTGCATCCCTTCCTTCTGCGAATCGATGAAACCATGCCGGTCTTTTTTCTTGTACGGGTGCGCACGCACCAGTTCGTAACCCGCCGCGTTCACGCTTTCGGCAAGCTCGTGTTCCATCTGCTCTTGGGCCGACCAACAATTCTGATTGGCCGAAAGCCGTAAATCTCCGTTGGCAACCAACCAGACTCGCTTCTTTTTCGTCGAGGCTGAAGCGCGTTTACTTGGATCAATATACGGAATCATTTTTTTCACCGTCCCGGCCCCTGGGCCTAACTCTGGCAATAAAAAGAAACGGGGTGAAACAATCTAGTTCAAACTATGCAAAAATCACGCGCTGAACTTTTGAAGGCATCAAATATATAACGCGCAAAAAAAGTGACAAAAACATCATCAGTTCAAGGATTGAGAATAGCACAAACGCGGGCTCTTTATCAGGGACAACCGGTTCGCCGCACTATATCGACTTCGCAAAAGGTGGTACTCTGAATCAGCATTTCGCATCAGCCTCTTGCAGGGGAAAGTGATATGACAAAAAAAAATAAGGGTCCGTGGTCACACCGTTTGCTGATCGGCAGCCTCACGGTTGTCATGACCATTTTGTGCATCTGGCTACTTAGTTTCGTCGTTGACGATATCGGAAATTTGCCTGGACCGGATTACGAAGAAATTAGAAGCGAATTACTTGATCCTGCTCTCGTCGAGGAACATGAATCTGTGGCAGACGAGATTAAAAAGGTCAAACGCAAAATTGATTCGCAAAGTTCGCGGCAGCAACTCCTCCGTGACAGTACGTCCAATTCGCAGAAAACCATGAATCAATTGCTTGAATTCCAGCGATTGAGCTTACAAAAAAACGTGACGCCATCGACAGAAGAACAGGAGGCAATGGCGGAAAGCCAACGAAGCTTCCTCGTAAACCAAAAACAGTATCAGGCGCTCAATCAAACCATTGGCCAACTGAAAGAAAAATTAGGCCAACTTGAAAACAAAGAGAGATCGCTAGAATCAAAAATCCGGAAGCAAGAAGAGCCAATTCGCAAGCGATGGCAAACTCTCTATGCTCAACACGCGTTTAAGACTGCCGTGATGAAACTTGCTTTTTTGCTGCCGCTTCTTCTCGTGGCGGTATGGCTGTTCCTCAAATATCGCGGGGGCATCTATGCGCAGCTGATCTACGCGTTTGGCATCGCAGTGGCCTGTAAGGTCTCATGGGTAATGCACCAACATTTCCCGAGTCCCTACTTTCACTACATATTAATTATTGCTGCCCTGGCAGTCGTGATTTGGGTGCTGGTTTATCTACTGCGGATGATCGCATTTCCGAAAATTGACTGGTTACTGCGGCAATACCGTGAAGCTTATGAATTCTTCCTTTGCCCCATATGCACCTATCCCATTCGCCGTGGGCCCTTGGCCTATCGTTTTTGGAATCGCCGAAGCATCAAAAAAATGCTCGTCCCAGCCGGAGATACGGCGGCAGAAGAAACCGCATATACCTGCCCAGTCTGCACCACCCAGTTATATGAAAACTGCGCGAGTTGCAGTAAGATTCGGCCGAGCCTTTTGCCCGCATGCCCCCAATGCGGGCAGGTGAGCCAACCAAATCGGGACGCCGCTGGATCGAATGCGGGTGCAGAAACCTAAAATGGTCTCTGCCGGTTGCATAGAACAAAGACTCAGGAAAGAATAGTCGACTTCGAAATTCAGCCTGTGGGCACTAAGAGTTAAGGAACATTTTGATGCATGCACAACTGGTAGTACTCGGCGGTGGTCCTGGTGGTTATGCCGCCGCTTTCATGGCGGCAGACCTTGGTTTTGATGTGACCATCGTTGATCGAGAAGGAAAACTAGGTGGTGTGTGTCTTCTCCGCGGCTGTATACCCTCCAAGGCCCTGCTGCATGTGGCGAAAGTCATTGGAGAAAGTCGCGAAATGACGGACTGGGGTGTCGAGTTGGGCACTCCAAAAATTGATGTCGAAAAGATGAGGGCACGGAAAGAAAAGGTCATTAAGACCCTCACGGGCGGTTTAGCGCAATTGGCGAAAAAGAGGAAGGTCCGTGTCATTCAGGCTGACGGAACTTTCGTAAATTCGGATTCGCTGCGATTGAGCGGGGGTGATCCTTCTACTTACGAAGAGGGAGACTCGCTTTCCTTCGATCATCTGATCCTGGCGACCGGCTCCTCACCCGCAATGCCGTCGGTGTTCAAAATCGATAACCCCCGAGTTGTCGATTCGACCGGAGCGCTTGAGCTTGAGGATGTGCCGGAAAAGCTGCTTGTGGTGGGAGGCGGATATATCGGGCTCGAACTGGGAACTGTCTACGCCGAACTGGGAACGAAGGTTTCGGTAGTCGAGTTGACCGATAGTTTGCTGATGGGTGCGGATCGCGATCTCGTCAAACCACTTCAAAAACGGCTCGAGATGCTCTTCGAAAATATTCACCTGCGCACTGAAGTGACTGCACTGATCGATCATGGCAATCAGATTGAGGTGGTCATGGCGGGCGAACTGGCGGCAACCGAAAAGTTCGATCGCGTGCTGGTGTCAGTGGGACGCAGGCCCAACAGTCGCGGGATTGGTCTCGAAAACACCTCCGTCAAAATTGATCAGCGTGGTTTCGTTCTAACCGATCAGCAGCAGCGAACCGCCGATCCGAAAATTTTGGCGATCGGTGATGTCGCGGGAGAACCCATGCTCGCACACAAAGCATCGCATCAGGGCAAGGTGGCAGTGGAGGCACTTGCGGGAGAGCCCGCTGAATTCGATAAACTGGCGATTCCCGCAGTGGTTTTCACCGATCCTGAAATTGCCTGGGCGGGCGTCACCGAGGAACAGGCCAAGCAGGAGGGAATTGCGTACGAAGTCGCCCAGTACCCTTGGGCAGCGAGCGGACGAGCCCAAGCGGTGGGGGCAACTAGCGGTCTGACCAAACTACTCTTCGAGCCGGGATCGGAACGACTGCTCGGCGTCGGTCTCGTCGGAAGTGGCGCAGGCGAACTGATTGCCGAAGGAGTCGTGGCCATCGAAATGGGAGTCACTGCGCGTGATTTGGCGGAGTCGATTCACGCGCATCCAACGCTGAGTGAAACCTTGGCTTTCGCCGCAGAGGTTCAACTGGGGCTGGCGACCGAGGTCTATCGGCCCAAGCGAAAACCGGTAGGTTAACCCGACCGATTGCAACGATTCGACGGGCTGGATCGCCAAAAACAGGGGAAGATTGCCAAAAACCTCTCTTTACGTCTTGCGGTAAACTGGGGAAAATAGATTACCCGGATGTTCCTTGGACCATAACTCCCTTGACCATAGTAAGGTGGGTCGGTCGCCGTTCCTGAAGACAAACGAGAAATCGGGGAACGACGACTTCGGTTTCGGTTCCGCCTGAGATTATCCCAAGTCCCTCCGATCGCGGACGGGTACGGATTCCCTGACCCCAATTGTTACAGCGAGGAATGATCGCGATGGCCATGGATGTAAAAATTTCCAGCAATGCGGAAGACACGGATCCAGCTGAAACCGCCGAATGGTTGGAATCTCTGCAGTACGTCCTGGAACAAAAGGGGCGCGATCGAGTCAGCTACCTGCTCTCGGTGCTCGAAGAGCAGGCGCACCGCGAAGGGGTGGAACTGCCGTTCACCGCAAATACCCCCTATCTCAATACGATTCCCATCGAGAACCAACCGGTTTATCCGGGCAATCGCGAGATCGAACGACGAATCAAAAGTATCATCCGCTGGAATGCGATGGCCATGGTGACGCGTGCAAACCGCGATTTCTCGGGAATCGGCGGGCACATTTCAACCTACGCCTCGAGCGCAACGCTTTATGAAGTGGCCCTCAACCACTTCCTCCGTGGCGATTACGGCGATTTTCAAGGCGACCGGGTCTACTTTCAGGGACACGCCTCACCCGGTATTTACGCGCGGGCATTTCTTGAGGGACGGCTGAGCGAAGAAAACCTGGCCAATTTCCGACGCGAACTTCGGGAGGCACCGGGACTTTCCTCCTATCCGCACCCTTGGTTGATGCCGAATTTCTGGGAATATCCGACCGTCTCGATGGGACTCGCTCCGATCATGGCAATCTATCAGGCGCGGTTTAACCAATACCTCTGCGACCGTGGCATCAAAGATACGAGTACCAGCAAGGTATGGGCTTTTCTGGGAGACGGTGAATGCGATGAACCCGAAACGCTCGGTGCAATCGGCCTTGCCGTTCGAGAAAAACTGGACAACCTGATCTTTGTGATCAACTGCAACCTTCAACGGCTCGACGGTCCGGTGCGTGGCAATGGAAAAATTATTCAGGAGTTAGAAGCTGTCTTCCGGGGCGCTGGCTGGAATGTCATCAAAGTCCTTTGGGGCGACGACTGGGATCTTCTGCTCGAACGGGATCACCAGGGACTCCTTGCCAAAAGAATGATGGAGGTCGTTGACGGGGAATACCAAAAATACAAAGTCGCCGGAGGCGCCTACATTCGGGAACATTTCTTTGGCAAGTATCCCGAACTGTTGGAAATGGTAAGTAATTATTCGGACGAACGTCTCGTGAGACTTCGTCGGGGCGGGCACGATCCGGAAAAAGTGTATGCCGCATATAAGGCCGCCGTAGAGTGCCGTGGTAAACCGACGGTGATCCTCGCGAAAACCATCAAAGGATATGGTTTGGGTGAAGCGGGCGAGGGACGCAATATCTCCCACAACCAGAAAAAGCTCAACGAGGAAGAACTGCGAGAATTCCGTAGTCGTTTCGGCATTCCCATTTCCGACGATGATGTCGCCAACATGCCGTTCTATAGACCGGCGGACGACAGCCCGGAACTACAATACCTTCGCGATCGCCGTGAAGCTCTCGGCGGTCCGATACCCGCGCGGAGCACGAAGAAAATAACGCTCGAGACACCCACGCTCGAGGGCTACGAGGAATTCCTTGCCGGAAGCAAAGGTAAACCAATCTCCACGACGATGGCGTTTGTACGCTTACTGAGCAAACTCTTGAAGGAAAAAAGTATCGGCGATCGCATTGTTCCCATCGTCCCCGATGAATCGCGGACCTTCGGTATGGAAGGCCTGTTTCGTCAGTGCGGTATTTATGCCCACTCGGGACAACTGTACGAACCGGTCGATTCAGAGCAGCTGCTCTATTATAAGGAAGCGAAAGACGGACAGATTCTGGAAGAGGGAATTACCGAAGCAGGAAGTATGTCTTCCTTCATCGCCGCAGGAACATCCTACTCCTCGCACGGCAAGCCGATGATCCCTTTCTTCATCTATTACTCGATGTTCGGTTTTCAGCGGATCGGCGATCTCATTTGGTGTGCCGCAGACGCCAGAGCTCGTGGCTTTATGATCGGAGGCACGGCAGGACGCACAACGCTCAATGGCGAAGGGCTACAACACCAAGATGGACACAGCCTGCTCAACTCGATCGCTTTCCCGACGGTCCGCTCCTACGACCCGGCCTACGCCTATGAAATCGCCGTGATTGTAATGCACGGCATGAAACAGATGTATCAAGAGAATGAAGATGTCCTCTATTACATCACCTGCGAGAACGATAACTATGTCATGCCGGCCATGGAAGATCCACAGCGGGTAACTGAAGGCATTATTCGTGGCATGTACCGACTCAAAACTGAATTGGTGGACGGGGCCGAACATCATGTCCAGTTACTCGGAAGTGGGGCAATCCTTAACAGTAGTCTTGCGGCGCAGCAATTGCTCGCCGAAAAGTTTGGCATCTCAAGCACGGTGTGGAGCGTCACAAGCTACACCGAATTGGCGCGTGACGCACAAGCGGCCGATCGCATGAATCGATTACATCCGACAAAGAAGAGAAAAACGAGCTATCTCGAAGACCTCATCGCCGATGTTGACGGGCCCTTCATCGCGTCATCCGATTACGTGCGAGCTGTGAGTGAACAGATCAATCCCTGGATTCCGGACGGGCTTTATGCCTTGGGGACCGATGGTCTGGGCAGAAGCGAAACGCGTGAGGCACTCCGCCGCCACTTTGAAGTGGATGCGGAAAGTATTGTGATTGCTACTCTGTATAAACTATCGCTTCTTGATAGAATTCCACGCAAAGCGGTCGATGATGCCATTAAGAGCCTGGACTATGACCGTAACAAAATCGATCCGTATTTTGCATGATTGATCCTAGCTATAATGGAAAACGGAAGCGGATACCACAAACTCTCGTAGATTATTTGTCGGATTGACCATGTCGATTGAAGTAAAAGTACCCGATCTGGGTGACGGCCTCGATTCAGGAGACGTCCTGAACGTACTGGTTGCCGTGGGAGATGTTGTTCAAGCCGAACAGGGGATCATTGAACTCGAGACCGAAAAGGCTGTTGCCGAGATCCCCACTACACAGCCGGGACGCGTTGCGGCAGTCCATGTCAAAGTCGGACAAACCGTCGCTATTGGCGAATCGATCGTAACTCTTGACCCCAGCGACAAGGGAGCGGCGGCAGCTGATCAGCCGGTAGCCGATGAGGAGGTCACCGAGTCGGTCCCTGAGTCGCCGGAACCGGTCACCGAGACATCCGAAGTGCCGGAGGAGTCGAGTGCAACGGTAGATTCCTCTCCTCCGCCGGAAGCGCCGGCCCGAAGCGAACCGGTGAAGCCAGCTGTTTCGCCGACTGCAAAGACACCGCCACCGTCCCCGCCACGCTCTGCTCCGCAGCCTCAACCCACGCAAAGCGCACCGATCGATGCAGGACATCACTCGGCAGCGAGTCCGGCGATCCGTCGGTATGCTCGCGAGTTGGGAGTAGACCTTGCTCAAGTTGACGGCACAGGGCCGGAAGGCCGTGTGACGCAGGAAGACATCCGCGGTGCGGTCCGATCCCACAATCGAGGCTTGGGAGCGGTAAGTACAACGGGAGCCGATTCCAGATTCGCCGATCAGGCCGCCTCCCCCGACGGTGAGGCGGGAGATGATGCCTGGGGTCCGATCCTGACAAGTCGGATCCCCAAAATTCGCGCTACCATCGCGAAAAATATGGTCGCTTCCAAGGCTTCCGCAGCGCATGTGACAAATTTCGACGATGCGGACATTACCGAACTCGAGCAGATTCGTCAGTCGAGCAAAAAAGATTATGCGGCGGCGGGAATTAAACTCACCACCATGCCGTTTGTCATACGAAGCGTAGCGCAGGCGCTGCGGCACCACCCCACGATTAATGCTTCCATCGATATGGAAGCGGGAGCCATCATTTACAAACAGTACGTGAATGTGGGTGTGGCTGTCGACACGGAGCGGGGTCTCGTGGTACCCGTGATCCGAAATGCAGATGCCCTGGGAATCCCTCAGGTGGCCCGTGAGATTGCCGACTTTGCAGAAAAATCACGAGGGGGGAAATTAGGCCTGGATGATATGCGAGGGGGTACCTTCACGATCAGCAACTTAGGTGCCATTGGGGGCACCTATTCCACGCCCGTCATCAATGTTCCGGAAGTCGCCATCCTCTTGGTAGGAAGATCGCGTCAAATGCCTGTGGTGAAGGATGGCGAGATACAAATTCGCCTGATGATGCCGCTGAGTCTCTCGTACGATCATCGATTGGTCGACGGGGCAGCTGCTGCTCGCTTCCTCAACGACGTGAAGGAATATCTGGAGACACCGGGCCGCTTGTTGCTCGCCCCTTAAAACTTGGGATCGGGATCAGGTACCAGATCAGTTTCAAAAAAGCATTCCCTGCAAGGATGAAATATATGAATCGCGGCCTTTTTGCTCTCATCTTGATCGCCCTCGGGTCGATCATCGCCGGTTGCGGTCACCAGGCATTGGAAGCATCAGAACCTACGGAAGCGAAGTCTGCAAAAACGGCACCACCACAGAAAGCGGCGATCCAAGCTGTCGAGCTGCTTCCCACGATTGGATGGGAAGAGGCACCGCATCATATCGACGAAGAGGTCTTTCTCGTCGGTCAGATTGCCAACACCGGCAAAAGTGGTGGAGGTCATCGCTTTCTCAACTTTGGCCGTAATCGTTCCGACCTGACCGGATTTATTCATCGCGATCTCGTGGAGCAATTCCCGCAACCACCGGAGACGTTTTATCGCGGTAAAAAAGTAAAAATTCGGGGCACGCTCTACAAATACCGCGGTAATCCCAATATTCGCATCCCGGGTCCGCAAGCGATCGAGGTACTGCCCGATAACTCTGATCTTGAAGCAATGGAGACCGTGGGACCTCCCGTAGTGCGACCGGTAGGTAAAACGTTCACGATCGCCACACTCAATGTGTTGAACTTATTCGATGATAAGGATGACCCCTACCACAACGACGAAAAAACATCGACCAAGTTGCGTGACGATCTAGAACTCCTCGCTCAGAGTATTCATCAGATCGATGCAGATGTTCTTGTGCTTCAGGAAGTTGAGAATCGTGGATATCTCGAGCTATTTAATCGAGCTCTATTAAATGACCTTGGATACGAGCACGTTGTTTTGACGGAGGGTAACGATCGACGCGGAATTGATGTCGCAGTTCTCTCTCGGGTTCCGGTGGGCTCAGTTACAAGTTATCGGCACTTGCGCTTCCCCGATACGAGTGGCAAGGAGATGTCGTTTCATCGCGATTTACTGCACACTCGCTTAAAACCGGAAAAAGGATTGCCTATCGATGTGTTTGCTGTCCATCTTAAAAGTCAGTATGGCGGCAAAAAATCAGACGCAAGACGGACCGGCGAGGCGCGCGCAATACGAGAGGTGCTGGATGATCTTTTTTCAAATGACCCGAAGGCAAGAATCATCATCTGTGGCGATTTCAACGATAAGATCGAAAGCGACACGCTTCAAACCGTCATCGGCAAGGGAAAGACCAAACTCGTCAGCTTCTTTGATGATGTTCCAGAAAAAGAGAGGATCACCTACAACAAAGAACCTTATCGATCGATGATCGACTTCATCCTGGCGTCGCCGGCAATGGCAAAAGAGTACGAAAAGGATTCGTACACCATTCGACCGGGAAGCCCTGCGGAAACGGGTTCTGATCACAATGCGGTGATCGCCCGATTTCGCCTTGATTGATCTTTGGGGCGTATTGTTTACGGCGCATTGTTCTCGCCATCCTCGACCTTTCTAAGCATGAAGATTTGGTGAATTCAAATTGTGAATTACCAAAAAAAGCCGCAATCTGTAAACCGGCGCCTCACAATGCCCGGTTAACGCCCCGCTAACGCTCCGGTCACTGTTTCTTAACATACACTCCCTAGCATGCCACTGGGAAAACGATTCCCGAAGTCGATCACTCGCGTGGTCGGCTTTGAAATCCACGTTCAATTCCTTCGGGAGCCATGCCATGTTGGTTCTGAGTCGTCGCATCGGCGAAGAGATTGTCATCGACGATACGACGCGCGTCGTTGTTCTCGGTATTCAAGGGAGCCGGATCCGGATCGGTATCTCAGCGCCACCTCACGTTGCCATTCAGCGGCGAGAGGTGCGCGATCGGGAAACATTGACGCATTCTGTCGCCAAGGTCAAATGCATCGATCCAAACCAAGAACATCGACCTGCCCTCGTCTGAGGCGGTCAGATGAGAGGCGATTGAGAGTACCGCGCCCGTTGGTAGGTGGTCCGGCACTCTGCGACTAATCTGAATGTTTCGCTCGAAGCCGTGGTGAGGTTCGCAAGATCAACTGTACGCGTTCAAATTCGTCAAGCCAATCTCCAACGACCTCTGCGTGCTGTTGCCCGCTCGCAAGCTCTCCGGTACTGCACGCAGGTCCCGCAAGGGAGGCTGCCATCTGCCGATATTTAGCCAGCGTACGATCTCCATAGCGCCCTACTTCCTGCATATCCTCACTGAAAAAGATACAGTGGGGAACTCGCGCACCGCCACAAATCGTAAGCGATTCTTTTAGCTCTTGATATGCATCGCGGTCGACATAGCGAATGTGGATTGCCGGGGATATCTGCTCAAACGCAGAAAATATCGGACACTGTTCCGCACAATCGCCACACCACGTGCCAGCCATACAGAGCACGTGCATTTCCCGAACAAATGCCTTGAGTCGAGATTCCTGCTCGGAGTTCAAGCGGGTCTGATCGTAAACTCGCTGCCATCTGCCACGATCGATTTCCGATCCGTACGTGGTGAGAAAATCCTCGTAGCAGAGGCCGTCGGTAAAATAATCGGCCAACTTCATGCTTCTGCGATAAACCCGATACGGTGGAAAACACTTTGGAGTTTACAAAGAAAGTACGGCTGAGTGGATTCGAACCACCACGAGGTTAACCCTCACTAGGCCCTCAACCTAGCGCGTCTGCCAATTCCGCCACAGCCGCTTCACCCGCAGGCTGCGGGTAATCTTTAAGGCGACCACTGAGTCTAGGGGGCCGGATGTGCCGACGTCAAGTCAGTGGCGAGGAGTTCCGTTCAGTTCGCTCCCGACCTCTCCCACCAAGGCGGCATGCTCGATCTCAACCGCCAGACGTCCTGCGAGGACTTCGATCAGGTTCAACTCACGATCTTCAAAAGTTCTTGGCTTATCGTCAAAAATCCACACCGTGCCGAGGATCGTAGTGGCCGTCGCAAGGGGTACGCAGACCGCCGAATCATATTCTCGCTCTGGAACGGACCAGAGGTCGAACATGTGGCCGTTGGAAATTGCTACCGCGTGGCCGAGCATCGCCTCCAAATCCGCCTTGGCGGTTTCAAGAATTCTTGGTTGAGCCGACAACGATTCGACAGGAAGCCCCCACATCGATCGTATGCGAAGTTCACTCGTAGCATCATCCAGCACATACATTGCAGCAGCCACGCACTCCAACGAGTCGACCAGGGCCTGGAGTACCGATTGGAGCCATTGATTTAAATTGCCCCGCGTTTGTTTGCGAGCGGTGAAAGGCGATGTCAGCGCGATTTCACTCGCCAACGTCTCGGCCGTTCGGCGTGCATCCGCGACGTCATTGATCAGTCGGCCTAGGGTTTGCGCTAAATCCAGTACGGCACTCGCATGACGTGGATCGTCAACGCTGTCCGAATTTTCTACAAGCTTCAGATGGCCCACAACCTGTTGTGCGGAGGACCGCACCGGTTGGGACCACAAAGTCGGCCCCGCGCGTGCAATCCGATTCTTTCCTTTCAACCGCTCGCGATCGAAACCAGAGTGCCATGCGGATTGCGCATCGCCATGCAAACCGGGCGAAAAAAATAGCGGGACCCCGGTCGCCAGGGAGAAGGCTTCACAGATTGAATCATACGCGCCCTCAGCGAGGGCGGGGGGACTGGTTGCGGGGGGCTCTTCGTAGACCGCCAGGGGCGGTGAATGCTGATCAGGCACGGAAATACCGAATAATGGGTGGAGTTGCCGTAAACTGCCCATCATCCGTGACCGGCATAGATCACCATCGTCCGGGACCACATCGCTTCCTGAGAGAAAAGCGGGAAGTTTTCGTAGAGATTGTCTACTCGGAATGGACTTGAGGCGAAGGCGGCTCAAGAACAGGGCCCCTGAGATATACGGATTTCACCGAACTGCTACTCGAATCTTCTTCGAAATCCACTTGTTGTCCGACTTGTAAGTCGTCAAACGAAAAGGCTTTAACGGCCTTTGCTGCAAAATAGATCGTCTCGCTTCCCTCGTCAGGCGTCAGATAGCCGTAGCCCTTCGACTGCGGACTACTCTCGGTAGAAAAGCTCGATTGCAACGTCAGGTGTACGATTTTAGTGATTGTACCGCTTGGCATGATAACTCAGATATTCGTGTGCCGACTCTGATCTTGCAAACTCTTCTTATGTTTATTGTTCTTTGCAGATCGCAACAGAAGCGAATCAAACTCAACTCGCAGCGGCCCGTACTTCTCGTTTGAGACGCTTCATGAATTCAAGTCCCGTGGCATAGCCCTGGGTACCGATATCCTTCATCTGAGTTCTGAGTTCCGTTTCAATTCCCTTGCAATCCTTATTTACTTGCTGGTACGTCTCAAAGTTAAAACGAGAATTTTTCTCAGCTCGGGAGACAAAGGCTTCGTCAATAGGCTTCGTATAATCACTGAAAACCGGATTCTCAAGGACAATCGGCCAGGTGATTTGTCCGGTGACCGGATCAAGTTCGCTACTGGTGAGCCTGGTCGGACGCCCCTCCTCGCCATATCTGAACAACGCTTCTTGGGTAGACTTTTTTTTCTGTTCGGCATAGTCACCAAATCGATTTTGTTGATTGACGGAGCGCGTCTCAAAATAATCACTTGCCATTTGCTTGCGGTTCTGCATCACCATCGCATCAGCCTGGGCATTGTTGATGCGAGCCTTGGACTTATCGATAGCATACTGCCCCTTGGAACGCGTGACTGCGGAGATCGCATTGCCTTCGCCCTCTGCGACAGTTGAGGCGTGGTATCCCATGTTGGCCATCCCCCCGAACCACTGGGCCGAGGCTTCGTTCCCGGTCATCGGGCAAAAGACCACCAGAACAGCAAGCAGCCAAAGTCTATCCATGTTTCAAAATCCCCAAGGTAAATTGTGATTTGTCGTCCGAGCGGGGCCGATCTGCCGGACCGGCGGGCATGCGGGTCAGGCACATTGTTGCAAACCACCGGCTTTGTCTTTAGATTAAAAGGATTCCCCTCTGATTGCAACGGTCAGAGAATCAAAAACCTCAGCAGCGGGTCTACGCTATGACGTCAAAATTCGTTTTCGTCGCCGTTTTTTCCTTGTATGTTTGCATTCCCACCGCCTCCCTCGAGGCAGCCGACATCGATGCGTTGATCGCCGATCTTGGTTCACAAAATCAAGAAACGGTTGAAAACGCAATCGAAGCGGTAAGTGACCTGGGAATGGAAGGGAGGCCTGCAGTCCCGGCACTCGTGAGTCTGCTTCGCAGTCCTGATCCCCATCTGCGAGCGCACGCGGCGATCGCACTTGGCGGCATGGGTCGAGCCGCCTTACCGGCGGCACTGCCCTTGGCAAAGCTGGTGACTGATAGCGATCCCGACGTACGCCACGCGGCCCTGGATGCCCTGGCAGAAATCCGACCGGCACAGCGCATGATCGTTCCGCTGCTACTTGGTGCACTGAAAGATCAAGATCAGGCGGTCGTCAGACGCGCGATTCACGCGCTCGCACGCCGCGGCAAGGCAATCGTGCCGGCCATGATCGAAGCACTGAAAGACGACCGAACGGAGTTTTATGCCCTGCTGGTTCTGCACGAAATTGGCCCCGATGCCAAGGATGCAGTGCCTGCCATATGCGACGTACTTCACGAGAATAACGAACCATACCAACGTCAGGAGGCGGCGATGACGCTGGGAATGATCGGACCGAATGCGGCAGCAGCGGTGCCCGATCTTATGACTCTACTCGACGATCCCGAAGTCGGCGTACAGCATGCGGCCGTTTTTGCGCTCGGCATGATCGGACCACCGGCGGCACCGGCCGCCAAGTCGATCCGCGACCACCTCGATCGCGAAGACCCCTTCTTCTGGGTTGCCGGAGCATGGGCACTGGCAAAAATCTTCCCAGAAAATGAAAACATCAAGAAAATTGTTACGCGGTTTGTTGCCCAGATGCTAACCGACCCGGATGAACATGTGCGGCGGATGGCTGCCCAGACCCTTTTGGATCTTGAACCGGGGCCTCAGATCACATTGCCGGCGCTCGAAGCGGCGCTGTCCAATGCAGACCCCGAGGTCGTTGACGACGCTCTGATTGCAATCGCAGGCCTCGGGGACGCGGCCGTGCCGATTATAATCAAAGCCCTTGAGCAGCCTAAGGCGCGGTCGCATGCAGCGCATCTTGCGCGGCATCTCGGCGCGGCAGCCAGCCCCGCAATACCTGCCCTTATCGCGGCCTATCAGGACGAACAGGACCCGGAGGTTCGTACCGATATTCTTTTTGCCCTGGGAGAAATGGGACCGAATACAAAAGACGCGATAGATATGGCGATCGCCGCGTGCAATTCTGAAGATGAAGGAATGCGTTACGCTTCGTTTTATCTGCTCGGACGGATCGGTCCCGATGCAATGCGAGGAAAGGATGCCCTGAAGGCGCATCTGGACGATGAGGACGATTACTATGCAACGACGGCCGCCTGGGCGCTCGCACGTATCGATGAGAATGACCCAGAGGTTGTCAGCAAGGGTATTCCTTTGTTCATCAAAGCGTTACAGAGCCCAGAACCATTCGTGCGACACGAGGCGGCTGATTCACTTGCCGAATTGGGACCGCTGGCCAAGTCGGCGATCCCCGCATTAGAACAGGCCGCGAATGATTCCGAACCGAGTGTGGCGGATGCGGCGAAGGAAGCGATCAAAAAAATTAACGGGCAGTAAGCGGTCGGGGTGTTTGAGGACGTCGGTTTTCATTCACCGCCAGTTCGCAATCACTGATTGGCGCCTGAACTAAGGTGATCATCGACCGCCTTCTTCAACTCGTCGCGAAGGTCTCTTGCCTGCTGGCTCACGTCTTTACGCGCCTGATCGACAACCTCTTTCGATTGCGTGACTGCGTTGTCGGTCGCTTCAATGGTGTTGTCAATCGCATTTCCCACCTGATCCCCAGCCGTAGGCTTGGGCTTTTCGCAACCGAGAGGCGCGAAAACTACTGTGAAAATCATTGCCAGCACGATGCTGCGGGCGGTGACTCTCTTTCCAAATCCCATCTGCTCACTCCCGATTTTGTGACCTTCTAAAACCTGTCTTTGCCCTGTCTCTCCGTGCCTCACATCCTAACAATCGGCAAGGGGAGAGGCAATGTGTGCCTGAAAAGGGCCGAAACGATTCGGTCGCTCCACAAATCTCCGCACGCGTTGCCACATACAGGGGCGAGCGATACGATGGGTACCGTCGAGCGGGCCGAGTGGCGGAATTGGCAGACGCACGGGACTTAAAATCCCGTGGGGGGTAACCCCCGTGAGGGTTCGATCCCCTCCTCGGCCACTATTCTTTTCGCGATGCGAAAATTGTTTCCGTTGACCCTGACGGTTCGAGAAAGAATTCAACCACAACCGCCATGTCGTACGATGCCGTCATTGTAGGTTCTGGCCCCAATGGGCTCGCTGCCGGAATCACACTCGCGCAAGCGGGCAAGCGAGCCATCCTGTTTGAGGCCAAAGGGGAGATCGGTGGAGGGATGCGCTCGGCCGAATTAACGCTTCCCGGATTCGTCCACGATGTCTGTTCAGCAATCCATCCACTGGCGATGGCATCGCCCTTTTTCGCTCAATTACGGCTGGAAAACTTTGGCTTGGATTGGATCGAGCCCGAATTGCCGGTCGTTCACCCGATGCCCGACGGAACCGCGATCGCCCTTCATCGCGATTTGCAGGCGACGGCAAGCGGACTCGGAGACGATGGGCCGCGGTACCTGCGACTCATCGAGCCTTTTGTTAACCGTGCCGATACGCTGTTACCTCAATTGCTCAATCAGCCGTTGCGCATCAAACCTTTGCCAGTCGTCAATCGATTTGCGATACAAAGTTTCGCCTCGGCAGAATCTCTGGCACGCAAAGTTTTTCACGACGAGGCAGGTCGCGGTATGTTTGCAGGCATGGCAGCTCATAGCGTCAGACCGCTTTCTGAGCGATTGACGGCTGCCGTCGGACTCCTTTTTTGTATCACAGCGCACGCCAGCGGATGGCCCTTACCGCGAGGGGGCTCTCGCAATATCGCCACGGCAATGCGGGGAATGTTTGAAAGTTTAGGTGGGGAAGTGGTGACCGACCATCCGGTTTCCACCCTCTCCAGCCTGCCACCGGCTGATGCCATTTTTTTCGATTTGGCGCCGAGCGCCGCAAGTCGGATTGCGGGCGACCAACTGCCGAACCGCTATCGAAAAAAGCTGGAGCGATTCCGGTACGGACCGGGAGTTTTTAAAATCGACTGGGCGCTCGATGGGCCGATCCCCTGGACAAACAGTGCCGCCGCAAGGGCGGGGACGATCCATCTCGGTGGTACTTTTGAGGAAATTGCGGCCGCGGAATCGGCCGTCTGGGCGGGAGAGATACCCGAACGACCATTTGTTCTCTTGGCACAACAAAGCTTGTTCGATGAGACTCGGGCTCCGGAGGGGAAACAGACCGGTTGGGCTTATTGCCATGTTCCCCGTGGGTGCGAAGAAGACATGACCGAGCGTATCGAAGCGCAGGTCGAGCGGTTTGCGCCCGGGTTCCGCGATCTGATCCTCGATCGCCACGTATTCTCTCCATCTGCGCTGGCCGCCTACAATCCGAATTATGTGGGTGGCGACATCACGGGTGGGGTGATGGATCTTCGGCAAATGTTTGCGCGACCTGCCTTCCGCTGGTCTCCCTACACCACGCCGAACCGGAAGCTCTATCTCTGCTCCGCCTCGACCCCCCCGGGGGCCGGCGTTCACGGGATGTGCGGCCAGCACGCGGCAGAGGCGGCGCTCCGCCGTGTCTTGCGCGATTGAAGACTGCAACCCCTGTATTGATCAGCGGCAGCGGACGAGCGTCATAATGGCAAAGGCGGTGCCGTAAGACTGATGGTAGTCGTACAGCGGAAAATCCCACCAGCAGCCATCACTTTCCTGTAAGCCGAGAAGCAGGTGTGCAAATTGCGCCTTGTAAAATGCCTGCTGCTCCTCCGGCAGTTCCAGCATACAGCCTGAGCCGTAGTAATAGGCGTAATAAACAAAATAGCCGGCGACCGCAAAGTACGATTCATGCGGGATGGGCCGCTTGCGGGCCAGGTCCAACCAGAGTTTGCGGGCAAAAAGCCGGTCGAGCCAATCGACAAACACCTGATCCGTCACCCCCTGATCGCCATCGCGGCGGAGAGCCAAGTTGCAAACCTGACTCCGACCCAAACTGCCCCCCGGACGATTGATCGAATACATCGGCTTAAACCAGTGGTGCGCTCCGTAGAGATAGCTGAAGTCCGGTTTGCGCTGCCGCTTAATGGAACGGACCGCCTTATCGGTCACTGCGGCAGGAAGTTTGAACCCCGCTGCGCGAACTCGCTGCAGTTCGATGACGCAAGTGGCAGCACTGAAACTCGTGACGATACTCGACGGCTGCTTGGCACCCACGGTGAAATCGTAATATCCCCAGCCGCCATTGACCGATTCGTACCGGGTCAATAGTTCGATCTGATCTAAAATATTCTGGTTGATCCTCTCAACCTTTTCCTTGTCGTCTCCAGCCCGCTCCCTCAGCAGCAACAACGTTTGCATGCTATAGGCATGTGCCCAAATGTTGTAGAGTGCAGTCGCATTTGCCCGGCGAACTTTAGGCAAGTACTCCAAAATCCATACCTCTCCCCGATCAATCGCCTGCTGAACGGCAGCTCGGTCGTCGGCAGACTGGATCAAGGCGGTCACTGCCATACAGGTGACCGCGGCACGGAAACCGTGATGGGCGCCTGGCACCGGTGCGTAGATATCGAGTCCCTTGGTACGTCGCGCCGCACCCCACGACCCATTTTTATTCTGCTTACCGCACAGGTAATCGACCCCGCGGCGGATGCTCGCCTCCAGGCGTTCTGAACCGGGATGCTCCACCGGAACCGGACGAGGAATTTCGATGTGCTGTGGCGGACGATAGGTATCAATGAGCCGAGGCTTTTCCTCGGCATCACCCGCGTCAACCAAAGTTACACGAAGCAACAGCAGCAACACCCCAACAAGAAAAACCGACCAGGGTATCGCAGTCTGATCATTCCGGATTTTTCGCAAGAATCTTGTCACCGGGATTCAGTCCCCTCAAAATTTCCAATTTTTCGCCCTCGCGACGACCCACGCGAACTCGCTGTTTCTTTTTCTCATCACCATCGAACACAGTAACATATGCTTCGTCATCCTCCCCCTCTTCAACGACTGCTGCCTGAGGAACAAGAATGGCATTGGGATTGCGATAAACCTCGATCGTTACCTTACAGCCCATTCCGGCCACGATCCGATTCGCCTGTTCGTCCAACTCCACATCGACCTCACAATCGAATTTACCAGGCGAAACGGGAATCGTCGAAAGGCTCTTCAAGCTCCCTTCCAACTCTTCTCCCGGAATCGCCGTCGGCGTCACTACCAACGGGTCGCCCTGGTGAAGATCGGCAAGTTGCTTCTCTTCAGCAGTCGCCCGCACAAACAGGTCCTCGTTCCGAACGACCGTCATGAGGACCGATCCCGGTTGCACATTGGCACCTTTCACAAGTGTTTTTGCTTTTGCCGTTGCATCAGGCCACTGCCCGCGAACCGCTTGACCGTAATACACAGTGCCAGCATGGGGCGAAAGAATTGTCATCAGCTTGCGATCATCCCGCATCCGCTGAAGTTTCTTTTCCAGTTTTCCAAGGGAGATGTTTTGCTTTTTCAGCGAAATCTCTTTTTCCTTAATCGACGCTGGCAGCGTTGTCTCCGCCCGCTCAAGGGTGAGCATCGCAGCCTGCTCCGACTCGCGCAGATTGACTGTTTGCCTGGGAAGCAGCACATTGAGTGCATGATCTTGGGCAGACATTGCCTTCTCGAGACGGTGTTTGGCGGCCTCCACACCATGTCGCGCACGCGTGAGAATAATCTCTTCGGTCTCCTCTGTTAAATCATCCGCCTTGTACATCTTCTCCAATTGATCAAGCTCTTCCTGCTGATAGAGCAGGCCATGCCGAGCGCCTTTGACCTGCTGCTCAATATCCTTGATCGTCTCCGGACGATCAAGTTCCAGGTAACGCTGCATATTCTCTTCTGCCTCTTCCGCCGCGCGGCGTATTGACTCGAGATCCTGGGGCACCGATTTGCGAAGCGTTTCTAAACTCGCCTCCGTTTGTGCCAAGGCAAGTTCTGCCGTTATGACTTGCAACTCAAGGTCCTCGATTGCGATGTCAATTTTTCGGGTATCAAGCTGAACAAGCACATCGTCGGCAGCCACCTCATCACCGTGCCCAACTGCTTCGGCAATCGATAAACCGCTCCAGGCCTCGGGGCGAATCGACATCTCGGTCGTATCGACCGCCTCAAAGAAGCCCTGCAACTCGACCTCAACTTTTAACGGTTCGGTCTTGATCGTCACCGTTGCGGGTGCCTTCGACTCGGGGTCCGCCTTTTTTTCATCTGCTGCAACGAAAGTACCGAGCAGAAGCAGCGGAACAAAAATTAATACGGTGCGTTTGACCAATGAGCTTTCGATCGTCATTTTGTGATATCCAATTCGGGAGTGTCGCAATATAAAATTTATCTCGACCGATTGTAAATTGCTTCTCATCTGCTGTGCAGGTGTCGAAAGCCACTTTTTGGACGAATCGGACGAATATTAGCCTGCTCTTGACTATACCGAATCGATTCCCGCGAGTCCTAACGGGACATCCAGCGGGAAACGGCAGCGGCCGCCATTTTTTCTGAGCCGATGAAAACTTCGGGCCGCTTTGCGCGAGCAGAGGCATAACATTTCTCCACAACCTCCGACAACTGATTGCCCTCCCCGCCAATCCACATTTGCTGCGGCGCATTGAGTGCCAGCAGAAAAGGTACGTCGCCGTAGCGTACAGCGCCCGGCAGCATCATGGGATCATTAAACTTGGTGATTTGATTGAACCGGAATCCTGACGTGAAAACGGCTAGGCGATTCACCTTCAACTGCTGCTCTCCAAGAGCGACGATGGCGCCCGCAGCGGCTACCACGGGACCGGCAATGCGACCGAGACCGACTAAATTCACCCCCGCCCCTCGATCGAAGGCCGCGCAAAGCGAGAGTACATCGTTGACCCGTTGCACAAAGAGGGGATCGTTGTATCCGAAGCTGTAGCCCAAGGAGTAGCGGACGTGGGGTACCAATCTCGCTTCGTTGAGCGTGCCACCCTCGGGCAAAAACTCTCCCTGGTAAAGTAAATCTGCAGCCACGACCGGACCGCCGCGCTGCAGCAGATCCGAAACCGGACGGATCGGCTGCCCCGGCGCAGGTTCCACAGCAGCCTTCCCGGTATCGGTAATCCAGAGGGTTGTGGGGGGATCAAAACGCTTGGTATGTGGCGGAACCCACCGAACCGCGGGAATCTCTTCGCCACGTTCTGAACAACTGACAAGCAGGCTCTCGCGATTGAAACGATCCGCCTGGTTTGACGAAAGGAGTAACTGCTCGATCGAATCATGCTTCGGCGCAGAGCGACCTATCATCACCTGCAAAGCGCCCCCAACGATCTGGCGATAGCGTGCAAGTGATTTGGTATCGTGAGGCACCAGGGCATCGATCTGTTGCTGTCGTGCCTGATTGAATGTGGTAATGGCTTCTACCTCCGCCTCGGCCCCGCAGGCAGGCTTCGGATGACCCGGTCCCCACACGGTCAATTCGGACCGAGTGAGCGGTTTATATTCGCTTTCGATATTTTCCTTGTGTCCAAGATGGAAGTGTTTGTCGAAAAATGCATACATCATCGCCCGACTCAAAGCGTTGTAGTTGTGCTCAAAATCAAAGTGTTTGCCTTCCACTTTCTCTTCCGCCCCATACAAGTGATAAAGCTGCTTGAGTTCGGGCAGACCTTTGGACTCCAGTTCCACGGTCCAGTCGTTGGCAGCCGAGAGTCCGAGTGGCCGCGGAGCGGCTAGGGCCGTGAAATCGATATTGCCGGCGCCGATCCTCAGATAGCAGGCGTTTTCGCAAGGACACCCTCCCTGCATCGACGTGGAGGCCATCACGGCGGGAAATGCGGCAGCGACACGATCATCGATCGCCGTGAGCATGAAGGTTTGCGTACCGCCGCCCGAAGCTCCCGTGACCCCGATCCGCGTGGTATCGACCTCCGGCAGACTGCAAATCCAGTCCATTGTCCGCAGTGAATTGAATGTCTGCAAACCGAGTGAACTGATCAAACGCAATTCGGCTTGCGGGCTGAATAGACCCCAGTGATCTTTTTGTTCCATCTCCGCGCGACGCCTCGTGCCGTGGGCAATCATCTCCACCGGCGCACTGTCGGCATAGCCGAGCATGTCGTAGTGAAAGACCAAACACCCCATCCGGCAGAGCGTTACGCACCGCGATTGAAGCGGATAACGACCGCTCGGCCGATCCTCCTCCGATCCCCATTCGAGTTCTTTGGCAAACTGCTCCTCGCTGTGGGCATGAAAACGACCCTCGCGCCAATGTCCATGCGGACAAAGAATGGCGGGAATTTTTCCCTCGATCCCATCCGGCTTGTAAAGGCTGCCGGTCACCCAGAGGCCCGGACTGCTTTGAAAGTAGACTCGCGAGACGGTGTAGCCTTCGCCCTGCACCGGCCCCCAAACGGTCGCCAGGACCGGTTTCGGTTCCGGGGGCGGCCAAAGACCTGCGGCCAAGAGGACGCGGCGGCGTAACTTTTCAGCCCGCGCTTTCCACTCTTCGAGCGATTCCGGCGGATCGAAAGGAAAGTAACCGGTCAAATTTTTCAGCGGTCCAAGCCGTCGATCATCGGGAAGATTCGCTGCGGCGACTTCGGCCCCGGCAGCCTCCCACGGCGCGACGGTTGCGGTGGCCATCGACCCGGCAAGCAGCGTCAGTGCGGTGCGTCGGTCGAGAAGGTTTTCGTGCGACATTTTATGCGACATAGTGTCTCCCCGTTTTTTATGCATTCGCTTCTCGCATATTATTTTATTGTGCTCTGTCGGTCGCTATCGGCTTGGCCTTTTTAGGCATGAATCCGATCGATGTCTCCATCCAGTTACCACAGCTACACCCGCCACCCGCCTCCGGCGCGAGCAGCATGCCGCCGGCGGGAATGGCACTGAGCCAGCAACCCGGACGAAGCCGCGCCCATTGCGAGGGGATTTCGTATCGGTGGTCC
This sequence comes from Pirellulales bacterium, assembly GCA_029245145.1. Classification (GTDB taxonomy): domain Bacteria; phylum Planctomycetota; class Planctomycetia; order Pirellulales; family UBA7805; genus UBA7805. The sequence goes on along the minus strand of JAQWPY010000062.1, from coordinate 748 downwards.
CAAAGTGTGATACTGCCGGAACGAAAAATCAGAAAATTGCCCGCACACGCATAAGTTCCGCAACCACCCCCCGGCATCACCTTCGCGAGCGTACGCCCACTGGCCAAGTCATAGACTCGCGGGCGGACAAAAAGATTGCCATTGATCATGGCGGGACGTGACATCGCTTTACCGTGATCGTGCTTTCCACCGGGCCAGTCAAACCGATCTTCCCAATCGAGTTGACCATCTTGATCGCCGTACACCGTGACGTGGTACTTTCCGCTGCCCGATGCCACAATCACCAGCTTGCCGCGCTGGTGAGCGAGATAAAACACCGATTCACCGGCATCGGTCTCAAGCGGCTGCTCCCACAACTTTTCGCCGCTATCGGTATCGAGGGCCACGAGAAATCGGTTTTTCCAAAGATCGGGGCTCTCGATGCGCCTCGCATCGTCGGCAAGAAGATCATCGTCGCGCGACTCGACAAAATAGATCTTTTCTCTCGTCGAGGTGATGGTCGAATTGATTATCAGCCCGTCCCGATAAATCCAGGCGTCATCGCCCGATTCTTTATTGATCGCAAAGAGCGAATCGCTACAGACCTTCGCCGCTTCGGGGCCTTTGGGTTGATCGTACCACGCGGCGTGTCCGCGAAATTCTTCGTACGGGGCGGTTGCCACCGTATCGCTCCCGATCAGCAGCGGGCCGAGGCTCGCAATATAGCTCCACACGCGGGCGCCGTCCTCAGGTGCATTAAATACCGGCA
>JAQWPY010000056.1 GCA_029245145.1 Pirellulales bacterium | reverse complement strand
AAATGCCCGACATCGGACTCATCGACCAGCGGTACACGCTGGACCTGATGGGAGCCTATCAGAAGCTACAAATTCGTTCCTGGGTACCCGTGATGCGTATGGCGAAGAATGTAGATTTTTCCTGGCAGCCGGATGTCTGGTATCGGATGAAGTTCCGTGTGGGGGTCGAGGAGATCGACGGGGAGCAACGGGCCATCTTACGAGGAAAGGTTTGGCCGCGTGACCAAGCGGAACCCGAAGCGTGGACGATTGAAGCGATTGATGAATCTCCGAATCTCAGCGGAAGCCCCGGTTTGTACGGAAACGCCAAGGATGCGGAACTTCATTTAGATAATATTCGAGTTGATGCAAACGAGTAATCGACTTTTGATGCGGGAAATATGCGGCATTACTTCCGCATTTTTCTGTGGCTGACAATCGAGAGGATGTGACATGTTGATCAAGAACAGTAAATCAATCTTTTTTCTGACAGCGGTCTGTATTTTCTCGCTGCATGCTTCTTCGGATGTCTATGGTGGAGATAGTGAAAAAATTACCAAGGAATGGACGCAGTGGGGCGGAGATAGCTATCGCAATAATACTCCGGAAGGAACCGGTATTGCCTCTGCCTGGTCGACAGGCGAATTTTCCGGAAATCCTACAGAGTGGCAGCCTGAAACTTCAAAAAACATCAAATGGGTTGCCCGCCTTGGCTCACAGACTTACGGGAATGCAGTGGTTGCGGGCGATAAGGTCTTTGTGGGTACCAACAACAGCGGTGGATGGTTGCAGAGATATCCGGGTAAGGTCGATTTGGGTTGTATGCTGGCGTTTGACAAGGACGATGGTTCTTTTCTTTGGCAAGATTCGAGCGAAAAGCTTCGCACCGGTCGGGTACACGACTGGCCTCTGCAAGGAATCTGTTGCGCGCCTCTCGTAGAGCAAGATCGACTTTGGTTTGTGACAAGTCGAGGTGAAGTCAAGTGTCTGGATGTAGAAGGTTTTTATGACGGCCAAGATGATGGGGTGGCAGTCGGTTGGGCGCGCATGTTTGATTTAATGAAAAAATCAGATTCAGAAGCCGATCGCGTGGCCCCTGCCATTGCGGAACTCAATGAAGGGAACCTTCCGGCAGCCGTACGAGATTCATTTCAATCTGCTGGATCGACCGTACCGGAAAATGTGCATGTGACAACAGAAGAGTCAGAAAAAAAATGGTCTTTTGCAGCGACCAGTGATGGTGTGAATCGCGAGTATCAAGTGCGTCTTGCGGGACCCAAGTTGAGCGGATTCAAAAAGATTACGGTTGCCGACAAACAAGAGTCGGACGTGGTTTGGGTCTTCGACATGATGAAGGAACTCGGTATTTCACAACACAATATGTGCAGCTGCTCGGTAACCTCTGCCGGCGATTTCCTCTTTGTGAATACCTCCAACGGAGTTGATGAATCGCACATTCTCCTTCCCTCACCTGATGCCCCGAGCTTTATCGCCATGAATAAAAATTCGGGAGAAGTACTCTGGACCGATAGTTCGCCGGGAATCAACATTTTGCACGGGCAATGGTCTTCTCCGGCGTACGGTGTCCTGGGCGGTGTGCCTCAAGTGATCTTCGCCGGGGGCGATGGGTGGGTCTACAGTTTTGCTCCTGAAGGTGATGGGATGGGCAACGCAAAGTTGCTCTGGAAATTTGACTGCAATCCGAAGGAATCGAAATGGGAGCTAGGTGGCCGTGGCACACGAAATAATGTCATTGCGACACCAGTGATTCATGATGGTCTGGTTTATGTTGCAGTGGGCCAGGATCCGGAGCACGCCGAAGGTAACGGACATCTCTGGTGTCTCGATCCGAACAAGCGGGGGGATGTGAGTCCCACGTTGGCGTTCCACGTGGACGATCCACAAACGACTATTCCACCTCGTCGTTTACAGGCAGTTGATCCGAAAAAAGGAGAGGTCGCGCGGGACAATCTCAACTCTGCCGTTGTGTGGCATTACGACAAGCAGGATCAGAATGGCGACGGGGAAATCGAGTGGGAAGAAGAAATGCACCGAAGTTGCGGAACGGTCGCCATCAAAGACAACCTGCTTTATATTTCAGATTTTAGTGGTCTCTTTCACTGTCTCGATGCCAAGACTGGCAAAGTGCATTGGACTCACGACATGCTTGCGGCCGCCTGGGGCTCGCCACTGATCGTTGACGGGAAGGTCTATATTGGTGACGAAGATGGAGATGTCACGATTTTCAAATTGTCACCGACAGAAGAAATTCTTTCCGTCGATGAGTATGGTGACCCTGGTCCCATCAACATGGGGAATTCGGTTTACAGTACGCCGATCGTTGCCGATAACGTGCTGTATATCACAAATAAAACCCACCTGTTCGCCATCGCCGACGAGGGGGAGTCTGCAGAGGATGCCTCTGTGGAATCTGTTCCCAGTAATTGACGGACTACTGCAGCGCCTTGATGGCGCTTAGCACCTCCTGATCGTGCCCGTCCACACGCACGCGTCGCCATATCTTTGCGAATTTCCCCTCACAGTCGATCAGGAAAGTGCTTCTGGCAATTCCCATCGATTTTTTTCCATACATGTTTTTCTCGCGCCAGGCACCAAATTTTTCTGCCACCTTGTGGCCCTTGTCCACCAGCAGGGGAAAGTTCAGCTGATATTTATCACGGAACTTTTCATGCGATACTTGATCGTCAGGGCTGATGCCAACTAATTGCACGCCCGCCTGCTTGAAGGATTTTTTTTGATCTCGGAAAGCGCATGCCTCCTTTGTACAACCGGGCGTATCGTCTTTGGGATAGAAATAAACGACGACCCAATGCCCCTTCCAGTCACTCAACTTCCACTTCTCGTCACCATCAGTCGCCAACGTAAATGCGGGTGCTTTATCGCCCTCCTCCGGCCAATCACTCATGGGGTGCCTCTCTTTCCTTTACTCGGGGAGTGTGAGTTGATGATGCGGCAGCGATATTTCACCCTGCCATTTTTCGAGATATCCGCGTAACGGAAGTTTGCGGGCAGTGTTCTCCGAACTCATATACCGGATCTTACCAAAAACGGGTCGTTCCGGACCCCAGGCCCGATCGTAACGCCCGAGGGTCCAGAAAATTCCGCTATAGGAATTGGGATCACGTCCATCCAGAGCGTATTTATTGTTCAGATGGATCATGATCCGCAACGCTTGCTGGGGACTTGAAGACCACTCGAGGATTTTCTTTCCCCAGAGCATTCGCAGATAGTTATGAACCCTCCCTGAATTTACAAGTTGTCGCTGGATGGCATTCCAGAGGTGGTCGTGGGTCGTCGCCGCATCGAATTCCTCCAAGTCATAGCAAAAGGGTCTGGGGTCTTTTGCATGTTCCCCGAGCGTTTTCTGAGCCCAGGCAGGAAGTGACTGATACCTTGCGTAGTCCGGTCGCTGGTGGCACATGTTGAATCCTAATTCGCGCCAGGTGATAAGTTGGTCGAGCAGAGCTTCTGTGTTTTCATCGCATCCCCACCATCCGTTTCGCCCTCCGGTTGCAGTTTCGGCAAGGTGTTGAACTTGCCAATTCCCGCGTTCGGTGAGTTGATGAAATATTTCATGGGTGCTGATGTGACCGAAATGCAAATAGGGCGAAAGTCCTGTCGTGCCACTATCCTCAGGCAAATTTCGCCGGGAGACGTAATCTTCCAAGTGTTCGCCGATAAACGTATGCAACAAAGATTCAGCCGCTGCTGATCCCCCGGCGGTCGATGTCTCGGCGACAGAGTGATCGATCGGAAATTCTTTGATCGATATTTCGCCCGGATCCTGGCCCAATTGCGGCCAGCGCTTGAGGATTTGGGGATCGAGAGAGATTGCTGAGTGTGGGTCGAACGTAGAGAGAGGCTCGGCATCGGGAAATTCTGAAAGGTGCGGTTTGAGATGCTTTTGGAGAAATCGGCGAAAATCGAATGCACGCGCGAAGCACTTCGTCGCAGCTGCGACCGGCAAAAGTCCATTGGAATCGACCAGTTCACATTTTTTATCAATCGTCCGCGCAAATCGACTTACGATTCGGGGCAAGAAGAATGCCGGATAATCATCGGTGACCACCACCGCCGCCCGCTTTGCGAGCGCACCGATCAGCCCATCCCCAGCGCCTCCATGCGGTTCGAGATAGGGGTGGTAGGCGATATTGTACCGCGCAAAATTGCGGTGATTGTCGATCATTCCATCGAGGATAAATCGATGAAATCGGTCGCACGCCCAAGGGTAGTTACAACTGAGCGGCTCGATGACGAGAAGCGGTTTGGCGAGGTCCCGAGCCCAGTCAATCGCTCTTTGAAGTCCAAAATTGTAACGTGTCCTCCGAGAGGCAATCATCCAGTAGAGGACGTACTCACCCTGAAGATCGGCGTCATGTGGGTTGGCATCGCGGACCCGGAAAGAAGGAAACGCTCGCATATTTCACCGCGGTGGCAGGACCTCGTGCCGTGACGATTAGGCTTTCTTATCGAGAAGAAAGTGGCCGATCAGCCATTCATCTTCCCCGTTGAATCGAAAGAGTTCGGCACAGGCCATAAAAAATATCCTCCATCTCTCATACTGTAGGTCCACCAGTTCTTTTGGCAAGTGGTTGCCTAAGACGCATTTTATCTCTTTTCGCTTCAGGTCTTGGTTTGCGAGCCATGCGTCGCAGGTTTCGGCATAATGATTCCCATTGACTGTCCACTGTTCTGTAACGGTGCAGTGGTCCTGGAAATATGAAAATATGTCTACGGACGGCATCATGCCGCCCGAAAAGAAGTGTTTTGCCATCCAGTCGGTTCCCCGACTCGCTTCAAATAAATATCCAAACTCACAATGACAGAAGATGTGAACAAAAAGCTTCCCCGTTGAAGTCAGCCACTGTGACACTCGCTCCAGAAGCAGTGCATAGTTTCGCATGTGTTCGAACATCTCGACCGAGACGATACGGTCGAATTTTTCCAGGGGATCAAAATCGATTACGTTACTCGTGATCACACGAAGTTGTTTCAGATTTCGACGAGCTGCCTCTTGCTCAATGAATTCCCGTTGGCTTGCCGAGTTGGAAACAGCAACAATGCGAGAGTTTGGATAGTGTTCCGCCATCCAAAGACTGAGTGATCCCCAACCACAGCCTAACTCCAGGATTGTCATCCCATCTTCAAGACGCGCCCGCGCGCAGGTGAGGGCGAGCATTGCATCTTCTGCTTGATCGAGCGACTCGGTGCCTGTGGGAAAGAGAGCGCAACTGTATTTCATCCGATGACCAAGAATGTAACGAAACATAGCCGCAGGCATTTCATAGTGCTGACGATTCGCATCCTGGGTTTGCACGGCAATCGGTTCTGAGCGAAGGCGTTCATAAAATGAAGGTATTGCCGCTCGATTTTCCTGCGCAAGAGCCTTCTGTTGCTGAAGCCTTGCTTTGAGTAATCGGCGTATCCCAAACCGCACAACCGCGTCGGGTAGCCATCCTCTTTCTGCTAAGTTCAGCGCAATCACGGCTCAGCGTCCTTCTTGGGGCACCATGGAATGAAAGGACTCGTCACTCGTTGATACATTCGATAGTCATCCCCGCGACTGGCGATGGCTTGTGCCTCCGCCGGTGGGATGCCGGTCTTGAAGAGCAATAAGTAGAGAAGCAGCAGTGGCACTATCAAGGCAATCCACCAATAGGATGCGCCGATCGCAAGGGGCAGCCAGCACCACCACATGATCCACTCAAAGAAATAATTTGGGTGTCGGGAGTACCGCCAGAGTCCTCTGCGACATGTCTTTCCACGATTGCTCGCAATTTGCTTGAAGGCATTGAGTTGATAGTCGGCAATCACAATACCGGAAAAACCGACGAGCCAGATAATCAACCCGACAAAATCCAGCGTGGAGAAAGTACGTGTATTCGAGCACGAGACGAGAAGTGGTAGCAGAAACAGTAGTGCGGCAATCGCTTGCACCTGAAAAAAATAGAAAAGCCAGAGGTTTGCCTTCGCACCCCATCGCGTGCGAAGTGCCGCATATCGATTCTCCTCGCCGGCGCCATGCATCCGCTGGAAAAGATAAATCGATAAACGAAAAGACCACAAGGCAATAAAACCTGCGGCAAGCGCCCGCCGCGCGATTTCACCATCGGCCGTCACTGCAATAAATACGCCTCCGATACCGATCACGGATGACCAGCCGAGGTCAACAATTCCGGCATTACCCCGCACTTTTTGTACCGCCCAAAGCCAGGCCATGACGCAAATCGCAAACAAGCCAACGAGGACGATTTGTGTGAAGGGGGCAACGTGAAGCATGTGAAACGAAAGTTTTGCGAGGAGATGAGCGAGACGGATACTTAGCGAGATGCCCCAGGTGATTTTTGTAAAGAAATGTGACCGACGCGAATTTTTCCTTCGGCGAATCCGCCAGCACAATAGCAGAGGTAATAGTCCCAAAGTCGAAGAAACTGTTCGCCCAGTTTGAGTCGCCTGATTTGCATTAGATTGTCGTGAAAACGACTTCTCCACTCCGAGAGGGTCCGGAAATAGTCGTTGCTGAAATCGGTGACTTGCAGTAATTCCAAACCGGTTTTGCCGGTGGCATTTCGAATCGCCTGAATTGAAGGAAGGCAGCCACCAGGAAAAACAAAATGTTGAATAAAGTCGGTTGATCGTCGATAGCGTGAATAGTCTTTATCGGGAACCGTAATGGCCTGAATCGTTGCCTTGCCAGACGGTTTGAGTAGCTGCCCGCACTTTTCAAAAAAAGTTTGCAAAAATCGATGTCCGACTGCCTCGATCATTTCAATCGAGACCAATTTATCAAACGTGCCTTTTAGGTCACGATAATCCTGGTAGAGCACCTCTATTTTGTCTGACAGTTTCTCCTTCGCGACCTGCTGTTTTGCGTATCTGAATTGTTCTTTGGAAATCGTTGTTGTCGTGACATGACAGCCGTAGTTTTGAGCCGCGAATAGCGCGAAGCCACCCCACCCCGTTCCAATCTCGATGACACGATCTGCCGGAGACAGATTGAGGTCGTTTGCGATTACCCGATATTTCTGCATCGAGGCTTCCCAGAGGCTGCTCTTAGGAGAGTCAAAAATACCACATGAGTAAGTCATCGAAGAGTCGAGAAACTGGCGGAAAAAATCATTTCCAAGATCGTAATGCGCGGCGATATTTTTACGACTCCCTTTGCGTGTGTTCCGTCTCAATTTGGAAGCCATCCAGTAGGAGGCCTGCTGGATACGGGAAAGCCCGCGGTTGGCCGTGCGCAAAAAATCTTCATTACGCGCGAAGAGTCTGATAATCTCGAGAAGGTCAGGGGTCGCCCAGTCGCCATCGATGAATGATTGTGCGGCGCCTACCGATCCCCCCAGAACAAACCGTTTGTAACATCGCGGATTGTGAATTACGATTTCCGCACTCGGTTCCCCCACCCCTCCAAGTACTTCCATTCCTCCCCTTTCGTGGACGACGAGCGCACCATGCTGTATTCTCCTCAGGCGAGCAAACGTGCGGCCTCTGAGCATCGCAGTCAAGGAAAAGCGATTTCCTCGCGATTCACTCAAAGGTTGTGAGAGGCATGATTGCCGGGAGGCGATATGTTTTTGCGGTCGGAGTTTTTCTTTGGATGGGGATAAAAGGGACAATTCTTCTTCCATAATCGAAGTGCCTGAAAATAAATCGCTGTAACGGTTTTCAATGTGATTAAAGGATAGCGTATTTGAAGTCGTCGTAATGCGGCGCGATTTAAGGGTTGCCTCTTAAGCGACAACGCGGCACTAAACAGCATTTGGCTGTTTTCCGTGCTATGAACGCCGACCTGTAAAGTTTCCCGAGGAACACCGATAGACCAATGGTATATCTGGTCCATGCCCATAAAGGGCGACACATGAAATGCTTTCGGGTGACTGAATTTGAGAGACTGCGATCCCTCGCGCCGATTTCCCGACCACAAGACATACATATGCCGCTCCATCCACGGGGTATTACTGACTTCGGCGACAATCGTTGTGGGTTCGGCATCTTCTTGATCGAAACAGTAGAACATGTTGAGTGGACTGAAATAGTGTCCCCAGACGCGTAGTTGCGTCAGGAGTCTGATGGGGCCTTGTGGGACACGCCCGGTACTCTTTTCTACTAATTCTCTGATTGACTGTGTGAGAGGTTTGTATGGACTACCAAAGTGATCGGAACGTCGGAAGGAAACAGGGGAAAAGCGTTCCTTACTTGTCACTACATCAATGAGTTCTCTTTGTAATTCATCAAGATCTAAGTACGCCATGTAGAGCTGCTGTTGGAAGCAATGCGTGACGGGATCATCGCGTCGATGTCGGACAAACCCCTCGTAAAGGCAACTGTGCAACGTCATAAGTGCTTCCCGAAACATTTCGCAACCGCAAGCCCACTCTTGACCCCGTCTTCATGGAATCCATAGCCCCAATAGGCGCCGCAGAAATAGCTGTGATGCTTCCCGTTGATCTCTTCATGACGCTGTTGCATCGCTATCGATCCGGAGGAAAAAACCGGATGTTGATAGCTCATTCTTTTCAACACAAAACGGTCGTCAATGGGATGGGATGGATTGAGGGTAACACATACCGGTTGCGAGTACCCCAGTTTCTGTAGTCGGTTCACATCGTAAGTCACGGACACAGGTTTTGTCGTAGATTCGCTTACAAGGTAGTTCCAACTGGCCCATGCTCGCCTACTTCGGGGCATCCAACTACGGTCTGTGTGCAAGATGGCCTCATTCTGTTGATATGCAAAGTGACCGAGGATTTCCTTTTCATCGGCTGACGGGGCGGCCAGAAGATTGAGTGTGGTATCCGCGTGGGTGGCAAAGATCACCTTGTCAAAAGGTTCTTCGACTCCATTCCCTCGTTTTATGAAGACTCCGTCCTCTTTTCGCTCGACGCGACGTATTGGACACTGCGTTGTGATCGCTTGGCTGAACGATTGCGTCAATGCTTGAACGTAGCTTTGGGCGCCGTCGCAGATGGTGTACCAACGCGGTCGGTTGCGGATTTGGAGCAAGCCATGGTTTTGCAGAAAGGCAACGAGAAAACGCGCAGGGAATTCCAGAAAACGCTCTGCCGGGCACGACCAAATCGATGCGCCGAGCGGCACGAGATAATGCTGCAGAAAAAGATCGCTGTAACGATTGTCGCGCACATAGCTCCCCAGAGTGCACGAGTCATCATGAGTCTCGAGAAGTTGTGGTGCATCGCGATTAAAACGTAAAATATCGCACACCATGCGATAAAACGAAGGACGAAAAAAATTGGACCTTTGTGCGAAGAGTCCATTGAGTGAACTTCCCTGGTATTCGAGACCACTCGAATCGCACCGCACGCTGAAGCTCATGTCGCTCGGTTGAGACTGCACGCCCAATCGCTGCAACAAGCGAATAAAGTTCGGATAGGTTTTCTCGTTGTATACCATAAAGCCGGTATCAATCGAAGTCTCACGCCCCTCGAGCGAAACGGAGTGTGTATGGGTATGTCCGCCAACATGATCATCTGCAGAGAAGACTGTAATGTCGTGGTCCTTGTGAAGTAGCCAAGCACAAACATTACCGCTGATTCCTGCGCCGATAATGGCGATCTTTGATCGCGTCTGCTGCATCGGTACCATCGGCGTTGGTTCTTTTCGTTGAGGGTGTGCAGGGAAGAGCACGTAAGCACACCATTCAAGCTTTAGTTTTTACAGTATTCACGAGCGCACAATTGCATATCGTGCATGTGCGCACAATACGCTGTGTAACTCAGCTCATCTCGAATACGCTTAGTGAGAGCCTTTCCTCCAAGGACAATGGCAACACCCGAGTCCACTGACTCCCGTAAAGAACGATAATCATGAAGAAACTTTTGCTCATCATCAATCGCCGAAATGCTGAGCCAGAGTAGTTGAGGTCGATATTTTTTAATCGCCTCCTGAATGGTTGTCAGCGGCAGCGATACACCGAGCGAAATAGCATTCCAACCAATATCTCTCAGGGTGAGCTCGGCCATGCGGTTCGCCAAGCGATAGTCGTCTCCTTCTGGCGTAGCACCGATTGCACACGGTGCATCGGTGGCGGGTACGGGAAGGAAGGCTCGGAGTTCGAGAAGAATGCTTTCACAAATCTCAGTGGCCCGCCTCTCCTGGAAAATATCGAGTCGTCCGGCATGCCAATGCAATCCAATTTCGTAGAAGCTCCGGGCAATCACGTCGTCAAACATGCGGTCGAGCGATTCGTTGCCCAGGTAGAGATCGAAGATCATCTGTCGGCACAATTCATCTTTTCCCTCAATGAAAGCCCGAGATAGCTGATCGACCGTTTTTGACCCGATCGTGCATCGCGAGCTGGCAGGAAGACCTAATATTTCCGGTTCCGCCAATTGGCGGTCAGAGTTCCGGATGAAGGCCACGACATCTGCCGGATTGAGTCTGCGGTGCCCGCCCTCGGTGCGGGACATGGGAATCAGACCACGGTCACACCATCGCTTCAGCGAACTTTCACTGACCCCGATCGCTTTGGCGACCTGTTTTGGCGAAACAGTGGCAGACCCTGAACTAAGTGTTTCCAAGGAAATTCTCGAACAAAGCAAAAGAAGTGAACGTTTTGCATATTTTTATGTCAATCTACGCTATTTGCCAATGGAAATAGAGAAAATGATTTAGGAAACAGTTGAAAAGTAAGCAATTTCTCCGAAAATTTGAACATTTTCCGCCTGGAGATCGTTCGGCGTATCCTATAGCTGAGCGTATTGTGGGTCGCCGTTGAGCTGCCCCCCGAAAGTTTGGAGTGTTGAGGGAGGTCTCCATGAGCAGTCCGATCGTTAAACGTAGTTTTCAGGCGACCCTTCCCGTCTCTCAGCAGGAAGCATTTGCCTGGCACCAGCGACCCGGAGCGCTCGATCGTCTGCTCCCCCCCTGGGAGCGAATCGATGTTCTCAATCGCGGTGACGGCATCGAGATGGGGTCCTGCGTCGAATTCGCGACACGTCTGGGCCCAGTCCCACTCCGCTGGCTCGCCGAGCACACCGCCTGCAGCCCACCCGACTGTTTCGAAGACACGCAACTGCGGGGCCCGTTTCGTATCTGGCGTCATCGTCATCGTTTCCTGCATCAGGATACCCGGTCGTCGATTCTTGAAGATGCTTTGGAGTATCAGCTTCCCGGAGGGCGTCTCGGTGCCGCTCTGGGGAAAAACATGGTTGAGAGGAAAATACAAAGGATGTTTTCATTTCGACACTCGGTGACTCGGGAGGATCTTGTGGCCCACGACCAATATCGAGATCGGCCGAGATTGGGGGTCGGAATCACGGGGTCGAGTGGATTGATCGGTTCTGCGTTGAAGTCTTTTCTCTCAACCGGGGGTCACTCGATCACCGAAATTACCCGATCACAGAATGGATCTGCGTCACGAGAAAGACTCACGTGGAATCCCAGTTGCGACGATCAACTGCGTATGTTCGGCGAGGGCTTGGACGCGGTGATTCATCTTGGCGCCGAAAATATTGGGATCAGGCGGTGGACGAAAAAGCAAAAAGAGGAACTTCGCGATAGTCGTGTCATGAGAACACGAAGCCTTTGTGAAGCACTGGCGTCACTACGGAAGCCCCCCCAGGTTTTGTTGGCGGCGTCTGCAATCGGTTATTACGGCGAAACAGAAGAACTTGTGTGCGAGGAATCAGCAGTCAACGGCGAAGGTTTTTTGGCTCAATTGGCTGCCGATTGGGAAGCGGCAACTCAGCCCGCAAAGGACGCGGGAATTCGTGTCGTGCATTTGCGATTTGGAGTCGTTTTATCGCCGCGGGGCGGGGCCCTCGCTGCGATGCTTCCGGCTTTCAAACTGGGCGCGGGTGGGGTTATCGGGT
>JAQWPY010000051.1 GCA_029245145.1 Pirellulales bacterium | reverse complement strand
ATTAATATAAAAATTAATATCTTTTCGCCGATTTTCGCTCTGGAGATAGAGCATTTTCATAACCAGTTCATTGGCATTTCCATCATGGATTTCCCCCTGGAGAAAGATGATTCGATTCTCCAGTAGCAAATCGCCAAGCGTCATCTGCCGCTGTCGCTGATAATCGCGACTGAGTTGCGGATTGGCCAGCGGAGGACGAGAAAATGCATCGAACGCGTTCATCAAAAATCCTTCCATGGGGGGCACACGCGAGTTGTATTTAGCCTCTCTTTTTAGCGAGGCGAGTGCCCTATCCTTTCATCTTCCGTTCGGGGTCCCAATTATGTGTGATCTTTCGGAGCGGCGAGTTCTTCCTCTTGCCCATGCGCGGCAACAGGTATCTCGTTTTGCTCCCCTCCGCCGATCGCCATATCGACGGCCTCAGTGGTTCCCCCCTCACCCTCAAACTTTACATCTTTGAATGTTGCGTGTTCGAGAACGAGTTCAATGACACGCCGCTCCACGATTTGATTGCGGAGGCTGTCCATCAACCCTTTCTTTTCGATTTGCGCCCTGGCGCGACGAGGTGTCTCGCCCGTCTGCATCGCAATCAGACTAATTTCCCGATCATAATCGGCCTCTGCCGCATCCACATTTTCTTCCTCTGCAATCCGTTCGAGAATGAAGTGTTCTCTTAAGGCAGTCGATGTGGTTTCCTGACTATTTTGCCTCAACTCGTTGGCATGCGCTTGGATGTCGGCCTCTGGAAAACCGCTGCGACGGAGTTCCATGACCTTGCGTTCCAACTCGCGACCGCTCTGTCGTTTGAGCATCTCGGGAGGCAACTCCCAATCGGCTGCTGCCGTCAAAAGTTGTGTAATTTGCTGACGAGCACGCTGTTGTTGTTGATAGTCGAGTTGCCGCTGTAAATTATCCTTTATGGTATCGCGGAGATCAGCCTCCGATTCGAAATTACCGAGTTGAGATATAAATTCGGAATTCAATTCAGGCAACTCGAATTTTTTGACATCAAGGATTTCAAACTCGACCTGAATTTCTTTGCCTGCAAGATTTGCATTAGGTGCGTCGTCAATGAGGGTGATTGAGGTTTTTACGGTATCACCCGTCTTATGACCATCGATCAATTTACCGAATTCCTCGATGGTTCCGTCCCGAAAGCTCAGACTCGGTCGAACGCAGACGGTTTCTTCAACACCCTCACCGATTGTTTTTCCTTCGGATGAGGCGGTGATGCGCATCGCTATGTAATCGCCCAGAGCAATCGGATCCTGTGAGGGTACGCGTTTTCCATAATTTGCAAGGACACGGACGAGTTGCTCATCAATATCCGAATCACCGAATTCAGCGGTCGGACGTTCGATTTTTAGACCCTTCCAATCAGGTAGATCGAATTCCGGACGAACCTCGAGATCAAATTCGAACGTCAAAGGACCCTCGCTGGGCAACTCGACGGCCTCCAAATCGATATCAGGCTCACTGATCGCGGCGAGGTCATGATTTTCGTTGACCTGCGCCATGCTATCCAATAATAAAGATCCCTTGATTTGGTCGGAAACCTCTTTACGGAAGCGGGCTTCCACGAGCTTCCGCGGCGCGCGCCCAACCCGAAAACCGGGTACAGTTGCCGTGCCCATCATTTCACTAAAGGCATCGTCCAAATACCGATCAATATCCTCGCGCGCAACAGTGACTGTAATGTGCCTTTGACACGCGCTAGGCGAATCAATTTCCACATCAAGATGTAGCTCGGTGCTCTCAGCACCGGCAGCACCGGGTTCTTCCAAAGTATCAGTTTCGTTTAATTCTTCACTCGCCATAAAATCGCCAACAAAAAGGTCTCTCGCTTGACAATCGTTTGAAAATAAAAAAGTTCTTCAGCACGTTCAGTCAATCACTTGTACATCATATTTGAACGCAAAACATTTTTTTTTCAAACCACAAAAGAGCGGGTGATGGGATTCGAACCCACGACAACAACGTTGGCAACGTTGTGCTCTGCCAACTGAGCTACACCCGCCTGTAACTCAAGGAAGTCCCGTGCCGACCATCGCGGCCCGCCACTCATGGTACCCCGTGTTTCCAGGCGATCCAGCAAACCTTGGTTTTCGAAGATCTTACGGAACAAAATCCGCCGGATTATAGGGCGGCCTGAAGGGCGTGCAAGGCCAATCGACACCCCTGCAGATTAAATCTTAAGGCGTGCCAGCGTCAAGGGGCGACCTTTAGGGAAGATGCAGCGCATATCGTGTCAAACGTTGTTTCAGATACGTAAAACCAGAGGCTGCTCGTCTCACCTGTTTATCAGCCAGCGATGCCAGCAAGGGCATACCAGAGGCAGATTCTCTATCGATCCTTTGCCCGACTGAATGAGACTCTAAATGGCTAAGTTAACAACCACCATAAAAACAATTTAGATAAGCGCACACCCGATGGCTGCCACCACTAACCCACACATAAGAAAACCGAACCCCAATCCGTAATTGCATGGCGATCGTGTTTGTAATTCGCTCGTCACTTCGGCTCGCAGCTTTTGCCAGGCCCGAAGAGATTGCTGGGATTGAACAGGGCGAAGAATTACATTTTGCATCATCGGAAATACATAAATTTCAAGATCGATACCCAGTTCATGAATTCGCACGATGTTTTCATTCTGATCCGCCGACCACTGATTACGTGTAAGCACCGAAGATAGGCTCATTTGAAAAGCGTAGGGGCGGATTCCATAAATGACAATCCGCGGTCGACTCAACAACAGTAACCAGGTAGCACCGAAAAGGTATAGAAGTACCATGGGATACCAGATATTTTCTCCAAAGCGAACCATTACAGCCGACGGGAGCAGAATCTGCAGGGGACCAATGATCACCAAACCGGAAACACCTATACTCAACGCTAAGGAATCAATCACGCCGAGCAGCACTCGAGGTCTACATGAAAGATTAAGCACCCCCAGGTAGATGAGGTAAATTGCCAGCGGCATTAGAGCGGTTGTGGGAGAAAAAAAACTCATTAATTCGTTCGCACAAAAATTCCAATACACAAGTTTTCTAAAGGCGAGTTAGAAACAACATATTGTGTTGTTTCACTCATACAACAAACCCCTAGCAAGTACTTAATATTCCGATGAGGTAGGGTAAATCATTTTACAAGTAAAGAAAGTAATTTCTCTGAATGTTATTTAGCATAAAACAAAAAATATGGCGCCGGGGAAAAACTCCTAAGAGAGTCTTACTCGTTTCTCTTCAAAAAAGCGGCACTCATCTGATTCAAAATTTGTTTTCCCGAGTGGGATTTCAGGTATATTTCAAGCGCGGGAGCGGACCTATTGCCTTGCGCGACTTCGGCCAAAAAAAGAATACCTATCTCTCATCGCATCATACGCCCATGGATGATGTTCAGATCGAGTTAGAAGAAAACCCCGAATCGATGAAAATTATTTTCTTGTTTCGGGACCCAAGAGACGTCCTTGTGTCTTGGTTTCACTGGGTTCATCCAAAGAATGACAACCCGCAGCATGGTCAAATGCGATATATGCAAAAAGTATATAAGCATTTCAGCGATGAAGAGATGATTGAGATGTTTATCGCTAATGATAAATTACGACAGCAAGAATATAACGTGATAGAACATTTTTATTTTTCGCGGGTTTTACTTTTTCATCCGAACGTTTTAAAGGTGCGCTTCGAAGATTTAATCGGCCCGCGTGGAGGCGGAGATAGTCAACGACAACTTGAGTCAATACGGGCCTTCACACAGTATCTTTCAATAGATCAAGCAGACATTGAGTCAATCGCGGACAGTCTGTTTTCAGAAGATAGCGCAACCTTTCGTCGGGCTCAGGTAGGATCCTATAAAACGTTTCTCACACCAGAGCAGCTTCAATATTTTAACAAACGTCACGCTAAAATTATTTCACAATATGGCTACGATTAAGCACACACAGAAGAAATAAGAAATACATACCTCGCGAGACGATCACATATTGGCCAGAAGTTCGCTGCAACTGTTTATGGCAATCGTAGCCACTCGAGTACCACCCATCCGACTTTTGCCATCGACGCCCCTGAGCACCTCTCTGGTGTGTCCTCCGAAGTGTGCCAATATCGATTGGTGGGAAATCGAGGATAATCGAAATCGATGATTTGACAGGTGGGAATTTTGCCCACGTTTCTCAGCATCAAGTGATCGTCGCGGATCGGCGTACGCATTTTGGGATGCGTGCGTGGAATAAACTCATCCACACCAAGATTTTGGGCGACCTGCCAAATTTCTTCAGTGATTGGCCGGGTGTCTTTCCACCAAACACTGTTGCGGTCCTGATAAATCTGTAGATGCCGATCACCGACCATATCCAGAAGAACTCCCTTGAGGTATCGATGTGGTGGCGGAGCTTTTTGGTACTGCCGGGCAAAAAATTCGGATCCCCAAAAATATCGTTGTCGTGGAAAATCGGAAAAGACAAATTCCTCAGCATCGACCAAAAGAAAATCAACCCCATAAGGTCCCTCAAATTGTGGCATCAGATACGCGAGTTCCATTAAAAGGGCAACACCACTGGCGCCATCATTTGCACCGATAAAAGTATCCCCTCGCTGTTTCTCCGGTACGCGGGCGTTGTCACCCTGAGGGCGAGTGTCGTAGTGTGCGCAAATGAGAATACGTTCTTTTTTTTCCGGGCGCCATTCAACGAGTATATTCGCCGCCTCTTGTGGCGCCCGATTTATCGGATGGGGAAAGCGGAACCGCTGCATACTCACCTTGCCCCCAAGTCCGCTGAAATGATCGACGAGCAATTTCTGCTGCTGTTGCATGGGCCTCGACCCGGTGATCCGTGGTCCCAACGCACAAATTTGGTTAAGAAATTGAAAGGCCCGATCCTCATCGAGTGGATTTGAAGGTTTGGTGGTGGTCGCCACGAGCGCAATGTTACTGGATGCGGATTTATTCTTTGTGATTGAGGCTTCACCACCTCCGAGCGTATCGCCCGGGAGATTTTCAATCGACCGGGATAATCGCCCCTCCTTAGTGATCCTCTCTTTTTTTTCGGCCGACGTGCCTGCCGTCTGACAACTCGTCAAAAGGAAACAGACACCGCCCAACAAGCACAATGGCCGGATCCTCTGGAAACAAACTGCTTTTGAACACCAAAACATATTGCAATAAATCCCTAAATCCTTGGCCCATCTCCGCCAAAAATACACGACCCTTTCAATAACTGAAATCACATCACACCACGGTTGAATTCTCATAGACCGGTGCGTCCTTGCCGCACGGGGCGGGATTGAGTGTGGCAGCCACACAACGGGTGTACCACTAGGTATTGTAGTCCTCCCGAGTCTGCACACCGAATGGGAGATTTTACGGAATTCAGATCATTTTAACGGCGAAAAAAGCTCAATGGCTTGAATATCGATCGCAGCAGATGTTACGATATGCGATTCCCTAAATTCGTACGAATGACGAACGAAACAAGTAATCATGTTTTCCAAAGACCAATATCAGCTGCTCGATTTCGGCGACGGGCGTCGTTTGGAGCGATTTGGAGAGTATATTCTCGATCGCCCGAGTCGAGCCGCAGAGGGAGTGCCGAAGCAGCAACCGGAATTGTGGGAGTCGGCACATGCTTCCTATGTGCGTCGGGGAGCTAACGAGGGAGCGTGGCAAAGCACGAATCAAATGCCCCTCTCTTGGAAAATTCAACACGAAAACTGCGATCTGGAGCTGAAGCTGACCGATTTCGGCCACGTCGGCGTGTTTCCCGAACAATCGGGGAATTGGGATTGGATGACGCGACAGTTAAAAAACACAGACGAAACGCTCAAATTACTCAATCTATTCGCTTATACCGGTGGTGCCACACTCACGGGTGCGGCGCACGGAGCCGAAGTGGTCCATGTCGATTCAGCCCAAAATAGTGTGCTCTGGGCACGCCGCAATACAGAATCTTCTGGGCTCACCGGTTCCTCGATACGCTGGATCACAGAAGATTCAAGAAAATTTGCCACACGCGAATTGAAAAGAGGCAACAAATATCATGGTGTCGTCATGGACCCACCGAGTTATGGCCATGGTCCCAAGGGAGAGGTATGGAAAATACAGCAAGATCTTGATGAATTGCTGGATCTCTGTATGCAACTGACAACCAATGATCGTAGGTTTATTTTGATAAGCTGCCACACCACAGGGTATATGCCGCACGACCTAGAGCAAAAATTACGGGTTGCTCTGGGAAGTGGTCACGGAGGAACATTTGAATCAGGAGGATTAGCGATCCGATCCAGCGATGGACGACAACTACCCTGCGGTATTGCCGTTCGCTGGAGCAAAAAAACAGACTGAGAAGTCGAGTAAATCATGCCCGATTTTCCCGCAATCACGAGCCTGCGGAACGAAAAAATTAAAGCGGCTGTCAAACTGCGGCGCCGCAAGCATCGTGGCCGTCAGGGTAGAACACTCATTGATGGCGCCCGAGAGTTGAGCCGGGCGATCGCCGCAAATATCCAGATTACAGAAATTTATTTCTGCCCCGCTTTCTGTCAGACGAGTGAAAGTTGTCGACTCTTGGAGCAGATCGATGAATTTACGATGGATGTCTATGAAGTCGCGGAGAACGTCTTTGAACATTTGGCGTTCGGAGAACGAGCTGAAGGGTTTATTGCTGTCGCGATCCCGCCAAAAAATGATTTAGACGATCTGGAAATTCCTCGAAATTCACTGGTCGTGATCGTGGAGGGGATCGAAAAACCGGGGAACCTCGGAGCGATTGTGCGCAGCGCGGACGGTGCGGGTGTGTCGGCCGTGATTTTGGCAGACCAAAAGACCGATGTGTTTAATCCGAACGCCATTCGCGCGAGCTTGGGTACCGTGTTTTCAATGTCAATCTGTTCTGCAGAATCAAAAGAAGTGTGCAATTGGCTGAAGGTAAAAGGGTTTCAGGTGATTGCAGCAGCAGTGGATGCGAAAGATTCTTACGTTGAGGTCGACTATACCGTTCCCACGGCAATCATTTTGGGAGCCGAGTCAACTGGTCTTTCTGGTATCTGGCAAACTGCTCATCCAGTGAGTATCCCGATGTACGGTGTTGCCGACAGCCTGAATGTGTCTGCAAGTGCCGCAGTCCTCTTCTACGAAGCCCAGCGGCAGAAGGCACTCGGTTCACAGGCACACCTCGTCAGCTAATTGAGTGACAAGCAGGTCACTGAATTGAGCACAGTCAAAAGTCCTGTTAGCGACTTGAAGTCAGAGGAGACTTTCAATGAGTAGCCGCATTTTTCGCATTTCAGCCATTTGATCGACTTCGGCAATCGGTTGCATATCGACCGCCAGCGCCCGATTGTATTTATTTTGGGTCAAAAGGTTGACTAGTCGCCCATATTCAATATCTCCCTGCCCCACACGCACTTGGAGATTTTCTTTATTGGTATCTCTGAGATAGACGTGCTGCGTGTACTCAAGAATCTGTTCGTAAGTGCGACCCATTTGTTCTCCGTAGTGGAAATAACTGGGGTCCAATGCTACACCAAGTCCCTTGATGTGATCGCAAAGTACCTTCACCGTATCAGGGTCCTCTGAAATACGCCCGGCTTCCGTCTTGATCGCAACCACTGTGCCATCGGTAGATGCAATGTCGACGAGTTGTTGTAGGTGTTCTACCTCCGCGTTGAATGGTGTCCCTAGTTGGGCAGATGGCAAAATCAAAGTAACGACCTTCGTCGCCTTGGCAACGGAACAGATTGCAGCAAACTGACGATAAAAATCATCACCCTGAGCGGTAATTTCGACGTTATAAGCCACCGGGGTGAGCCGATGTGTTTGTCGACAAATCGCAATTGCCCTCTCGGGATCGTTTGCGATCTCAGACGGCCTGAGGACTGCAGCCGACTCATGAAAGGGTATTTCCACCCGCGAATACTCAAGGTCGACGAGCTTCGATAATGCTGCGTCCAGGGCGAGTTCTGGAAAACAATTGCTTGATGCAGCGAGATACAAGACTTTTTCTCCTCAATTCAACGCTCGATCCTACCCAGCAATCCAACCTCCTAGGGCCGGAGGTGTGCGGTGGGTGTGTAATGTAGCTTTCCGAACGAGTCCCCGCCACCACCACCAAATAAAAAAAGACCCCTGACAATCCAAATCCGGACACGCGGTGCCATCTTCCTGCAGGGGAATATCGCACCAGGTTGTCCCCACAAGCTACAACCTTGAGGGCAAAGACGCTCATTCACGCTTTCGTTCAGTTTTGCCTGCCGAGGTCCAATTGCCCTTAGGGCGAGCAATATTAAAATGAGGTCGTAGGTCAATCGAGATCACCGAGATACATTTATCATTTACGCGCCCTGCGTCCCCATCAAACTCTTATCGGGAGAAAGACTATGGACCCCAACAATTTCCACAATCCCGACCAACAGTCGGATGATGAAAAAAAAGGAATAGATGTGGCGAAGGTAGTCAGTGCACAGTATGCCGGAGGAACAACACCCGAGGTTCGGATGCCACCGCGCATTATTTTAGAACAACAAGGAAAAACCTTGAGGCGGATTCTTTTCCTGATTTTATTAATCGCACTTGGTATTTCGGTAATGTTTAATTTTGGTCTTCTCGCGCAGTATCACAGCTACGTTCAAACAGATCCACAAATGACAGAATTGTTGGAAGCGGGAAATTTTGCCGCAAACGAAAAAATTGCGATTATTGATGTTGATGGAACGATTCTTCAGGGAGAGGGCTTTATAAAAAAACAGATCGACCGAGTTCGCAAAGATAATCAGGTGAAAGGAATTGTGGTAAGAGTTAATTCTCCAGGCGGTACGGTAACCGCAAGCCACTACATTTATCATCACCTCAAGAAACTCAAAAGCGAGAAACAAGCGAACGGTGAAAGCTTTCCCATGGTGGTGAGCATGGGGGGAGTGGCCGCTAGCGGAGGATATTATATCTCGATGGCAGTGGGCGACGCTCCTGATGTTATTTTTGCAGAGAGTACGACGTGGACAGGTTCGGTAGGCGTCGTCATTCCCAGTTATGATATTTCTGGATTTCTCAACGACCATCAAATCGTGGACCGATCGTACGTAAGTGGTAAATTTAAACAAATGGGGAGTTTTACTCAAAAACAAACTCCTGAGGAAAAGAAAAAACTCCAAGATTTAGTCGATGAAAGTTTTCTTGGATTTCTCGAAGTGGTCTCTTACGGGCGCCCAAAAATGTCTGTAGATGAAACTGCAATGACCGAGGTGAAGACGGGACAAATTTTTACGGCTCAACAAGCCTTACGACTCGGGATGGTCGATCGCATCGGCTTCTTGGAAGATGCGGTGAGTCGGGCGGCAGAATTAGCTGGAATTGACGAAGGGCAATACCGAGTTGTGCGATATGAACAACCGAAAGGATTCCTGGATGGTGCGTTCAGCATGAACGATTTTTCCTTCCATGCGACTGGAGTGAAGCGTTTTGATTGGACCACTCCACGCGCCTACTATCTGGCAACATGGCTTCCCGAAATAACCAATGCGGTCTATCGAGCCATGCCATGAGCGGGCACGTGTGAACACCGCACAAAACGCCATCTTCAAACGATGGAGTCGAGAGAATCCGTGCGAGATAATCGCCGCCGGTTATTTGGCCGGGGTCGTGCGGAACCGTGGCCCTCGCGAGTCGACGCGTAGTATGTCGATAATCAAGCGCAGGCGAGCATCAAAGGAATCTTGCTTCGCCAACCGCTGCTGCAAGCTGGAGGAAAGCAGGGCCACCATCGATGTATATTCTTTCCTTTCGCCCGGTTTCGAGAGACTCATTTTGTCACGTTTTATATTTTTGATCAGCAGAAAAACAAGCCGACGATTTTTTTCTTGTGGCGAGAGACGCAGAATTTGATCCCGCTGATAATTATTAACGCGTTTTAAAATTTTCTCTTCATTTCGTATTGCGACCCCCTCCAGCCACTGCATCAGAATCACGCGATCTTTGTTTGAGTAAAACAAGGGTTGGCCGGAGTGTCTTGGAGGAAGTGGCGAATCTTCCTTCACAAGTTCGTGAATAAGTAAAATTTTATCTTTGTTCGCACGTAGCGAAAGTTCCACCTGGTTACTCGAGTCGAGTTGCTGATACCAATGTGCGTAGGTTACGAGCAACTTCGACAAAGTGTCGGCATCGTTCGCTGCCAACAAATCCTGATGTAAATCGATCAAACGGATTTGTTCTTCACCCGATATTTGCTGAAAAGTGTTGTAATTATCAAGTAGTAATCTTTTTTTTGCGTAAGGCATGGCGTTTAGTCGAAATCGTTTCTGAACGTCGGATTCCACTGAGTCTTGCACGAGCCCCGGATAAGGTGCGACCTCTGCGCGTGAAGAAAAGTACTCTATTTTGCCAATTTGTTCCACAAATGTTACGTCGTCGACAAGTTGATATTCGGGAAGATTTTCCAGCAAAACCAAGTGTTCTAAGAGGGCGCCGTTGCGATCATCAATGAGTGCGATCGTCGTGAAGTAGCCAATCGCAACAGCAATTACCGCTGCTCCACTAATCAGAAGCCACCGTGGACAAGCTTCCCAAGAGGATTTATTGCAATCGACCTCCGGAATTTCCGATGAGCGGATCGCAACCATTTCCACGGTTGAAGCCGCAAAGTCCGGGTTCGCTTTTTTCGCCGAGAGTTGATCCAAAAGCAACCAGTTTTTTTGGAGCGATTCAAAACGATGCTTGATTGCCGAATCATTGTGAATTTGTTCTTCCAGTTTGTGCTTCTCAGCCTCCGAAAGTTCCCCGTCGAGGTAAGCCGATAATTGCTCGTTCATGCGTTGAGAATCGGTTGAAGATTTATTTTTATCGTTCATGCTACCAATCCCAATACCTTCAAGAATTTGTATTTGGGTGTTCTCCGGTGTGAACGTAGGCCGCGAGGATATCTCGCAGGCTACCTCGGGCCCGTGATAATAGTGACTTGACGGCCTGTGGTGAAAGTTCCATGACTTCTGCAATATCGGCGTAACTCATTCCTTCGAATTTGGCCAGCAACAGTGCCATCCGCTGCCGTTCGTTGAGTCCCCCAATGGCAAGTTGTACGACCCCTCGCGTTTCGACTTTTTCGAGTTGCCGGTTCGGCATCTGACCACTGGCAGCTAACGCCAATTGAGCTAGTGCATCGCCCGAGAGACCATCAGTATTTCGATGTTCTACGTGGACTTCCCGGCGTCGGGCGAGTGATCGTCGCGCATTAGAGGCGAGGTTGTTCGCAATGGTAAAAAGCCAAGTGGAAAATTTCGCGTTGGGTAAATATCTTGCCCGGGCACGGTAGACCCGCAAAAAAACTTCCTGGGCAAGATCTTCAGCGAGATCTCGGCTGCCCACCAAATGCTCAAGAATTCCGAGAAGCCGGCTTTGGTACTGGCATACTAATTCCTCAAACGCCTCTGCGTCGCCGTTTTGAACGCGGAGCATCAGGCGAACATCCGGGTCTTCAGCTTCATAGTCTTTCTGCTTAGACTCGCTGCCAGACAAGCGACACCTTTCAAAATAATCGTGCCCGAATAGTATGAGGGTCGAAATCCGCCGCACTCGGCCAGTCGTTGAGTTTAAACCAAGCATTCACGTTTCGCTAGGATATCGAATAGAGCCGACGGTACCCACGAGTAGTCCACATTTAGCGGCAAGCGAACAATGAGAAAATACAGGGCGAAAGCAATCCGATGGACAAAAATTTTTCGATGAATTGTAAGTACCGAATTGCCGCCATCCAGATGCGATCGACGCTGAACAAACAGGACAATAATTTTACGGCTGGAGAACTCATTCAGCAGGCCGCTTCACAAGAAGTCGCACTCGTCACCCTGCCAGAAACATTTAATTGCTTGGGATCCTATCCGAAGATGGTTTCGCAAGCCGAGGAGATTCCGGGACAGACAAGCGACTGGATCGCAAAACTCGCCGTAGAAAACGGAATATTTATCCATTGCGGAAGCATCTACGAAAAAGCAAAAAAATCAAATGCTATTTACAACACGAGTTTTTTAACTGATCCCTCGGGAAATATTATTACCAAGTATCGAAAAATACACTTATTCGATGTTAGTATCCCGAATGAATTCAGTAGTTCGGAGTCTTCCTGGATTCAACCTGGCGACGAAGTCGTCGTGGAAGACACCGCGATAGGAACACTTGGGTTTTCTATTTGTTACGACCTCCGTTTTCCTGAGCTTTATCGCCGTCTTGCCAAACAGGGGGCGCACCTTTTTTTTGTCCCTGCTGCCTTTCGCGCAACGACCGGCGCAGCCCACTGGGAAGTGCTACTTCGATCCCGGGCCATCGAAAATCAGGCATACATTGTTGCCCCGAACCAATGGGGTGATCATCCAAAACTCAGTAATTATGGAAATTCAATGATTGTCAATCCCTGGGGTGAAATAATTGTGCGATCTGAGAATACAAAAGATGATATACTCATCGCAGAGATCGACCTGATGCAACTGAACAAAATCCGACAATGTCTTCCTGCCTTGGATCACCGTCGAATCGATGTGAGTTGATACTCAAAATCTACTTAGGTTATTAAAAAGTCGGTAGAATTGCACTTTTTACTCGTTCTCCTCTGCAGACATGCGAGCTTTTACAAAACTTTATTCGCTCGATTGAAACGAATCGGAGTTTGCATGCCGTGATACTTTCAAAACTGTCACATCATTTTTTGTTGACAAAAAAACTTTTTTGCCTGCGTCGCTTGACAATTTTTATGACCGGCGCAAAATATGCGGCTAGTGAGAAACTGACTTTCATCTATGACACCGTTTACTCGGTATTCAATAAATTACATCAACGACAATGGGTTGAAGTAGTCGCGTTGATGTAATTTATTGTTTATCTCTTCACCTGTCGGCAACAGATTGCGATTCACGCCGCGTGAGGCGAAGGGTAATTCAGGATTTGGCTGACGAGTCAGCGTCTCTTCCACAGAATTTTGAAGCGCATTTCCACTGCTGAGTGATGAAAGTGGATTAAAGCGAAAAGCGGTTGGGGGGCGACGACTGCAAGGATCGACAGTCGGCGACTAGCGTCGTGGCCTGGATGTCCCCTCCATCCTTATTCTCAATCTTCTGTCGAGAACTGATGGCCAAGAGTTTAATCAGTCTGGGAGCGAATCTCGACCATCGAGTGGCCACGATGGTCGAAGTGGCGGATCGGCTCCATCGAATTTCTCGTGACCATCGCGCGGTCTTTAGTCGGGTATATGAGTCCATCGCAATCGGCGGTCCATCCGGACAGGGTGGATTTCTTAATGCTGTTGCCTTGATCGATACAGATCAAGATGCCTACGAGATTCTTGATACCTTGAAACAGTGGGAAATTGAGCTCGGTCGTACTCGCAACATCCGCTGGGCCCCCCGCACGATCGATCTGGATCTCCTGCTTCACGATCAAGTCGTTTGCCACACGTCCGAATTAACGCTTCCGCATCCGAGAATGACCTTTCGGCGGTTTGTTTTACATCCGTGCTGCGATGTCGCTCCGGAGATGGTACACCCGATTGCCGGGGTATGTCTTGAGGATCTGCTGAGGCAACTCAACGCCGAGTTCAATGATGTTGCAGTACTCGGGGGGGCTCCGGAAGATCGGGAAAAGTTATTGAAGGGTGTTTGCGAGCGACTTGTCACACATGGGATCGACTTGGAAATACTTGCAGGCGATATACCATTATGTTCTGAAAATATGACGGAAGCACATAGTGATCACAAAGGTTCAAAAAATCAAAAAGGTGATTTACCGCGTTGGCGGATCAGCACTGACACGAAACACCCCGGGCAACTGTTAAATACACCACATAAAATCTCACAAACTCCCAAGCTTTTGATTGCGCTTATGGAACCATCCCAAATAGAAAAACTCCACTCTGAATCCAGCGATACCTTCGCAGGTCCCCAATTGGTGATCGATAACAGTTCATCAACAGAGGCAGCAGCCGACGATGTGGCAGCCGCTATACTGGCTATCTCACATCTACCTGTCCCATCAAAACGCTCGCTTTCAGAGGGAAGTGAAAGACAACATGAAGGTTGATTGCATGCCGGAACCCGAGGTGATCAAAAACGTTTGCGCAATGCGCGAGGTGGTGCAAACGAAACATGCTTTGGGAAAAACCATTGGCCTTGTGCCTACCATGGGGGCTCTCCACGCGGGCCACCTCAGCCTTGTGAAAAAATCGATTGAAAAGTGCGATGTGACTGTGGTGACGATTTTTGTTAACCCGACACAGTTCAATGAAAAAGACGACTTTGATCGCTATCCTCAGGATTTGAACAAAGATCTCTCGGCACTCGCACCTCTTCCAGTCGATTACGTTTTCGCACCCACCACCGCTTCGATCTATCCGCCGGAAGACTGCCTGACGGTCGATGTGGGTCATCTGGGTCGCATTCTTGAAGGCCGCTTCCGCCCGGGACACTTTGCGGGTGTCGCTACGGTGCTACTCAAACTTTTTCATATTATCCCGGCTGACACTGCCTTTTTTGGGGAAAAAGACTATCAACAGTTAAAGGTCACGGAGCGTCTTGTGCGAGATTCCCATCTGCCAATACGCATTGAGGCATGCCCCACGATGCGGGAAGAGGATGGTCTTGCAATGAGTTCCCGCAACCGCTTTCTTTCTGAAGATGCTCGAGAAAAAGCACAATCAATCTACCGGGGGCTGCAACATGCACAATGTATGGTTGATAGTGGGGAAACGGAGACAGAAAAGATAATACAAAAGATGCGACAGCAGATACAAACTTCGGGCGGTTCGATCGAGTATGTGGCTATCGTCGACCCGGACACGCTCGAGCCCGTGCAAACGATTCGACAGGCGGCCGTGGCACTGGTCGCAATCAGAGTAGATTCCCTTCGATTAATTGATAATTTGTTGCTGCAGCCAAAAATGTAAACTTGCTTTAACATCCGCGTATTCATTCCATGCGACCAACCCTTTTCTTTATTCGAGATCACGTGGCGGAGATTCCCGTCTTTGGGGTCGGCCTCTTATTTTTTTTGTGGATGCTCGTTGGTGTCGCAGTGATTTTATGGTTAGTGCGACGCCAGGGAATAAACTCCGATACTCTCAGTTACTTGCCAGTCTTTTTGATTGTGGCTCTCGCAATCGTGTTTGTGCTTCCCACGCTGGTGGAAGTAGATTCTGGATTGCCCGTACGCAGCTACGGAGTCATGACGATGGTAGCTATTATCAGTGCGGTGCTACTGGCCTCACGAAGGGCCTCCGCCTGCGGACTGTCAAAAGACACTATTTATGCCTTCGCGTTCTGGTTTTGTGTTGCAGGATTCATCGGTGCCCGCGTATTTCATGTAATTGAGTACTGGCGCCCCGTTTATCGGAAGGAAACGGCCGATGGTTCCTTGGCGCTCGTTCCCACCCTTCTAGGAATGGCTAATATTCCTCAGGGTGGTCTCGTCGTTTATGGCTCATTGATTGGCGGGATGGTCGCCTTTGTTTGTTTGGTGCGTCGCTTCAAATTACCGCCCCTGGCATTCGCAGATCTCATTGCTCCAAGCATGTTGCTGGGCCTTGCGATCGGGCGGTTAGGCTGCCTGCTTAACGGTTGTTGCTTCGGCGGATTATGCGAGTTGCCCTGGGCAGTCACCTTTCCACAACAAAGCCCACCCTATAATCGGCAAGTGGAACAAGGGTTGGGCTGGGGTCTGCTGATCGATACTGGCAAGCAAACGAAGCAGATCGCGACCCAAGCCCGTCCGGAATCTACGGATGCGGCCCCTACGATATTCTGGCGAAACGCCGGGCTCGCACAGCAGGGCCTCAAGCCAGGAGAGAAAATTGTCGGGATTAATGGGAACCGATTCTCTGCTGGGGACCTGACAGGGAGCGTGCTCCCACCCGTACCGAGAAACGCTGGCACAGTATCGATCGAAACTGAAGGGGGACGAAAGTTTTTGCTCTCACCGCTCCCTTTCCCCGAGCGGAGCCGACCCATCCATCCCACGCAGCTTTATAGCTCCCTCTCTGCATTTCTACTCTGTTTTTTGTTACTGGCATATTCGCCCTTCCGGCAACGCGACGGAGAAGTATTTGGACTGATGATTACCATCTATCCACTGATTCGAATTCTACTCGAGATCATCCGGACCGATGAAATGGGGCAGTTCGGGACGGGTCTGAGTATTTCGCAACTTCTCAGCATCCTCATGTTTGTTGTCGCGGCAATCTACTGGATCATCGTGTTTCGTCAGCCCCGCGGGACCCTCCGCTTTTTTCAGAGCGCCGCCAACGTGCCGACTCCGAAGTGACTTCGGCCATTCATTTTGCGATTTCAGTCGATTCGAGTTTTGAGGCTTTTATTCGGCATTGCGGCCGGCGGCTGAATTCTTCCAAACGTGCCCGATTTGACAACCGGAATTTAAAGGGCAATCATGATGGGGGGTTAGCTCATTTTCCACCATGATAAACTCATAATTTTTGGAACTTTTTCCTCACTTCGATGTCCAAGAGACAGTCAGCGCCGTGAATAAGATCATTTCTCGCGTCTCTGAAGACGACCAAGAAATTATTGAGGCGACCTTAAACGGCTGTAAGGATGCATTCGGCGAACTCGTCGAAAAATACCAGCAGCGGCTCTACGGCTCGATCGTACATCTTTTTGGCGTTCGCGATGCGGAGGATATAGTCCAAGAAACGTTTCTTAAGGCATTCAAACAACTACGCAAATTTCGAGGAACGAGCGAATTTTACAGTTGGCTTTATCGTATTGGATACAACACGGCCGTAGATTATTACAAATCAAGAAAGCGAGCCATCTCCCTCGATGATTTTGAGGAGAACACCGGAACCCACATTCTCGGCAATGAGCAAGGTCCCGACGAAGCGATGGAAGAAAAAGATAGAGTCCGACAACTTCAAATAGCACTCGATGCCCTCCGCCAGGAGCACCGAACGATTATTGTTTTACGCGAAAAAGAATCACTCTCCTACGGTGCCATCGCCGATTTACTTTCCATCCCTGCGGGAACCATCCGCAGTCGATTGCATCGAGCGAGAATGTGTCTGCTGGAAGAATTAAAACGGGTGATGCGAAACGACCTGGAGTAATCGGTAATTTACAAACACCAAAACAACTCAAGATGAACCTGGCCGATGGTGGACAATAAAATTCAAGACGAAATGATCAGTGCGTATCTCGACGGCGAGCTGACTGCCGGTGAGCGCGCACAAGTTGCACAGTGGATCGAAAACGATCCGCGCGCGAGAAATGTATATCAAGAACTCCAGCAACTTCGAGAGTCGTTACGGAGTCTTCCATCCGTTAAGTTTGATAAAAATTTAACGCAAACCATTCTCGAGCAGATCGACACACCCGTGGCGACCGAAATGATGGTGCCATCGCCTGAGACGGAGTATGCAGTGGCCGCCAGCGCCGCGTGTTACATGGACGCAAGCCCAGCGGCGATGGCGCATGAAACAGATGAGACATCAGCCGACAAAAGAGTCGCAGCACGTGCTGACCGCAAACGAATCTATCTCTGGCCTGCCGTGGCGGTGGCGGCCGCCATTTTGTTGATGGTCTTTTCTTCCCAACGGGAAACCAAGACAGACCGCACGGTGGCCCAGAGCCGTATAGAGAACATGGAAATGAAGAATATTCAAAGTGAAGATTCAGCCTCCATTGTCTTCGAGTCACGTCAGGCAGAGTCACCATCCCGAGAGTCACTATCCCTAGCGTTACCCGATGATGTGGCACCACCGGAGGTGAGTGCCGCGGTTGATGATTTCGCTTCGCAGCCAACGCTGACTTTGGAACATAGTTTGCGCGATGAGCCATTCAACACCCCTCCAGTTTCCACCCGTGCGGTACCAAAGCAGCAGGCATACAGAAGGCAACCGCTCAAATCACAAATTCGAGGGGGCAGTCTGTCTAGCAGCAGCAAACAATCCAAATCTTACGATGCAGAGCTGGTGAGCAAAGCAGAAAGATTTTTGTCTTTTAGAGACAAGAACGAGGGGAGTGGACTCTCACCCATCTATTTTGCCCTCGCAACCGATGGAAAAATAGATTTGCGTCAGCAATTGGAGCAGATCACGCAAGGACAGAAAACTGAACTTCTCGAATTAGTGGAAATTGAAGAGATAGAAGATTTCGAACCAGAAAAACCATCGGATGAAGCAGAGGTAGAATTTTCAGAAGCAGAAGTCGAACAGCCATATTCACAGAGACTGACAACGCTTCGTGTTTTTGAACTACGTGGTTCAGCGGCCATGCGTTTTCCGCAGGTAGTCGCCACCCTCAAGGGAGTTTCATCCTACGCAGGACCATTAGAGGCAGTAGAACCGGATACAAAGGGTGGCGGTGCGACGTTCGCCGTTTCCAAGACGCCGCAAAACAATATCGAAAACCAAAGTGCCGAAGGAACCTCTCGCCCGGTACGTCTGATCTTTGTAGATTCATCCGGCTTCCCTGTCTCTCGGGAGTAACCCTCTTCTCCGCCACCTCCCCGGCCTGTCGGCCGGTTGAAAGATGGGGTACATTGCGCGGCACGTGATTTTTTTGGCGAACAAGCCCAAGGATTTTTTCCATGAGTGCCGTAAACATTCGTTGCCGTGAAAATGGTCCCTTTGTGGTCGAGGGCGAACTGACTCTGACCGATCACGAGGGAAATGCCTTTCCTATCGACAGCACCAAACCGGCCGTGGCCCTTTGCCGATGTGGTGCCTCGAAAAATAAACCCTTTTGTGATGGTTCCCATCGCAATATTGAGTTCAAGGCAGCCGATCTCGCAGTGGAATAACCCACAACGCATCGCGGCAGCACGTGGACGCAAAGGCCACTGATCGGGTATGACACAGCTCCAATCCCAACAGGACGACCCACAACAGATCAATGTGCTTTCCGAGCAATACTGCCAGCAGTGGGACAAACTGGTAAGCACTACGAATTGGACAAAAGGCAAAATTATTTGCCAGTGGCGAGAAAGGCTGCAAGCTGCCGGTTTCTCCGCCCATCATTATTCTGATGAAGCGTGGAGTCGTCGTGTCGGAAATGTGACGCCTCAGCATACGGGCCGCCTGCGAAAGGTTTTTGTCCGATTTGGCACTGTGCAGGAGGAATACCCGAAACTGTCCTGGAGCCACTTCTTGAGTGCCTTGGACTGGGAAACACCCGAAATTTGGCTCGAGGGTGTACAGCAAAATCGCTGGTCGGTTTCCGAAATGCGAAAAATGCGTGCGACCACCATGCGGCAAGTTGAGACGACGGAGATACAAGAGGACGATATCTTATTGGCAAATATTACCGATCATCTTGTGCAACCTATTGCCGGAGCGAATCGCCCAAGTGGCATGTCTGAGAGTGGTCCCACCTCGAGTGCGACGGACGCTTTTGAAAAACCAGAAACACACAGCGGGCTAGAATCACATCGTGCCGCCCAAGTTGCAGTTCCCCCTCGTGTTGCTCCGAAAGTAGATTCGATGGTGATCGATGATATGCCCCGGGATTTTCGCAGAGTGTTCTTTCGCCTGGAAAAGATGATCCGTAAGCAGCAATCATCAGGTTGGGATTCGGTGAAACCCAAAACACTTATGGCGCAACTTGAAAAAATGAAGGTGCTTATAAAATCACCGGAGTGACCAGCCAACCCCGCAGGTCTTCTCTCATGCTCGTTCGGCGAAGCGACTTGCCTGTACTATCAGGTCAACGCCCACCTGTTCTGACCAGTGTCCGATGAGTTGATGAAACAACGGGCCCGGCTTTCCCTGGCCGATCGCTTGTCCGTTGAATCGTGTCACCGGAAGGAGTCCAAACGGGGTGCTGCTTAAGAATACCTCATCTGCCTCTAGTACCTCCTCAACAACGAGGGGGCGGTGTCGCCAGGGCAGCCCACGCTTTTTGGTGAGTTGTTCAAGATAAAGTAAGCTGATCCCCGCAAGTGCGGCGTCTTCGGGAGGCGTGCTGATCCCCTCGTCTTCTTGATAAATGAGAATATTTGTAGTCGATGTCTCAATCACCTGCCCCGCAGAGTCGAGCAAAAGGGCACGAGCACCCTCTTCGATCTTGTGGGCCGCTCGATCGGCAAGATAGTAATGCATGCGGCTTCGACACTTCAACTCTGCGGGCCAACAACGAGAAGAGACTTGTTCAACATGCGTAACGACTAGAGACTGCCCCGTTTGATATTTTTCCTTCCACATCCCAAACGGCAGCGGAAACGTGTGCAATCCCACGCAGGGTAAGTCACCTGCGGGTTCACCAAAACGTGATAGTGTCCCCGGGGTGACAAAAAGCGAGAGCCCGAGATCATCCTGAGGATTAAGGAGTGGATAGTTATTTGCCACCAACTTAATCGCAATCTGTTTTATCTCGTCAGGTGTTTCGCGCGGTTGAATACCGACAACCCGCAGGGATTGCGCGAGCCGCTGCAAGTGCGAATCTAACTCGAAGAGTTTTCCCGAAAAGGTGCGCATTTGCTCGGTGACGGTTGTTCCGAGCACAAAACCCGCGTCCGTCACCGGCAGAGCCATTTCGGAGAGTGGCAGAATCTGTCCGTTGAGATAGGCCTGGGGTATATCCATCCACTCATTATGTCCCTTGGCATACTCAGGGAACAACCCACAGACTGCGAGGAGATTTTCTAATTATTCACCAGTTGAAAAGTCTCTCTGTAGATCATCCACAGTGGTTATTACTGTCCGAAGGTGCCACTGCGAATGAGTTCCATCGTTGTCGAAGATTCAATGTACGGTCGCCACGCATGTTGCTTTCCGATCGAACCACTCGCATTGAATTGCTCGATGATGTTTTGTTCGTCAGTGGGCAAATTGCGGTCCGGCAGACCAGTGTAGCCGAGGGCAGAAGGTCCTTGTCGAGCGCAGTGACAGTAAAGTTTCCCATAGTTTTTAAGGATACGGTCACAGTAGTTATTGATCAAAGTAAGATGACTGACAACTTGCAGGGCCATCCCAAACCGTTGATCGGGCAGCAGCCAGGTGCTATCGAGGGCGGCTGCAAAAAGGGTGACGCGATAACCGACCGAATCGAAATCGGACGGGAGCTCCAAAGAGGTTCTATTTAACTCACCCCCTGCCAATAGCTCCATTGTTGCAGACACGACACGAGCCCCAAAACTAAACCCGATCAAACTCACCTCGCTCTCTGGCGGGAGACTTTGAAGTACCCCTGCTAAACGAAAACCGGCCGACGTCGTTCGAGCGGCTTTAATCCTGGCATCGGGTACCGGTCGTGTGAGAATTTTGGATGCAGGCCATGACCAGATGATAAAGCGAATGGGTGTTTCAATTTCCGAATCGTTCACCATTCGTCGATAGAATGTCAAACCGTCCGAAAACGCCTCACTCGCCGTTGTAAGATTCCCGTGAACCCAAACTATGGTTCGAATCGGTGGAGTTGTTTGCCAGAGGGGATCGAGCTCGGCCCGCTCCCACGTTCTGGTGGTCAAATCAAATCGCCACGCGGCGAGTCCCTGCGTCAATCGCTCGGCAGTTACCATGCCTCCTTGCTCAACACAGTCGAGGCCACGACAACTCAGAAGCCAGACTTCATCTTCAGTCCGCAGCGCCGCCGGCTTCTCGTTTGGACAATCGGGACCCCCTTCCTCAGCGAGGACTATTGAAGAGAGTGCCAAAAAGAAAAAGATCGTCGTGCAATACTTCAACTTATGCGTTCCTGCGACCATCGAATGCCTTGCGATTTAAAAATCATCGTCACAAATGAGTAGTATTTGACGTGAAAATGGTCACATTTCATTTTCCCATTTCCGGTTACCGGTCAATCGATGTGCGAAAGAAAGGAAAGCCGTATCAATTGTTCGGTCATACAAAGCATAGCATCCCTAAAAGAGGTTCAAGTGATGAAAATAAAAACCATCTGTTTCATTTGCACATCATCCGCAGTGAGGTAGAGTTGTTCGACGAACTGTTTTTGCCGTCTAATGAAACACCGTTTACGGAGATATAAGCCATGAAAAGGCTTCTGATTCTTGCAGCCCTAGTGGCGGTCTGTGTCGGTTGTAATCGGCACCATTGTCGTAAAATGCATCGTGGTGCCCCTTGGCGATGTGGCTCGCAGACGATGCCCTATTCACCCTGTAATCCTTGTGCCCCCTGTAACCCTTGTATGCCTTGCGATCCTTGTGGAAGCGCTTCGATGGGCACCGGTTTTTCTGGTTGTTCTACTTGTAGCACACCCGGGTCGTACGAGCAGGGTGTCGTGCTTGGATCAGGTGCGAACGTCAATCCGCCGACGATGACGCCAGTGGCCCCCGGTTCTTAGTCCGCATTGCGGGGGTCGCGGAGGAAAGCCCGGAATATTTCGTGTGCAAAGTGCGCAAGACCGGGCGCAGTGCATTTTTTGAGCTAGGATAACAAGGGATCCCCCGTCGAGCCCAATCGTGGATCGACGGATGGGAAATCCCGCGTGGTTTCACTCATCCTAGTTTGAGGAAGGACGTCACTGTGCGGAAACTTCTGATCGTGTTCATACTCGCTCTTCCCATGCCCAGCTTCGGGCAATTTTTGGACGAAGAGAACCGCACCTCCTCCGATCAACTGGCGTTCCCTAAACCAGTTCAGCTTCAGGTTGGCATTGTGATCCGCGCGACCGCCAGCCCACTCAAAGGTGTTCAGGGATCCACTCCGATTCCGATCGAATGGCCCGAACAACAAGTAAAAGTCATTGAGGAAAAGTCATCTCCTCATGTGCGCCGAATTTCCTACGAGATGGTGGGCGATACCGTCAAGCGAATGGTAGTCCACATTCCCTTTGTGCGCCCCGGTGATACCGCAGAAGCGATTGTTACTTTTGAATGCACGCGGTACCACATTATGGCGCCGGAGGAAACCGAAAAACTGACAATTCCCAAGCGAAAGCAAATTCCTCCCGCCTTCAGGAAATATCTTGGGCCCAGCCCGTACATCGAAACAAAACACTCAAAGATACGGAAATTGGCGAAAAGCATCGTGCAGGATAAAGAGGGTGCCTGGAATCAAGTCGAGGCGATGTACGATTGGGTTCGAAACAATATCACCTACAAAAATGGGCCCATCAAAGGCGCATATGAAGCCCTCAAAGATGGCGAGGGGGACTGCGAAGAAATGAGCAGTCTTTTCATTGCTCTCTGCCGGGTGAATGGAATCCCAGCTCGCACGGTTTGGATTCCCGGCCACTGTTATCCAGAATTTTATCTGATGGATGAGAGTGGAGAGGGAAAATGGTTTCCTTGCCAGGTGGCAGGTACTCGGGCTTTCGGGAGCATGCCAGAATATCGCCCGATCTTGCAAAAAGGCGATAACTTCAAAATGCCGGAGAAGAAGGGTCGGCAGCGCTACGTTTCAGAACAACTGAAAGTGGCGGACATTCCGGGTGGCAACGAGCCAAAAATTGAGTTTGTGCGCGAAATTCTTGCCGATTAAAACCATGATGCCCCCTCTTCGCAGAGAGTATCTCGGATCGTTAGACTCAAAAAATCACGAACGGGCCATCCGTTCGGCAGATTGCGAGCCGAGTCTCTAATTGAGGGATTTAATACGATGTCATCTCCCGGTGCCTCCGGACCTCTCCAGCAGATCCGTCAGGTGAGTCACCCCCTTCTTCAGCATCACCTGACACGCCTGCGCAACCAACTCACGCAACCGATCGAATTTCGAAACCTTATTCGGCGCGTTGCGGTATTGCTTGCATACGAAGCAACCAAAGATCTCGAGACTTCCCCACTCCCGATCGAAACCCCTTTGGTGGCAACCGAAGGGATGGCTCTCAAGCAGAGCGTTGGCCTGGTTCCTATCCTGAGAGCCGGGTTAGGTATGGTGGATGCTGTTTTGGATTTGATTCCCCAGGCCGAGGTGTGGCATCTCGGACTCTATCGGGATGAAAAGACGGCCCGCCCAGTGGAATACTACAAAAAACTTCCCCATAGCGAACCGGTCGATGTTGCCCTGGTACTCGATCCGATGCTGGCCACCGGAGGATCGGCATCCGCTGCCGTTGCTACCTTACGTGCATGGGGCGTTCCCAAAATCAAACTCCTCACAGTCATCGCCTCAGAAGAGGGCATTGCAGCAGTCCATGCCCAGGACACCGAAGTCCAAATTTTTGTGACCACGGTCGATCCCGAACTCAACGATCAGAAATTTATCGTTCCAGGTTTGGGGGATGCGGGCGATCGGATCTTTAACACTTTCAAACAGCGCGATTGACTTTTTTGACGAATCGATCGGGTGAGCCCCACAGAATAGTAGCCAAGGAGTACTTTCTTTGATGGAACGTTTGATCAGCGTGATCGGGCTTCTGGCGATGATCGGCTTCGCCTATCTGCTCAGCTCCAATAAAAAGAAATTCCCTCTCCGCATTGTTGTAGGCGGCCTGATTCTACAGGTCGTGTTTGCCCTGCTCATTCTCTGGACTCCTCCCGGAAAGGCAGCTTTTCAAGCGGTCGGAGGTCTTTTCACCCATATGATTGAATATGTTAACGATGGGTCGAAATTTATGTTTGGAATGAGTCGGGAGCCTCAAGTCCCCATTTCAATCTCCCATGGTGATCAGCAAACGACGTTGAACATGTGGGAGCACGAAGATGTGGATCATTTAATCCAATCGATCAAATCAAATGCAATCAACTCGAAAAATGGGCAACTGAGTATCACGGTTGGCACGAAAAATAAAACGATTGATGTGAACGCCGCGGATTGGGAAACGCAGTTTCGCGATTGGTTTTTGGGAGCCATTCACTCCTTCAGTAGTTCAGGTTTTCCTCAAACCAAACAATTACTCTCATCGTTTGCTTTCGGCGTACTGCCGACCATTATTTTTTTCTCCTCCTTGATGTCGATGCTCTACTATCTGGGGGTAATGCAAAAGGTGGTTTCCTTCTTTGCCTGGATCATGCAAAAGACCCTTGGTACGAGTGGTGCTGAAACGCTTTCGGCGGCGGCAAATGTATTCGTCGGGCAGACCGAAGCGCCTTTGGTTATTCGCCCCTACGTATCGAAAATGACCCAGTCGGAATTGATGGCGGTGATGGTGGGAGGCTTTGCTACGATTGCCGGAGGAGTACTGGCCGCCTATGTGAGTTTTGGCATCGATGCAGGACATCTCATCACCGCCTCGGTAATCTCAGCACCTGCCGCCCTGCTGATCGCCAAAGTCATGCAACCGGAAACCGAGCACTCGGTGACGATCGGAAAGGTGGAGATGCATGTGGAGGATCAAGAATCGAATCTGATCGAAGCGGCCGCTGCCGGCGCCACAGCGGGCATGAAATTGGCCATTAACGTGGCGGCGATGTTGATTGCCTTTCTGGCGATTATTGCGATGTTTAACGGACTGATCGGTTGGAGTGGCACATGGTTTGGGTTTGAAGGAACCGACCGATGGTCTTTGGAAAAAGGCCTCGGCTGGCTCTTTTGGCCGCTCGCTTTCTTGATGGGTATTCCTGCCGAGGATTGCGGAATTGCAGGCCAGTTGTTGGGAACCAAGATGGTGGCCAACGAGTTTGTCGCCTACCTGCAACTCGGTAATTTGACGGAGAACCCCACGCAAACACTCGCTCCAAGAACCGTGACCATTCTCACCTATGCACTCTGTGGGTTCGCGAATTTCGGCTCGATCGGCATCCAACTCGGAGGTATCGGTGGCGTTGCCCCGGACCGCCGGGGTGATCTGGCTCGTCTTGGGTTGCGTGCGATGCTTGGTGGAACCCTCGCTGCGTTTATGACTGCCTGTATTGCGGGAATCCTCATCTAGAGAAACACCATGCAGATATTGCTGACCGAAGAGGAGTTACGAGAAGGCGTCCATCGGATGACCTCCGAGATTGCCGAGCATTACGGAAATCGACCCCTCACGATTGTCGGAATCCTTACTGGAAGCGTCGTGTTGATGGCCGACATGATTCGCCTCTTGGAAATGCCGCTTCGTGTTGGCGTGCTTCAGGCCCGTAGTTATCACGGTCCAACAACCACGCGCGGTTCTTTAATAATTAACGACGATTTGATGCCCGACATTGAGGGCCGTGAGGTGTTGTTGCTCGATGATATTTTCGATACTGGCCACACACTCAAAGAGGTAGAAACTCGCATTCGTCGTTTCCATCCGGCCGATGTACGTTCCTCCGTTTTGCTCTACAAGGAGGGGCGGCAGGAAGTGAAAATGATTCCGGACTTCATCGGATTTAAAATCCCCAATGAATTCGTGGTCGGTTACGGACTCGATTATGAGGATGCGTACCGTAACTTGCCTTATTTAGCGGCTCTCGAGGAGGAAGACCTGAAATTGGAATAGCAGATTGTCCGCATCAGCACTGCGTCAAAAAGTCGCGATTCCCGTCGAGCAACTCCTCGTTTTCCAAAAGTTCTTCCCGCGTCATCCAGTAGATATCGGCCACCTCGCGAGGATTTGCCACAGGGGTCGATCCCTCGCAAAGCGAGGCCGCCCACCAGTGGATTCGCGTTTGTCTGCGGGTAACGTTCTCCCAAAGTTTACCCTGAGGTGTAATCTCCACACTCAACTCTTCCTGCAATTCGCGGCGTAAGGCGATTTCTTGCGTTTCCCCCGCCTCAATTCCTCCTCCCGGAAAACAGAGTTTCCCCGGCGCCACCACGTGCTGAGATCTACGAATGACCAGGAATTGGGCATCCTTTTGAATGACCGCCACCACACCTTCGCGGCGCCGTGATCTCGGTTGAGGGTTTGAGGCACGATTCACCACGTATTCCTTTTTACAGGTTTCCCAAACTCACTTTTTGTCGCTCGAGGTAAACGGATCGGGCAGAAGCGCAGCGAGAGAAACCTCGGTGACTCGATCACTCTGATTTGCATCGATGAGAAATAAAACCAAATTTGGAGCAAACTCATACATAACTTGCCGACAGGCACCGCAGGGGGCGACTCCACCGGGAGAGGCGATGGCCATCGCCTCAAAATCGCGGTCCCCCTCGGTGACCGCACGAAAAACCGCCGTTCGTTCTGCACAATTGGTGAGTCCGTAGGATGCATTTTCGACGTTGGTACCCGCATATAACGAGCCAGATTTTGCTAAGAGCGCGGCACCCACCTGAAACTTCGAATAGGGGGCATAGGCTTGCTGTGAGGCAGACCGCGCCATTGCAATGAGTTGATCCCTTCGGTTGTCGTCCATTGCGTTTCCTTTTATTGGTTTCCGGCGAAGTTAGTTGCCAGTTTCCGCGATGTGTTCCATGATAAGAGGCAGAAGGGTTGGTTGTTCGTGGCCTATTTCAATCGCTTCGCGCAAATGGTCCAACCAAGCCGCAGCGGGCGGTTCATCGGTAAAGATTCGCGCAAGAAGCTGACCTTGCTCCACCTCCTGACCCATCTCCACACAAAGTTCGATTCCGACCGATGGATCGATTAAATCTCCCAATTCTTGCCTTCCTCCTCCGAGTTGGACAACGGCCCTTCCGAACCGACCGGCATGTATTTGAGTAATGGTTCCGGCCTGCTTGGCGAGAAGGGCCGTGGCTTTGGCCACTTTTCGTTCCGCGTCGAGCGATCCACCCTGCGCGGTGACCATCTGAGCGAATTTTTCGCGCCCATGCCCATTCTCAAGCAGCGTTTCCAAGCGGCGTTCCGCTACTTGGAAATCGCTTTCCACACCGGCCGCCAGGAGTGCCTCGGCTCCAAGGGCCAGTGAAATATCGCGCAAGGCGCGGGGGCCTCTGCCCTCGAGGGTTGCCACCGCCTCATTCACCTCGACCGCATTTCCGAGCATTCTTCCCAGCGGCTGCTCCATGTTGGTGATCATGGCCCTGGTGGCCACCCCCATTTTCGATCCGAGAGAAACCATACTCTGTGCCAGGCTGCGGGCATCTCCCACATTCTGCATCGATGTGCCCGAACCACATTTCACATCCAGAATCAATGCGTCCAATCCCTCCGCTAGTTTTTTACACATAATGCTGCTGGTAATTAACGCCAAGGAAGGCACCGTTGCCGTTACATCGCGAAGCGTATACCACGCTTGGTCTGCGGGTGCGATTTGTCGACTTGTCCCCGTAATGGCACAACCGATTTCCTGCACCTGCCGCTGCAGTTGCTCAAGCGTAAGATCGGTGCGAAATCCCGGGATCGCTTCGAGTTTATCGAGCGTGCCCCCGGTAATACCGAGTCCTCGGCCGGAAATCATCGGCACCCGAAGCTCACAGCACGCCAACAGTGGTGCG
>JAQWPY010000049.1 GCA_029245145.1 Pirellulales bacterium | reverse complement strand
ATAAATTCCATGACGAGAAAGTACGGTTTCTCGTGAGTGGCAACTTCAAAAATGGAAACGATATTCGGGTGACGAAGCGTCATTCCGGTGGAACCCTCTCGACGAAAATCTTCAACTTTATTTGCGTCTTTGGCACAACTTCGGCGCATTACTTTGAGCGCTACAATTTCTCCCGTCACATGATGGACCGCCCGGTAGACACGTGCAAAAGATCCGCGACCGACAAGGTAGAGGATTTTGTAATCCCCGCAGAAGTAGCCTTTCTTTTCACCGCGAAGAACACGGTTGAGTTGGTAACCGGTTAGCAGCTCTCGGCCGACCAGCGCTTCAGAGAACTCATCCATCGACACAGCCCGACTGCCAAGCAAGCCCCATACATCCTGCAGTTGCCGCTCATTGATCAAGCTAAGATCAAAAATCGCTTGCGCAAGTTTTTCCGCCGTATCAATCGACATAGGCTAAACACCAGGGAGTGAACTTACCACGGACAATCGCGGTGCCCCTAACATGCGATTGCAGAGAAGGACATGCGATTGCAGAGAAGGGCCGCGGTCGCACCACCCTATTGCCATGATAGGCAGTGGCAGTCCCCAGAGCAATGCAACAGCATTTTTTGCCCACGCGGCATCTTCCAAAGCGACTTTATCACTGGGGGAAAAAGTGTCTCGATGGCATTTTTTTCGCATCGTTATCACCCTCTTCTTTGATCCCAGCGGTAAACCATCGGATGCGATAACGCGACGATCACCACGATGACGATCGGCCCTCATCCGACTCTCTATTGCCTCGAAATCGAAACAACATGCTCGGGTCAATGCAAATGCAAGGAGATATCATCACCTTGCGTTACACAAATCCTCAACAGTCATCCAGTACCCAGAAAAGACCCGCGAAGGGCAGAGCACCGAATCGTAGCGGCAGATCCACAAAGTGGTGTAGCCCTCTGCCGAAAGAAACCGACCACCGTTATCGCCACACCGGCACTTGCAAGATAAGCATGCCGGCAGTCACCAATTTTGCTTTAATAATGCTCTTCCAATTGCTCGCGATAGGTATCTCGCTCGCGTCGCGTCGCCTCAAGATCAAACATCAAATACTTCATATCCAAACGAAGTTGGCTCAATGCATCCTGCACGAGAGAAAGAATCCGACGTCGTCGCTTGGTACTCGCGGCAACACGCATCAAGGCGGGTTCTAACTGCTCCCTGTGAGGCGCAGGCAGCGCGGCCACAGCCGACATGAGTTGGCGAACGTCGGCTGGTAATTCGGAAGATTTTTCAAAAACAAGAGGCTGTGTCTCACTCATCGTAGGTCGTTCTCCAGGATTGCGGTTATGCCAATCTGCTTACCGCAGCGCGTGTGCCAGTCACTCTGGCTCTCCCTCTATCCTAATGCCGTAACGCTAGGCTTGGCAAGCATTTTGTCAAATTTTGACCTGCTGTCACGAGACGCCGGGCGGAGACGAATTTGGACTGGCAGATTGCCGCAAATCCTGATACAAGCGCACTTTAGCTATCCCTTGGGGTCTGTGGAGCCGATGTGGCGTTTTTGCCACACCGTTACCGCTTTGTTAAACGCGCATGTCGCTATCTTGCAACAAAACCGATCGATCGGCTGAGTTGGCACCTCCTCTGGGGGTCATGCATTTCGCCCCCCTTCGGTTGGCCTCATTTTTTGTACTCTTCGTGGCCAGTTTGGCGGCGGACACACGGGCAAGTAACACCGTCATTGATTCGCTTGAGGGGCCCGAAACCAGCTGGGAACTGAGGGATTCTGATACCGAGGTCGAAATCCAACGTCACGCGCGGGTTCGCCATCCCGTTCACAGCGGATCGTGGTCGGAGGAATTTCGCCTTTTCTGTGCCGGTGGATCGTTTGCCTATGCAGAAACAAAAATAGATCCTGCCGCCGTGATCGACGAACTAACCTACTCGGTTTGGATTCGCGGGAATCGGCCCGGCTTTCAACTCTCTGCCCGCGTGGTACTGCCTCGATCGATCGATCCCGAAAGCGGCAACGCACTCACTCTGAAAATTTACGGTGATTCATACCAGGATGTCGGACGATGGCAACAGGTCTTCATCCATCACGTAATGAAACAAGTGCGGAGACAGGCGCGGATTTTGCAAAGCGGACAGTTAGCGAAGATTGATACGCGAGAGGCATACATTGATCGAATCATGATCAATCTTCACGGTGGATCGGGTGAAACCAATGTCTGGATCGATGATCTGACGACCGAGGGGTTTATCGGCAGTCAATCCGCCTCCCGGGCACTCGCGCTGCAAACTCGGCAAGACGATCGGCAGTCACCGCGCCTACCGCTCGCCGACGGAAGCACCGTGGGACCCCGCGTAGCAAAAATTATCGAATACCAGGGCGAACCTCTCTCCTTACTTAAAGCAATCGGTTTCAATGCGGTGTTTCTTAAAAAACGGCCTACAGACCAACAGCGCATCGAGGCAAACAAGCACCAACTTTGGTTGCTCGGATCAGCCGTGGAGGGAGCGACTCGGGTGTCGACCGCAGCTAGGAGCGGGGTACGCTACTTATGGTACAAACCGCACCGATTCGATGGAGCAGTGAGTCGCCAGCCCCCGAAAATCGACCCACTGATATCTCAGCACCCACTCTCCCCCGTACACCATTCAAATCCTCGGAGCATAAAAATACAGACACAAAGTCTATCTTCTGCGGCTCGGCCCCTCGCCTTGGCAGACGTCTTCGGTGCCGTGGCATCTGCGAGGAATGATCTTTCGTATGCCGAAATACGGAGCCAAGTAGTGCAGAAGTTGGGCCAGGGAAATCGCCACTTTCTATTTTGTTCCCGAATGCCACTAAACCATTCGGATGCGGCAAACGAGAGAAGGTGCAAGGCAATCGAACTGATTCTGCTCGAACTCCATTTACTGACACCCTTTTTAACCGAAGAATTCACGACCCACACATTTTCGAGTCATGATTCTCAAAATCACTCGTCGATGCTTTCGCACGAAAAATTTTCGCTCGTGATCCCAACTCCATCCAATATCGTAGGGACGTGGATGGTGAAGCCGAATGAGCCGGTGCCCCGAATCGTACCTGGCGTGTCAATGACTGCGAGGGCCTTCGCCATCGATCTACTTCAACTGCGACCAATTCAAAGAAAACGCGTTGGCGGGGGGGTCCAATTAGAGCCCTCGCATCAAGATTGCGATCGCATTTTTTTATTGACCGAGGACCCACAAACTACCCGCCGTACCGCAAAGTCTATAGCGGCAACCGGAGAGAGAGCCCAAAGCCTCTTTCACTGGCTCGTTGCTGCAGAAGTGGATGTTTATCACAACACCTGTCGGCAGATCGCCCAATCACAACCGAAGCGGGCAAACATGCTTTACGCGTCTGATTTACCGCCGGCAGGACACGCAGATCGCAAGCAAATCGCTTCGCATCGCGACCGACACAGTCAGTGGGCGTCGGATTTGGCTACCCACCGCAGGTTAAGGGCCCAGCAGTGGAATCTTTGGCAGCAAATCAGTCGCCGCTTGGGATTTCCGTCTCGCGCTATCGCTCTTACGCGTTTCGACGACATTCCCGAAGCTTTGGCATGGGAGCAATTTGTGGCCACTGCAACGCGCGGCCCCAATCTCCTACATGGGGGCCTCTCTTCGGCAGCGGTGGCAAAAGCGACCGGATGGCACGGGATCCCCA
The DNA here is from genome assembly GCA_029245145.1 of Pirellulales bacterium. GTDB lineage: Bacteria > Planctomycetota > Planctomycetia > Pirellulales > UBA7805 > UBA7805. The sequence continues at coordinate 13,874 of JAQWPY010000049.1, read as the reverse complement.
CATCCGAGGAGGGTGCCACATTTGAATTCACTGGGGAGGATGCCGAAACGGATTGTGTATTGCGAGTGAAAACGCCGGGTCAAGCAGAACGCACCCTGCTGCTGGAAAGCCCTGCGGTCAACATTCCAGCCGGAGAGATTTACACGGTGGAAGCAGAAATTCTCGCCCGATCGACCGCTGCCGAGCGGCTCGAGCCGCTCCTCATTTTTGATTCGAGCCGTGGCGTCGATCTGGCCCGTCGCGTGCCAAAGGCTACCGATTGGCAACGCATCTGTCTCTACCGCCGAAGCCCTGCAAATGGACAAATTACCGTGTCGCTGGCAATTCGTGGCGATGCCGACGTATCGATCCGCAACCTTGCCATTCACAGACTTGTGGGCGAGAACGCCGCCAACACAGATCGAGCCGATTCGATTTCCGCAAACTCGCAGGGCCGCACTGCCCGCTGAGGCCCCCCCTGTTGATCGCTTTTCAAAGCAGCACAGTGGACGGGAACTCACGGTTCCTTTTTGGTGATTTGTTCCGGCGAATTCTCCACCACGTAGCTGTCGATCACCACATCTCGACCGAACGTTTCTCCGGTTCGTTTCCTCGTTGAACTCGAACCGAAATCGTCCGGCAAGCCGAACGACGCGGCAATCTTTCTGCGAATTCGCTTCTTTACCCAGGTCCTGAGGGTCGGCACCAAAAGGCCAAAGCCAACCACGTCGGTGAGCACTCCGGGAGTCACCAGAAGTGCCCCGGCGAGAAAGATCAACAGTCCGTCAAAAATTCCATCCGCGGGCATTTCTCCACGCTGCAACTGACGGGCCATCGTTTCCCGCCAGCGCATTCCTTGCCTGCGCGCAAGAAACGCACCCAAAATCCCCGTACTGATCACGATGAGGATTGTGATTTTTGGTGAGGTCAATTTCCATAAAATTGCGAGTTCGATCAACGGAATAATGGTAAAGAGAAAAATCAATCGAAGCAGCATGACTTCAACCTCGCCGCGCGAAATGCGGGAAAACAAATAGAACGAACCATTTTAACCGGAGTTCGCAAACCGAATAGAGCTGACATCGTGGCGGCACAGTCTCGAGCCACCACACGGGTGGCTGAAGGCTTCAGCGTCACGTGTAACAGATGGTGCGGCGCGGTTTTGATTCCCCGGATTCCTTAGATTCCTCCGACGACTCCTTGTCGGTCGGTGCGGACACCAACACCACTTCCCAATTAACTCCGGAAAGAGGGCCGCGTTGACGGTAGGTGACACGTCGCAGACGGTCGTCCGTGATCACCAGGCTGGGAATTTCGGGTGTCCTAAATTTTTGTGCCAGATCGCGGCCCGTCTCCGTTGTGCCATCGACTCGACAGAGAACATAGTGTTCCCCCAGCCCTGAAACTGCTTCGACTCCACGAAGCAAAGAAGACTTCGAGCCCGGCCGCTCAAAAACGACGAGCAGCGGTTTGCCCTCCTTCTCCGCCTGGCGGTAGGCCGTGCCGTAATCGGTAACCCAATGCTGCTCGCTCGGCTGATCGGCAAGCAAAACGGTTTGAAGTGTGCAAAGCACCGCCAGGAGAACCATAAACCTTTTGACTGGTGGGCTGAGCATCAGGAGCATCCCTCGGGTAAGCAGAAACGCAATGACTACCAAATACCGAACGCCCTGTGTTACCAAGCAACGCAACACAGGACAAGTAGGAAGAGTAGGGGCTCTTTGTGATACCAGAAAGATATAAAAAACAGGCTGTTTTAGCCCCTTTATAAATCAATGGCTGTTTATATGTTTTTGGCCGTATCCTGGCGGCCGAGCAGTTCGGTTTTCAACAGGTCCACCGCTCGTTCTCCCTCGCCGGTATGAAGCTGTCGCTGGGCCTGCCTGAGAAGTTCCGCTTGGGCAGCGGTAAAGGGAACGGCTTCTTGGGGTTGTGGTGTGAAATCGACCATGCGTGACACGATCTGCCGGCAGAGCCGGTCCACACCGCTTGAGGTCGTGGCAATGGTTTTCACTCCCTCGGGCCGCTCTGTGGGAACCGCATCGGACAGATCCCATTTGTTGTGAACGATGAGGGTCCGGGGAAATTGCTGCTGCCACCGCTTCTCCTGGTCCGTCCATAGGCGGGAAGCATCGGAGACGAGTAGTACGAGATCGGCATCGGTGGCTTCGTTGATTGCCAATCGCATGCCCGCCTCCTCCACCGCCTCCGCTTCGGCCCGCACTCCTGCCGTGTCGACGAGTTCCACCGGCCACCCATCGAGTGCGGTCGTGGCAGCTACCATATCGCGCGTGGTGCCAGGACCGGAGAGAACAATCGATCGCTCGTATCCCAACACGGCATTGAGCAGACTGCTCTTACCCACATTGGGATGACCTATCAGCACCACGCGCCAGCCCGATATCAAATGCGATCCAAAGGGTGCCTTGGCGAGCAAATGGTCGAGAGACTCTTCCGCTTCACGATTTTCCCCCTTACCTACGTGATCCACGATCCGAACCACCGCTTCGCGAAGTGCTCCCCGCAGTTGATCGTGAAGCACCATTGCTACCTTCGTCGTTTTTGCCCGAGTCAACGCGTTGGTCGCTGCGGCTTCGATCGGATCCGCAGCACGCTCCATGATCCAATCATCCCAGTTCATCAAGTGACACCCTGTCGCAAGCAAAGATTCGATCAACTGCTCGCGGGAAACCAACCCGCCGTGACAATGAATCTCAACCGCATCACCGGTCAAACGGCTGGCGACGACTTCCTCGCCGTCCTCTGCACCCCAGTGGCCAAAGACCAGATCACCGACTTGGCAACGACTCCAGGAAAGGGAACCGGAAGGACGCAGAAATTCTCCGACCCGTGCTGCTGCACCGTTGCCTTCGAGTCGTAAAGAGGCGAGGGCCGCGTAGCCGCCACCCGAAAGCGGAATCAGGCGTGGCGCTTCTTGTCCACCCGGCATACTCATCCCTCTTCCTCTGCACACCCCAGGGCGTCCGCCACGCAGGCAATCCCCGAGAGGACCAAATGCGGCTCATGCGTCAACGTGAAATTCAATGCCTCCACAACCCGTTCCACATGCCCCCCGGTGACAAAAACTTCGGGCTCTTGCTTCATCTCACAGTTCAATTCCTCCAGCAACGTACGCAATGCCCCGACAATGCCCCAGTAAATGCCGCTCGATATGGCCGTTCTTGTGGACTGGCCGATCAACGATTCGGGAACCGCCTCATCGCTCAGTGACACCTCCGGCAAACGATCCGTGAAAGCGTGCAGCGCGCGAGCACTCATCTGGATGCCGGGCAAAATCACTCCACCACGGAAAGCCCCTTCGGCCGAGATCACATCGACCGTAATGGCGGTTCCCAAGTCAATTACAACGGCAGGACGATGATCAGTGCGAATGCGATTGACGGCAACAGCACCGAGTAAGCGGTCGATGCCAACCGACGCCGGTTTGGGCACTTCAATTTTCAGCGGGATATCTTCAAAGGTGATCGCGTGGGTCCGTGCACTTGCTTCTTCTTGTTCAAGCCATCCTCTCAACTCGGAAGCGGCACCATCGTGCACGCTCGCAATGAACCACTCCACCTCACAAGGGCGATAGGGTGCAAGCCAAAGGGCCAACTTTAGAGGATCCCACTGATCGGTCGCCAGCGACACATTACGATCTGGTGCGGAGAGTGACTTCTCGCCGACAGCCAACGGATCGAACAAACCGGCCTTGATCTGGCTGTTCCCCACGTCGATCGCGACAACTGGCCTTCGGGAAGGTTTTGCCGTCATGCCACCGCTTCTCGTTGGAGGTGCGAAAGAATCGTCTGCATCAACCGATCGAGACCGGCCCCCGTCACCGCGGAAATCCCCAACACCTCTTTGTCGAGCGTTTGCGTCAATTCGGCGCGAACCATCTCAGCGTCCGGAAGCTCCATTTTTGTGACTACAACGATTTCGGGACGCTCACCTAAAGCCTGCTCATACTGAAGCAACTCGTGGCGCACCGATCGATAGTTATCAACGGGGTTTGTCTGATCACTAGGCATCGGTTCGACGAGATGGACAAACAATTTGGTTCTTTCAATGTGCCGCAGGAACTCGAGACCAAGACCCACCCCTTGATGGGCACCCTCAATCAGTCCGGGAATATCGGCAAGCACGAAGGATTGATCGCGATCTACATCGACGCGACCCAAGTGAGGTCGCTTTGTCGTAAAAGGGTAATCGGCAATCGCCGGCTTGGCTCGCGAAAGACGCGCGAGCAACGTACTCTTACCCGCATTCGGTTTGCCGATCAGTCCCACATCCGCAATCACCTTTAATTCTAAAACCAGCGATCGCACCTCCGCAGCTTCCCCGCGGGTAAATTGACGCGGTGCGCGATTCGTTGCCGACTTAAAGTGGGCATTCCCCTTACCTCCCCTGCCCCCCTTTGCGGCCACGACCGAATCGCCGGCTTGCTTGAGATCTTTGAGGATGAAATTTTTTTGGAAGTCACGTACCACGGTCCCCGGAGGTACCTCGATAACCGTATCTTTTGCACTGCGACCGTGTCGATTACTGCCCTGGCCCGCAGATCCCGAACGAGCCCGCCAGTGCTTGCGGTGGGCTGCGAGGGCCAAATGATCGACCCCTTCGGCAGCGCGTATCACCACACTGCCGCCCTCACCGCCATCACCGCCATCGGGACCACCTCGCGGAATAAACCGCTCTCGACGAAAGCTCAGACACCCGTCGCCCCCGCGACCGGCTTCCACTTTGATTTGCACCCGATCGATAAACATCGTGTGTTATCCATGAAAAAAGGGATGCCCGTGGACATCCCTTCAAAGAACTCGTTCCATTGCTCCGGCCCTGGGGGACGGATGCATCCCCTACGCTAACCGCTGAGTACGTTGATGCGACGACCCTTGCGGTCGAAATGCACAACTCCCTCAATCAACGCAAAGAGGGTGTAATCTTTGCCTTGTCCCACCCCGTTTCCCGGATGAAACTTATTACCAACCTGCCGCACCAAAATGTTGCCGGCATCGACACGCTCGCCACCGAATCGCTTGACGCCTCGCCGCTGTGCATTGGAATCGCGCCCGTTACGGCTTGAGCCTTGCCCTTTTTTATGTGCCATCGCTTCGTACCCTATCTAACACCCACAGACCAATTCATTACTTCAAACGCCTCTCACGAGATGCCATTATCATCCACCGGCAGCAGAACCGTCAAGCCGCCCACCAACGGCGCCGCTGACCGCCGCCGAGGCTCGGAAGATGCCGATCTGGGCCGCTTCTACTATTTCGAAGCGGAAAAGCCTTTTTTGAAAGCCTCGTCTCCGAATACCAGATTGAGCTGCTCGTCGCCACTTGCCTGGTCCACCTTCTTGCGACAGTTTTTGCAACAGAAAGCAACGGGGACTCCGTCCACATCCAACTCCGTGCCACTTTTGATTTTTCCGCCGCTGATCGGACACTTCTGCTGAGTCGCCTGCCCCGACTTGACCAATTGCTCATTCGCCTTGGTCGAGAACTTGGAAGCGTTTTGCTTGAATGCCTTCAAGCAATTTTTGCAGCAGAAGTACACCTCACCACCGTTATGATTTGCCGAGACTTTACCAGCCTTTTTTCCAGATACCGGGCAAAGTACGTCGGCATCAGCAGCATGGGTTGCAACCGTAAAGCTGAGAACAAGAACCGCACTGGCACATATAGCAAACATTTTCATGGTGATGGTCCCTATTTAAAAAATCAAGCCGAAGCCAAACACTGCCCATAGTCGGCGTAACTGCAGAACCACATTCTAGCGAACCGGCGGATCTGCAGAAACGGGGAAATTCCAGTCAACTACAGGAAAATCAATCGGAAGATTTTCCCGCATCGATTGCGTCAAAGACTTCTTTCGTCGTCAGCAGTGCATTGGTTGCGGCAGGAAATCCACAGTAGGCTATCATCTGCGTAATCACTTCCACAATCTCATCGCGAGTAGCACCGCAATTCAAAGCGGCCTGGACATGCACCCTCAACTCCGGCAGGGCAGAACCTAAAACGGTGAGGGCTGTCACCGCGCAAAGCTCGCGAGTCTTATCGTCCAGGATATCGCGGACATAAAGTTCGCCGAAAGGAAACTCCACGTTAACTTTGGCAAATTCGGATGAGATGGCATCTATTTTTGCAAGGTATTCGTCCGCCTCATCAGCGCCCAAATGTCGTCGCATTTCGGCGAGGCCCTTTCGATAACGATCGCTCACCATCGTCGTCCCCTTTCTCGCTTTATTACTTGGTAATCATCGAAAAAACACCAAGGCCCGCATCGAGACTGAGCGGGCCGGTACCCACCAGGGCAAAAAACAGTGCGACTGCCGCAAGGACAAAGTTTTTTTCTGCGGATGTCACATGTCCCACGACACCCAACTCGACGACTCCTGCAAGTGCTTTCTGATCGGCTTCACTTGCGTTCGCCGAGAGATGAGTTTGCCGGACTAACCGGGCTAGACGGTAATGTATGAGGGCACCTCCCAAATTAAATCCCACCAAGGCGACGCCCGCCAACTGACCATAGATTCCCAGCAGAATAGACAGGGCACCGAGGATCATGATCACAAGCGAGGCAAACGCAAAAAATCCCGCATATCGCGGGAAGAGTAGTGCAGTGGTCTGCACCGTGCCGCGCCAATCTTTGATCAATCCATAAGACGGGTACAAGAACATCCACGCGTACACCGCCCGTAGCACGAGCCACGCCACCGCAACTGCATAAAGATTAAGGTTTGGCATATTGGGCCGCGATCATTTTTGCGATCACTTTTTATGGTCAAGCACTACCAGAATTGGCCATCGTTTAACGAAAGAGAGCATCCCCAAGAGCTATTTATACGGTTACGGTTGTCCCCCTAAGGAAATCAGCTTCGACTCGGTCCGCAAATAAAGGCGGCCATCGGCCACAGCTGGCGTTGCGCGACTCGGTTCACCCAGTTCGTTCCGCGCCAGAAGCCGAAACTCCGGTTCCGCAGCCAAAACTATCACCTGACCATCCTCCGCGATCCCATAAAGATTCTGTCCAATCCGAATCGGCGATCCTGAAAATCCGCGTCCCACGCGCTCTCGCCAACGCAGGCGGCCGTCTGCTATATCGTGGCAACTTACAACTCCGCCATCGTGCCATACGAAAATCCAATCTCGATAGGCGACAGGGGTCACCACATAAGGGGCCGATTTTTTAATCTCATAGGCAACTTCCGGCTTACGCGCCGCACCATCACCCGGCCGGACAGCAACCAACGACTCACCGCTCCCTCCCTGCCCGCTACTGCCGAAAATGAGTCCGCCGGCAATCACGGGACTGCTCACACATCGCTGGTTAAATACATCGATCGACCAAAGTGGTTCCCCCGTTTTGAGATCGACGCCACTGATTCCGTGTGCGGTACTATGGATTATCAGTTGCCCTCTACCGCTGTCGTCCTCCCAAACGCAGGGTACCGAATACGCTGTTTTCACTCCGCCCTCGCGGCGGCACTTCCAGCGCTGTTTTCCACTACTGCAATCGTAGGCTGCAAGGAAACTGGCCCCCAATTGTTCGTTTGCAACAACGACGAGATCGTCGTACACCACCGGTGAGGCGGCAAACCCGTGCTGACTTTTGAAAGTCCCTAGATTCGCTCTCCAGAGCGTACGTCCATTTTTCAGATCGAGCGCTACGAGATGATAAGCATCGGGCGTCGCCCAGGTGAGAAAAACTCGCTCGCCGTCGACGGCAGGCGTACTCGACGCGTAGCTGTTTCGCGTATGCAGATGATGCGGTAACGAGGGAAACTCCCTGCTCCAAACGAGACTGCCATCATCACAGTGGACGCATGTCACATAGCGTGTTGCTCCCTCCGGATCCCCACTGGTCACCACCACCCGATCACCGGCAATCACAGGTGACGAGTGCCCGATACCCGGAAGGGGTATCTGCCAATTGTAATCCTCGGCCGACCACTCGACCGGAATGTTGGCCGCTTCGCTTTGCCCGGACCCGTTGATGCCTCGAAACCGGGGCCACTGCTCGGCTCCCGCTTCGTTTGTCGCAATGATTGCGCAAATCAATAGAAGTGCAATCCAAGACCAATGCGATCCTCTTTTCACAAACCTCCGCATGATTCGCTCCTTCGCGGCTTCGATCACTTCACTCCATTCGCCCCCGCACAAACGAAGTGTCCACATTGTAGCGGAGGCGACCCCGACGCGAAGGAGACTCGGCAGCCTGCTCCCTGATCGCCCACAACCGTTTTGCGAGAAATGATTCTATGAGTGGGGCCCGTTCTGACTCGATGCTTCGTCCGCCGGTTTGCCTCCCACCTCTGCCATGGACCCTTCGTTGCTGGGAGCCACTCGATAACCATACGTTTCGCAGTAGCCCGCCCATCGACTTGCGATGGCATCCTCGATTGCGGGATCGAGAGAATGGGTGTTCACCCGGTAATCGCGCTGCGTCTCTAAATATTTTTCAACCGCTGGCCGAATATTTTCGATGTCGCCCAATTCGATCGACTCATAGATTCGGGTGATTTCTCCCATGGGGTCAGTCACGAGATCCTCGTATCGTACGTCACAGATTTGTTCCGCCTTGAGTCTCTTTCGCTGCCGCTCGAATCCCTCGTACATCACAACCAGAGAACGCAGAATGTATTCGTCTAAATCTCGATGATGCGGCTTCTGAAACGCTTGCGATGCATCGAGCGATTGCCACGTTCGCTTTGTCGAAGGAAACAGTGCGCGTGGATCGCGCACAATATGAATAAATTTTGCGCCCGGAAATAACTCTGCCAAAACTTCAATCTGCCCTGTGTGCGGTGGTGATTTGAGAATGAGCGGTTTGTTTTTCGCGTAGGTCAGGCATTGAACAAAATAGCGCATCGCCTGCTTGTAGCGGCGCAAGTCCTTTTCCTGCAAACCCTCCATATTGAGAAATTCGTTGTACGGGGGAGGTTGATTGGGGAAGGCGAGACGGAAATAGGGCGTCGGGGCATCGAGCCCGCAAAGCGCAATGTCGTCTTCTTGGGGGCGATCAAATCCGATTTGCATGTTGTCCATCGGCCGCTTCTCCGGCAACAAGAACCAGAAAATTTTTGGTAACAGCCAACTTGTGATCACAAAGTGGTGTGGCGCAAAACAATCGTAGGTGCTTGCGTAGGCAAACCGCTTGTCGCGAACCAATAATTCGTGCAAATAGGTGGTACCACTTCGCCAGTGCCCCACAATAAATATTGGGGGCGTCTCGATCGAAGTCGCGGCAATTTTTCTTCCATGGAGACACCTCTGCAGGATCGACAACACCGAATTAATGACCCCGCACATCAATACGGTAAAAACCATTCCCCAGCGAAAAAGGTGTACGCGGAACTGATTGCGAGCGAGCAGACGCAGCGCCGCAAAAAAACGCATCCCATGCCAGAACCGCGGGGTACGCTGAGGATACAAGTTGGTGCCTTGCGACTCTTTCGAATCGGCCGCGCGGGAGGAAGCCATGATCAAGATCGCTTTGAATAGAGAATGAGTAAAATGTTCCGGTGTCGAATAATCGAATAGTCGAATACATGCCAACGAACAGCAGATGGAACTCGACCGGGTCACCCGCGCCGGGGGACAATATACCACTGCAACCAAGGCGCATGAACCTTTATTGTGCGATGCGGCCAACGGCGGGATCCCCGGAGACCTCCAAGCAGCGAGTGTCTTGGGGTAAATCTCTTTTTGTGGCCGCACCTGCCGCTGCATGCAGTGCCCCAAAATGAGGTGGCTGAAACTAAAAACAAACCAAACGGCCGGTAGCGTCGTAGGGGAGGGGTGGGAGGCATCGGGGTCCGCTGATCTTGTTTTTCGCAAATTTTTTCCATATCATCGGACAACCTCCGGTCATCCGTTGACCGGACAGAGAGGGTGCGGACCACTCGATTTGAGCCATGATGGCCAACGGGCTCTTCCCATGATCCGTCACATCCACAACTGCATCTAATCCGGAAAGACTGTATCCGATGACGAACCCTGCGACGCGAATGACTCCCTGTCCCCGCTTTGATGGTTCAGCGAAGCGATCCCTCCGATTTCGACTTCTCTGGTCCGTCCCGCTCGTAGTGATCTTGATTGTCGGTTCGTGGAATCGAAGTGATGCATTCCCCGAAAAACCCTCGACTCGCGACAAACAGGTAGCAAACGCCGTGGCGGCTTTTTTGAGCTACGAGCACCTGAATCGGCAAGGCCTTCAAAATCTTGATGACGAAATTTCCGCCCGTTGGATCGCGACATTTCTGGATTCGATCGATCCAAGAAAAATATATTTCCTCCAGTCCGATGTGGATGAATTCAGCAAGCAGAAGCACCAACTCGACGACATGATCAAGCGAGGCGATATCCGTTTTGCCTACGACGTTTATCATCGTTACCTCAAGCGATTGGAGGAACGGAAGGCAGCCATCGACCAGTTGATCGATAGGGAACACGATTTTTCCGTTGACGAGTCGATGAACACCGATTTTGAAAATCGTGCCTATCCGAAGAATGCAGCGGAGGCGAGCGAACTTTGGCGGAAGCAGATCAAGTATGATCTTCTCCTGCAAAAGGCAGCCGACACGGAGATTGAGGAAGCCCGCAAGAAACTTCATCGTCGGTACGATACGTATGCAGAGAATCGCAAGCAGATGGATGGCAATGAACTATTGGAAATCTACCTGAATGCTCTGACCTCATCGTACGATCCGCACACATCGTATTTGTCGCCCACAACGCTTGAAAATTTTGTCATCGCCATGCGATTGCAATTGGAGGGAATCGGAGCTGCATTGCAAATGCTCGATGGCCACACCGTCATTTCCAAGGTAATCCCCGGTGGGGCGGCCGATAAGGACGGACGCCTGAAGCCAGAAGATCACATCATTGGTGTGGGGCAAGGAGTTGATGGTGAAATCGAAGACGTCGTGGGGATGCGGTTGAACGATGTAGTCAAAAAAATACGAGGGAAAGAGGGGACGATCGTTCGACTCCAAGTGACCGCGGGAGGAAAGGGAGAACCGAAAATTTATGATATCACGCGGGCACAAATCGAATTGAAAGACAGTGCCGCACGTTCGGAAATTATCGAAACCGGAACGAAACTCGATGGAAAATCCTACAAAGTCGGCGTGATTGACCTTCCAAGTTTCTATATGGACATGGAGGCGGCGCGACTCGGAAATCAAAATTTCCGCAGCACCACCCGTGATGTAAAAAAACTGCTCGACCAATTTCGGAAAGATGGCGTGGACGTGGTCATGGTCGATCTCCGTCGCAACGGCGGAGGGAGTCTGACCGAGGCGATCAACCTCACGGGGCTTTTCATCGACGAGGGTCCGATCGTCCAAGTCAAAGACTCGGATGGCCAGGTTCAGCACTACGATGACACCGATGCGGGCGTCTCATGGGACGGCCCCCTCGTGGTCCTCACAAGTAAATTCAGCGCGAGTGCAAGTGAAATTTTTGCCGGCGCAATCCAAGACTATCGTCGTGGACTGGTGGTCGGCGATTACGCAACGCACGGCAAGGGTACCGTGCAGACACTCCAAAATGTCGGTCAAAAACTTTTCCGCCTTCAAAATGCGCCCCAACTCGGTGCCCTGAAGGTCACCATGCAGCAATTTTATCGCCCGAATGGCGACAGCACACAAAATCGTGGGGTTCTCGCTGACATTGAACTGCCTTCGATCACGACGCATCTTGATGTGGGTGAAAGTGACTTGGACCACCCTGTAGCGTTCGACCAAGTCGAATCAGCGCGTTTTGAAAAATTATCTCTTATCGACACCGCGATTGTCGACAAGATTCGCAAACAATCGGAGACGCGATGCACGACCTCCGAAGATTTCCAGGAAGTGGAGAAAAATATTGCAAAATATTTAGAGCAGAAAGAGAGAAAAAGCATCTCTTTGCAGGAAGAGGTCTTCATGGCCGATCGCAAAGATGCCGAAGACGACCTGCTCAAAGAAGTCTTCGAGGAGGGTGACGAAGATCAAGTCGTTGATCGGGACTTCTACTTCAATGAAGCACTCGCAATCGCAATCGATTACGCAGAACTCCTCAAAACAGGGCAGTTGGCCAAAACCGATCCGGTGGAGCCCCAGGGTGATGCGCCCAAACTTCAGGCCGGAGCCCAGACTCGCTGAAAAGGCGCCGCAGTCAGTTTAGCGGAATGCGCAAACCGTCGAAGGCGAGCGCAACGCCGTCCGGTAGGTCGGCTTCCGTCTTCTCGTGTTCCAAGTCGTGACATATATGCGTGAGATAGGCTTGTCGGGGACGGAGTTTTTCGATCACGGCAAGCGATTCCTCGACGCAAAAATGAGTGGGGTGCGGCCGACTTTGGAGCGCGTCAAGAACCAATACATCGAGCCCCTCTAACAAAGGCCAGGTTTCCTCCGGAATACCATTGGTGTCGGTGCAGTAGGCAATCTTGCCGATTTTGAATCCTAACACAGAAAATTTACCGTGCTCCAATCGAAATCCGATGAGTTCTGCGCCGAGGATAGAAAAGGACCCGGGTTGAATTCTACAAAATTCAAGTTGGGGTACCGCACCGGCGTGCGAAGGCGGTTGATCGCTGAAAGCATAATCGAACGATTTACGGATGCGGTCCTCTACATGCTCCTCGCAATAAAGCGGCACGGAGTGCCCTAAATAGAAGGGAAATAATCGAAGATCGTCGAGTCCCATCAGATGGTCGGTATGTTCATGCGTAAAGACCACCGCATTCACAACGCCAATGTTCTCACGCAAAAGCTGCGTCCGCAAATCGGGCGTCGTATCGATCAGCAAATTCCCCTCGGGGAGTCCGAGGATCACGCTCGCCCGCAAACGCTTATCTTTCGGATTTTGGCTGCCGCAGACATCGCAAGGACAACCCACGGCAGGCACGCCGACCGACGTTCCCGTACCGAGAAAAATAAGTTGTCCGGTAAAATCAACTGTTTTGACCTTTTTCTTCATCGATGCACGATCCTTACCGGACAACTCCTCACGCACGGCCACCTGGGCCGAGAGACATATCTGCCTGACCCGATCCGTTGTTGACCCGTTTGCGCAATCCCTATAGACTTCCCCGAGGGGTCATCTTAGCCGAGTACTGCGGCCAGCCCCATGTGGGTCCATGCAGCCACTGGCTGCATTTTTATCTTCGATCCTCCTAACCCCCGCACGTGGGCTGCGATGGAAGCATTAGAGCGAATTTGGGAATTTCTTACCGGATTTTTCGGTGGAATGCTCCGCAGCTTCGAAAAGACGGTAACGTCGGTCTTCGGCTCCTCCAACGAGCGCCTCATTAAGAGATTGCGTTCACGGGTCGAGGCAATCAATGCGCTGGAGTCGCGGTATCAGGCAATGAGCAACGAGGAACTCAAAGCTCAGACTGCGATGTTTCGCGAGCGACTCGATGCGGGAGAAACTCTCGACGACTTACTGGAAGAGGCGTTTGCTGTCTGCCGAGAGGCGGGCCGCCGCTACCTGAATATGCGGCACTACGACGTGCAGCTGGTTGGTGGCATGATTTTGCATCAAGGCTCGATTGCAGAGATGGTCACCGGTGAGGGAAAAACGTTAGTGGCAACGCTTCCCGCCTATTTGAATGCCCTTGCAGGAAGCGTTCATGTCGTCACGGTCAACGATTACCTTGCCCGTCGGGACATGGAATGGATGGGCCCGCTCCATATGGCCCTCGGGCTCTCAGTCGGTGCCATTCAGAGCGGGATGGATCCTGATGCACGTCAAAAAGCATATCAATGCGACATCACCTACGGAACAAACAATGAGTTTGGCTTTGATTATCTGCGCGATAACATGCGAACGGCAGCTCTCGGGGATGATCGATATTCTAAATATCAACAACAGTGCCAGGGGCCTCTCAACTACGCGATCATC
>JAQWPY010000026.1 GCA_029245145.1 Pirellulales bacterium | reverse complement strand
CCTCGTGATGGGTCGCTTCAGGCCGACCGACGAGTTCTTTGCCGCCGAGCGTGAGCATCAATTTTGCCGAGCGACCTGCCTTCCCTGCCAACGCCTTGGCCAAATGGCGACTGTTGGCCTCAAAGGTACTCGACAGGTTGGCGGGCTCTCCCGCTTGCTGGATTGCCTTGAAAGTGAATTTATCGATGTGACTTCCATGTTTCATCGCCAGCTTGATCTGTTGTGCCTCGATCGGTTGGATCGTGGCAGCGTCGGGACCTAGCGTTTTGATTACCAGTCTTCCGTCGCCCGGATTGGCACGGATCGCAGCGTGGAGAGGATATCCCTCAAACGCAAAGAGCATGTCGGTGGGCGGAGAATCGTTCCCGGTGTCCGACCCTTCGGGTTTCTGGCAACCGATGATGGTGCCGACAAACAAGAGAACCAGGATAGAAAGCGAGCGGGAATAAGCCATCATTGTCACCTTATCGGAGCGCGTGCTGTAGAAGCGATCGCCGACCCGCTACCACCGGGCGTTGATCAATCGCCCGTGTAGGGCATGAGGGCCATGAAACGGGCCCGTTTGATCGCCTGCGCGACCGCACTCTGGCTCACCGCTCCACATCCACTTTTCCGCCGACCGACAATGCGTCCGTGACGATTTGTCAACTTTGCCAGCAGTTCGAGATCCTTGTAGTCGATGTGCAACGGATGCGGCCTTACGCCCTCGGTAAGAATCGGATCCTTCTTAGGGGTTTTTGGTTTTGCCTTGGCGCGGCGTGGTCGACCTTTGGGAGCAAATTTGGGCATGAAATTTCAAGTCTCTTCATCGACAATCAAAAGAACCGATCGACGAGCCTTTTAGCGCTCGCCCCTGAATCAGACATTCTCGGTCATTTGCGGCCCATCTGCAAGCCACCCTCAGGGTGGGAAATGGTCGAAAAAAACTTCCCCAGCGTCTTCTCGGAGGGAGGTTTCGAGCAGAGCGAGACCAGGATCATTGCCAGTAGGGAGCAGACAAAAATGGTGGCCACCGGCATCGTTTCGAATCCGAAAATTTCGACCGCATACTCGCGGTCACCCCCGAAATCAGAACGCCAAAAAAGGACGCTCCAGACGGCGATCGTTGTCAGAATCGAGGCGTACGCGCCTGCCTTGGAAAGCCGTCGCCAGTAGAGGGAAGCGAAAACGAGGGGGAATAGACTGGCGAAACCGCTGAAGCACCAGACCCCGAGACCGAACACGCCTCGCTGCGGAAAGAGGCTTAGCAGGTAGGTGATGGCCACAATGGCCACAATAAAAACCCGCGCCAGAATCACTTGGCTCCGGTCGCTCAGTCGCTCCCGGCCGTAATAGTGCGTGACAATGTCATTACTGAAGATCGTGCCGAGGCAGAGAAATTGGCTATCTAGCGACGACATAATGGCCGCAAGTATTCCAGCGGCCAGCAATCCACCCAGCAGTGGCCCCGTTTGGGTCTTCACAAGAAATGGCAGAATCGCATTCGGGTTGGAGGGGAGGGGAGGTTTTGCCGGAATGAGATCTGAGGCTGCCCAGATGCCGATCAGCACGCATGGCACCCAGACAATCATGATGAAAACGGGATGAGCGACGATCGGTAACTTAAAACTGCTGGCACTCCTTGCCGTGAGCCAGTGCTGAAAGAGATGCGGAAACATTCCGACCGATAGAGGAACGAGCAGGTAGGTGAAGAATTTCATCTTCGACATGTCGATCCGCGTGATCTTATTTTCGGGAACACCCGCCGTGACCTTGCGGAGATTTTCCAGTAGCGTTTCCTCCCCGCCGAGGCGGGTTGCGATGACGTGAAACGCCAGAATACCCAAGACCATAAATACAATAGTCTGGAAAGCATTCGCCCAGGCGGTACCCCGCATGCCACCAAAAAAAACGTAGGCAAGCACGACAAGGCAGGTGGCCAACGATCCGAGCCAATTGGGAACCCCACCGCTCGTCGCGGGGTTGTCGGTGCGAAACAACTCCGGGAATGCGCCGGAGGTCATCGTTTGAATCACTGTGCCGCTGGCGATCACACCGATCAGCAGATAGGGAATCACCAAGCCGACCAGAATCGGAAAGAGCAAGAGGCCGATCCGATCACTTTCCAGTCGGTCGCGAAAGAACTGAATTTGCGTCGTGTAGCCATGCCGTCTGCCTAACGACCAGAGCTTGATTCCAATGAGAAAAAAGCAGAGTGAATGGATAATCCCACTCGATGAGGCAAGCATCCCATAGACGCCAATGCCTGCCTTAAATGCTTCTCCGGAGGATCCGACCAGGGCAAAGGCGGTCATCGTCGTTCCAAAGAGCGACATCAGCAGTAGAAAGGGCCCGATCGAGTGACTCGCCAGTAAATAGTCCTTGCGCGTTCCCTTGAAGAACCGACTGGCCGACAGGCCCAGGCCCAGTAACAGCATCAAGTACAAGCCGATAATGATCAACTCGCCGAATTGCTCGTGGAACGCCGGTTGCATTACAGCTCTGCCTCCTTACCGAGCGAACCTTCCGCCAACTCGTTTTCGCTATATTCGACATCCTTGGGCCAGATGACGCAGATGGCGGTAAACCAAAGGCCGGCGGCGGCCAAGGAGATGCCGGCGTGATAGAGCAGGCCGATGGGCAGAAAACCGAAAACGAGTGTGCCGTCGGTCCAGAACCAGTTATCCTGATGAAAGATCAGAAGCAGCGCCACGCAGCACCACATACACAATTTTTTCATCATCCGTTTCCCGGAGGAACGTTTCTCGACGTCGTAGGGCACACGGTAGGCCGCCAGTTGCAGTTCGCACAAGGGGGCACCGGAAAGCGCCTGCGGTTTGTAGCAAAAAAAAACCCGGCCCCTTGGGGGAGCCGGGTTTTTAATGGTCACTTTTTTCGAAAATCGTAAACGCTTTACGAATTGGTATCGCCGTAGATTCCGTAGAAGACACCGACACCAAGTGCAACGCCCCAGGCAGTCAAGATCGCTGCGGAGCGAGCGTCAATCCCACCGAACTGGCCTCGCACGACGGGCTGAGATTGGTCGATGACGACTTCCTGCGATGCCTTGGGTGGCGCGGTTCCGGTTGTCCAGGTTCGCATGTGCGTCTGGGTTTGTCCGGCATAGAGCACCGCCGTGCCGGCAGGTACTTGGCCGAACGCAAAACGGCCTTCTTCATCGGAGACGGTTCGTACGAGCGGGACATTCTGCCCGTCGGTCAGTACGACAACGGTACCGGATGCGGCCTTGCCTTCGGCATCGAGAATTCGACCATGAAGCTCATTTTGTCCATGTAGAGCGACATCAATGACTTTCGCCTGGCCGGTCGGAGCAGCAGCCATCAGATGGGCTGGGTGCCCCACGACTATGCTCGTCAGGGCCAAGAAAGCCATTGAACGACAAATTGTTTTGTAAGTGACCATGGGAGAGGTAACTCCGAAAATACGGGTGGGATGAAATGCGGGTGTGATTGGTGCCGGGAACCCTGCCATAAAGATCAGTAGAATCCAGGCTACGAGAATATTCATCGGAGTCCGCACGGCGTAAATCAAATGCGATTCCGAGAAAGTGTAAGATTTGCCCAGGCGGTAAATTTTACCTACCCGTTATTTCTTGAAGTCAGGTGCTGAATCTTCTCGCAACGCAAGCAGAGACAGCGGTCCGGGTACCCGACCACCCGACCAGGTGCCCCGTGACGATGGGGTGAGTGAAGGCACGCGAGGGCGAAAGGCGAATTTTCTACACCGTCTCAGAGGATCTACACCGTCTCAGAGGAGTCGGCAGCCGCGAGCCACTTGTCCATGTCTTCGAAAATTCGTCCCGCTTCGGGATGAAAGACCCGGCCGATCAGCAGATCGGTGAGATTCCCCCGATGTTCGGGGTGGGCTTTTATGAATTTACCGATGCTGAACTGAGGCGTATAGAACGCGGAAACCAGTTTCCTCATATGAGTGGCGGCCGCATCAAATTCGCGGGACCATCCACCCAATTGTGACCCTGTGGTGACTCCCGATTTCAATCCCTCGCTCACGCAGTCGGCTGCCATCTCGCCCATTTTGAGCGCAAAATAAACGCCCGAGGAATACACCGGATCGATGAAGCCGTAAGCGTCTCCGATCAACACCCAGCCATTCCCGGCTGCCTGAGTCGACTTGTAGGAGAATTCGCGGGCAACCCGAAAAGGTTCCACTCGCTCACTCGCCTCGAGTCGCTCGCACAAAGCGGGGCAGAGTGCCAGTTCCCTCGCGAAAATCTCTTCCGGTGTCTGCCTCGCGGCAAAGAGGTAGCTCGTGTCTCCCACGACCCCCACGCTCGTGATCCCGTCTGCGAGCGGGATGAACCAGAACCAAGAGTCCTTGTTGGCAGTATGAAGGATCACGGTCGCTCCCGCATCCAACCCCTCTCCGCGCCGCGCGCCGCGATAGTAACTCCAGATCGCCCCTTTCTTCATATCGGGATTTTCACGGCGGATGCCGAGCCGATTGGCGATGATCGATTGCTGTCCTGTCGCATCCATCACCACCCGGCTTGTCACTTCGCTGGTTTGCCCGTCGGCATCGACCAAACGCACGCCGCAAGCCGTTTGGGAATCGTCCTCAAAGAGGACCTCCGCCACCCGCGTCCGGTCGCGACAATCGGCTCCCTTTTCCGCAGCATTTTCAAACAGCATCTGATCGAAATCGCCGCGGACCACTTGCCAAGTCTGCGAGCAATCCCGCGGATCGTGCTGGTGAAAATAGAACGGAGCCGATTCCTGGCCTCGATGGTTGATAAATTGCACACTGTGTTTTGGGGTGTGCCGACTCGTTTTGAGTCGCTCAAGCACGCCCAGACGCTTCAGCGGCCAATAGGTTTCGGGCATCAGAGATTCGCCCACATGGAAGCGGGGCATCGCGTCGCGTTCGACCAACAGTGTGCGAAAACCGGCGTCGGACACCAGCGCCGCGGCCGCCGTACCGGCAGGGCCCGCCCCGAGAACGACACAGTCGAAAGATTCACGTTTCATACGAAGGGCCCGCTGTGAACAGATTTCCCCATGGCTATAGGAAGCGAAAGGCTCTCTGAACAGTATAGAATTTTCACTCGGGCGCGACAATTTCGAGAACTTCGACCGCTTTTTTCCCGTCGAGTTCTATACTGGCTGTCCGGCCAAAGGTCGCTTGTGCCTCTGTAGACGAAAAGAACGTTTTGAGCTCCGCTCCCATGGACACGTGCCAAAGGCCGATCAGGCTGACTGAGCGCATCACATTGTGCCTCACTAAGATGCGTCCCAGCGGTCGCCTCTGGTCGAGAATCTCATCCCGCACGGCGTCTTCCAGCAGGGCAAGATTCACGCATAACAATCCAAACTGAACGACCGCACGATCTTTCTCACGTCGCAATAGAATTTTTCTCGCGTAGGTATCCTCTGCCTTGTGCTCCTCCAGCACGTCCACGTCGACCATACTCTCATGGTGCGCTTCCATCGCCACTGTCATATGCTCCTCGTGCACCAGCATCCGACGATAAGCAGTGGGTACATCGTGGCCCTCGACCGCATCGAAACGCCCGCAGACCGACGGATCGTCGTAGAAGAGGTCCAGTAATCTGGGCAATGGGCGATCAGGAAGAGACATCGGCACGGAGTTGGACGAGGTCGGGATCGAAGTTGGGCATGTCCCCTCGATCCAAAACTGTATCGATCAGGTAGTAGAGAAGTTTGCGAAAGTTTTCGACCTCCATCTGATCGGCAATTTCTTCCGCTCGTTGCTGATACTTGTCGATCAATCGGGCTGCCTTTTCGAAGACTTCCGTTTTTCGATACAACTCTCCGATCCGCAATAGGAGCTTTTCCTGCGTAGGATCTTCGTCGAGGAATCGGAAGAGTTCCGCCTGTTCCTCGTCGCCGAGCGATTCAAGCGCAAGTGCCCAGAGAACGGTCGGTCGGCCCCCGAGCACGTCGGTCTGGCTCGCGAGCTTATTATCTTCGTCCCCGGACCAATCTTTCAGATCGTTAAGGATCTGGAAAGCGACCCCGAGATGCCTGGCAAATTGTCGAATCGGTTTTCGGTACGTATCAATCGGTCCCGCCAGTCGCAAACCCGACAGGAGGGCTGCTTCGAAGGCAGGGGCCGTTTTGAGGGCATAGATTTTCAAGGCATCAAGCGGTTGCAGATGTCGCTGTCGTCGTTCCCGCCACATCAGTTCGGCACCCTGGCCTTCGGAGAGTCGCATATGCGCTTCGGAGAGGACCTCGGTTAACTCGGCAGCTACCTGATGGCCGAAGGACACTGCATCCCTGCTCACCAACCGATAACCGAGACCGATCAAATAATCGCCCACGTTGATCGCCGTTGCCGTACCGTATTGCCGATGGAGGGTTTCGCTTCCGTAGCGAAACATATCTTCGTCCTCGATATCGTCGTGTACGAGTGACGCTTTGTGAAAGGTCTCGATCGATAGAGCGGTTCTTCTCACCTCATCCGGAAATGCTTCGCAATGGGTCGCCCCGTCGGCCAAAGTGGCTTCTCCGCCTCGCATCGCATCGTAGGTTGCTAATGTGATAAAGGGTCTCGAATGTTTGCCACCGCGGGCGAGGAAGTCATGGGCGATCGCTTCGGTGCATGCGATCGGATCGCTTTCATCGACTTGCGGTTTGCTTTGATCGTTGGCGGTTTTACCGTCACGCAAGCGGGGCGCCAATCTTTCCAACTGCTCTGCCTTGAAGAGATCACCGGCAGCCCGCATCAAATGGACATAACTTCGCGTTTGCACCGGTTTTGTCTGCTGCTCGATGTGGATCATTTCAGAGACCCAGTCCTCATCGACCGACGTGTTGCGACAGTCACTTGAGTGCAGCGGAACTGCCATACAGGGTATCCCTGCGAGCAGAATTTTATCGATGGCTTTTTCCAGAACATTCAGGCAGGCAACACCGAGTATCGCATCGACGTATCCGCCAATGATTATTTTCAGCACGATGGGCGATCCTTCCGCCACGAGCACCTTGTAGCCAAGATCTTCCGCCCGTGCGCGAAAATCGGCGATGCTACAGGCACCGCACTGACGACAATCGAGTCCGAATTCGTCGTAGTCCGCCGGACATCCCTCGGCATGCTTGAGGCAGTGGGGCAGGAGGAGGAGGCGACGGGAATAGGGCGTTGCCGCGACTTGCTCCCGCCAGAATTCTGAGCTGAGCAGCACCATTGTCCAACCAACATAGCCTTCAGGCTGCGAGAGTTCGCTGAGGATTTGGCGGGCGAGTTCCTCGAGCTTTTCCTTGCTGAGCGGGGACGATTTGTCGAGGGCTGCGGCAAGAGACTGACACCGCTGTCGAATCTGATCACGCAGTTGCCGCGTAGGCGGAACCGTCTTCAGGTGGCTCGTCTTCCGCCGCCTCTGGCGATTGCCGGCGGATGCCGCCCCCGCTTCGGTTGACGTCGGTACCAAGGTGTCGCTCAATGTATCTCTCAGCGGCCTGTTTTTTCCAGTACACGGCCGCTACTTTCGGCGGACTGGATTTGGGGTTCGGTGGAAAACACTTGGATCGCACGGGCAAGTGCGGAGGTTGCAAATATCAGCGGATACAGTCTCTCATAATACCAGAGCTTCGCAAAGTAGAGCCCGATCGGAGACGCTTCTTCGTGCGAGCCGCGTTCGATGCTATCGGTAAGCCATGCAAGTCCTTTACGAATCATGTGTTGCACCGAGGCATCGCTTTTCAGTTTGGGATCGCTGAGCAAGGCTTCGAGCGCTAGTGAGGTTTCCTCGATGCTTGAGGGTTCGTGCGGCTGCCCCTTGGCAATATGACGACCGCTTCCGCCCCAGCCACCCCCGAGATCCTGAGCCGAGAGGAGCCAGTCCCAACCGCGTCGGGCAGCGGGGCTCTGGAGTCGGTCGGTATCGCGGTAGGCCATCAGAACGCGTGCCGTACCATAAATCGGGTTGCTTTGGTCCGCCTGAGCCTGATTTCCAAACCACAGTGGCAGCCATCGCCCATCCTCGTGTTGTGCCGCTTCGAGAAATTCGAATCCTCGTGCAATCGCATCCTCGACTCGCGAGTTAACGGTCGGTTCCGCAGATGATGCCTCCGGGGTGGCGGAACGCTCCAGGTCGCTCCAACGCGACAGTGCCCGGATTGCGTGCGCGGTGAGGTCGGTCCCGCTGCGATCGAACGGTAACTTTCCCCAGCCGCGACAAAAAGTCGGCCAACCCCCATTATCGTTTTGAACATCGAGCAACCAACCGGTACCTAAATGAGCGGCCAGATGGACGTGCTCGCGGGTGTCGTCGTCGAGCGGCGCCTTCCAAACCGGCGGCGTTGATTCTTCGCCGCGAGGATCGGTTTGTTGCCTTTCAATCAGTTTTCTCAAGGCGAGCAGGGCACCCGAGGTGTCGTCGACATCGGGGACCCCGCCGCTTCTTTCGGTCCAGGACCAGCCCCCGGGGGAAGCGGCCGTGTAGCGATGCTCTTGCGTCTGTTGCCGGGCCAGTAGCCAGTCGCGAATCGAAGCGGCAGGGAGCTCTTCCTCGTCACTCAAAGCAGAGACGCTCAAGCTCGTGTTCCAAACCGATAGATTCGTGTCGATCGGCCAACTGCCGTCATCCCGAACCGAATTTGCAATAAATTCGATGGCTGATGCGACGACCGGATGATCTGCATGGCCGGCCGAGGAAAGACACATCGCGACAAAACTCGTAAGTGGGATTGCTTCGAGAAAACCACCGCTCTCAGGTTGCATCTCGCGGACTAATCGAAGTCCCTTGGTAATACACTTTTTTCGCACGTAGCGAGAGATCGGATTGTAGGGAGTGGCGTTGCGGAACCGGGCCAGCCCCACGGCAACCAGCGCGGGAATCGCATAGCTGACGACCGGAAGGCGAAGAAACCGATAGGTCGACTGTGGCAGACAGGCCCACTCGAAGGGAAGCGAGGGCACATTTTTCCACTCCGTCAGGCCGGCGATCGCCATGTTCGCCAGGATTGGCGCGGCAAATGTTTTGTCCTTCCCGTACCGTTTTCTCAGTCCGCGAATATTTCCTTCGCGCGCAATATAGGCATCCGCCCGGGGGAGCATGTCTTCGGGGTGCGCCGGAGCACCGGCCATTTGAAAAGCGGAACGTACGAGCAGCGTCGTCGCAATGTTTGAATGACTGCGGTCGGTGTCGCCCCAGCCGCCATCTTCATTTTGATGCTTCGCCAGATAGTGAAGCCCCGAAAAGATGAGGAGTTGTATCTTTTCCGACCACTCTTTTTGAAGACAGTTTTTTCGTTGCATTTCCAATTCACAGCAGACCAGGCCACTCACGGCGGTCGCCGTTGCCAGCGGAGAGCTCGAGAGTCGGCCCGGCCAGTATCCGGACGAGTGCGAGGCAGCCATTAAATCGGCCGCTACGGACTTATAGGCGGTTTGCAGACGTTCGACCATCTTTGCCGACTCAGCGTACAACGTGTGTGGTGAAGGGGACGAGAGAGTTCCCAGGTTCCCTCCACTCTAAACCGTGGGTGCGACAGTGTCGAGAGAGCGAACTGGACGATCCCTGACGCCTCTCGGAGCAATCGGTATAATCGGGTGAGTCGGTTCGCTCTGCATGGCTGCGGGCGCCCCATTCGTAGAAAATCATCCTGTTTGACCTATTGTCCAATGTATCTCCAGATGGCCAAACGCGTGTGGCGAGAAACCGATAAGCGGCTCGTCTGGAAGTTTGCTTGGAACATGGGGTACAAGGGAATCCGTTCGGTCCAGCGTTTCAAAAGCCGGCTACGGCGCGGAGAGTATTTTCCACCCTTCCTGTATCTCTCCATCGTTAATAGTTGTAATCTTCGCTGCCAGGGTTGCTGGGTCGATGTCGCCGCGCCGCAGCAGGCGCTCTCAGTCGAAACCGTCGACCGTGTCATTTCTGAAGCTAAAAAGTTAGGCAACAGTTTTTTTGGTATCCTCGGCGGCGAACCGTTTATGCATCCCGATTTGCTAACGATTCTCTCGCATCACCCAGACGCATACTTTCAGGTCTTCACCAACGGTCATTTCATTACCGATTAAGTCGCCCTCCAGCTACGCGAAATGGGGAATGTGACCCCGCTGATCAGCGTTGAGGGAACCGAGATCGTGAGCGACCAGCGGCGAGGGAAACCCAACGTCCTTTCCAAGACCATGGTGGGTTTGGAAAACTGTATTCGGAACAAGTTGTTGACCGGCGTCGCCACCAGTGTCTGTCAGACTAATATAGATGATTTAGTCAATGATGCTTGGGTCGACCGACTGATCGATCTGGGGGTCATGTACGTGTGGTTTCACACTTACCGCCCGGTCGGTCCCGACGCGGAGCCTGCCCTTGCCCTGACCCCCGAGCAGCAGCGGCGGGTTCGGCAGTTTGTCGTGGACACGCGGGCCGAGAAGCCGATCGCGGTGATCGATGCCTACTATGACCACCAGGGGCAAGCACTTTGTCCTGCAGCAACGGGTATCAGTCATCACATCGGGCCTTGGGGCGACGTGGAACCGTGTCCGATCGTCCAGTTTGCCACCGAATCGGTAGAAGAAAAGAAATCGCTCTGGGACCTATTCAACGGCTCGGCTTTCCTTCGCGACTTTCGAAAGCTCGCCTCTCATTCGACGCGTGGATGTATTGTCCTGGAGCGGCCGGACCTGATTGCCGAGCTGGTAGACAAGCATCAAGCCCGCGACAGCACAGCGCGAGGAACTGCCGCCGAGGAACTGGCCGAAATGCAACCGCGATCTTCACAGTGGGATCCGGGACACGAAATACCGGAGCGCAATCGACTGTATCGTTTGGCGAAAAAACACTGGTTCCAGGATTTCGGTGCCTATGACGATGGCTTGCCTCTGCACCAAAGCACTGCGCGGGTGGATGTCACGGAGATGACATCCGATGCAAGTTAAAGATCGAGCGCATCGAGCTGATCGATCAGGCGGTCCAAGTCATCGGCATCGCCCGCTGCATGACTCGCACTGCGAGATGCGATTCCGACTGCATCTCCGACCGTTTCACGTCCAGCGATAAGCAGTTGTTCGTCGCGCTCGCGTACGGCCATTTCGACGGCATCGACGTCGGGGGATCCGAACAGTTTGGAAAGGTCAATTTTAATTGCCTCGGTCGCATCTCCACTGCCTGCAATCGCGGGTGTTTTGTGCTGAGGAAACAAAATGGCATTTTCGGGGCAAACCCGCGAGCAGGCGGGACACCCCTTGCGGCAGTTGTCCGGCTGCTCGACCAAAATGGTATCTGCCTGGTCGATCCCGTAGACGCCGAAGAGACAGAAATCGATGCATTCCATACAGTTCGTGCACCGGCTCATGTCGATCACCGGGTACCAGCGCCGCTCCGTTGTTTCTTCGATAACGTTGGCCGGGTCGTGCTGCGGATCGGTTACCGATCCATTGCCGCTTCCCTGATGTTCGACATTGCCGGGGGCAGGGTCGAGCATGCGTTTGACTTGCTCAGGCTTCGGTTTTCCCTGAAGCCAGTCAATCGGCTGCAGCGGCTGAACTTGCGCCTCTGTGACGATTCGCCGAATTTCATCGACGAAAACGGAAGGCTCCTTCGCGTTGGCTAGGTTCAAACAATAAATTTTTCGCTTTGGAATCTCGATCGATTCGATGACCCGCGGCAAGGCGTCTTGCAGTTCCGCACTCGGTTCGGGAATTTCAGCTTCCTCGTCTTCCGCATCGTCCGACGGTTGGTCGAGTAGCGATGCGCCCTCCTGGCCGAGTACGCCATAGCGACCGAGGATCCATCGCGTGGCTCTGGGGAACATCCAGGAAAGTACGATCAGTTCCTGCGCAATTCCCTGGAGGCAGAGGATGGCCGATCCGTCGGGTTTCAGGTCGTAAAGGTGGGGAATGACCGTGACATCCACGGAACTCTCGCCCAACAGTGAGGCAACGATTTCCTCTTCCAACTGCCGCTTCGCAGGATGGTGACTCTGACCTTGAGAAACGACAACGGCAACGCGTTTGGCCATGGGGCAAGACTCGCGTATTTCGAGGGGCAGGGTGGAAGAGCAAGTAAACCGCGCCGCCGATGCGACCACACTCATCCTACCGGTTTTTTTGTCGCTGGCAACGGTCTTCGATGTGATCTGTTTGAGCGATCACTGGTTGAATTGCCCCTTGATTGTTTTCTGCGTCACTTCCCAGACATCCTCCAGATGTTCAAGGTAGGCGGTCGGTTCGAGAAGCGCATCACCACTGGCGTCCATTTCGAACAGCCATCCCTCACCGTACTTGTCGACGTTGATTGCCGAAGGATCTTGGAGCAACTGTGCGTTGATCGAGGTGATCGTGCCAGCGAGGGGTGCGTGGAGCGTGCTTTCGGCCTTGCTGCTTTCGATGTCTCCGATGTGTTTCCCCTGTTCGACCTGCATGCCCGGTGCGACTTCCCAATCCAAAAAATAGACGTCCTGCAATAAACGAACTGCATACGCGGAAAAACCGAATCGCCACGATCCTTCGGTTCCGAGTGCCCACATGTGGTTTGGCGCGTACTTGCGATCGGCGGGGAAGTTGGCCTCGTATTCGCCCATTTTAAAAACGAGGTTCATGTGTAGCGGATCCCCTGATGCTCCGGTTCGAAGAAGGCGGGAAGCAGACTATCGACCCGCAGCAATCCGCTACGGGAGAGCATCACGTGAGAGCCTTCCACGTCCAGGTATCCTTCGTCCCGATATTGATCCCATACCGGTTTCCACTCCGTCAGAATGTCGGCAGAAAACTTGTCTGCGAAATAGCTGGCATCGATTCGGCCCGTTTTGAGTTGTAAAACCATTTCTCGAATCAAGGCTTGATGAGGCGTCGGTCGCAGCGCGCGACCGAGGGGAAGCGTGCCTTGTTCCAGCGTTCCCACGTAGTCTTCCCACTCCGGTTTGTTCTGGTAGTGTACGCCGGCAATGTGTCCGAAGCTGGAAATACCGCTGGCAATCAAATCGCTGCCTCGCCAGAGGTGATCGCGATATTGGAATTTGACTCGTTGCGGATCGCGCACCAGCGTATAACCACTCGACACGCTGTACCCCGCCGCTTCAATCGCGGAAAAGGCCTCTGCAACCCACGCTCGTTTCTGTGGCCAGTCGGCCACCGGAACCTCCTCAGCACCCGCGACGATGTCACGGGAGTAGACGGTGTTGAAGGGCAGTTCCATCTGATAGATCGTGACACTGTCCGGAGCAAGTTCGATTGTGCGGCGGATACAATCGTGCCAGTTGTCGGAAGTTTCACCCACCATGCCGGCAATCAGGTCGATATTCACGCTTTGAAACTGGGCCGCTTCAATCCACTCCCAAGAACGGTAAACTTCTGCCGATAAGTGGGCACGTCCATTTTCGGATAGCACGCCGTCGGAAAAATTCTCGATACCAAGGCTCAGTCGTGTCACGCCGAGATCTTTCAGCGTCTGGATTTTGGGTGCCGAAAGCGTTCCCGGTTCGCATTCGAAGGTGACCTCTTCCGCCTCTTCCCAACCCACATGTTTTCGCATCCGATCGACAAGCGAAATGAGTTGTTTGCTACTGAGGAATGAAGGTGTACCTCCTCCGAAATAAACGAAGCGAAAGGGGCGACCTTGGAGTACCGGCAGTTGCCCGATCAGTTCGACCTCGCGACAAAGTGCGCCAAGATATTCTTCGATCTGCCGGCTGTTTTTTTCCGTGAAAACCTTGAAGTAGCAAAACTTGCATCGCTTCCGGCAAAAGGGAATATGGAGATAGAACCCCAGCGGTTGTTGTTGCGCCTCAGCTTGCAGGGCCGATTCCACCTCGCAAAGATTCTCGGCGTTCCATCGTGAGAACGGAGGATAGTTGGAAATAAAATAGCTTCCTACATCCGTTTTTATTCCATCGTCTACCATGAGTTCGTTTTTCTCTCTTCGAGTCGGACGGCTCGGTTTTTTATTTTTTCCCGAAGCAGTAGAGTGTGCCGTCTGCATCGCCGATCACGAGGCGGCCATTTGCAACCGCCGGAGATGCCGTGAATCCGGAACCGGCGTCGAACGACCATAGCAGATCACCATTTTCCAGATCGAGTCCGTACAGACGTCCATCGGTAGATCCCACAAACACCCGCTTCCCGGCGATTACCGGTGAGCAGTCCACGCGGCCCTTCGTGCGAAACGACCAGAGGAGCGAACCGTCAGTCCGGTTGATTTTTTCTACAAGTTGATTCCGGCCCCCGATCACAACCGCATCGGCCGTCACTGCCGGACTTGAGCGGTACGAAATTTTTTTCCGTGGATTTTGATACGTCCAGACAATTTTCTGTTTGCGCCAGTCCACGCCGAATAATTTGGCACCCTCGGTCC
>JAQWPY010000027.1 GCA_029245145.1 Pirellulales bacterium | reverse complement strand
ACGATTGATGCACATGTGACATACCTTCAGCGAGTGCTTCGACAAACAAACTTCGATTCCTTTACCTATCTTTCCTCAACGCGAGTCTATCGGCACCTCACCGCTGCTGTTGCGCATGAAGAAAGCCCTTTGGTTGTTTCGCCGGAAAATCCGGAAGACATTTACAATATTTCGAAGATACTTGGCGAAAATTTGCTTCTGCAACAAGACGGTCGCATACGGATTGCGCGACTATCGAATGTTGTGGGCACCGACTTCACTTCAGGAAATTTTCTTTCGCGCCTGCTCCAAGAATGTGTGTGTCGTGGTCGTATGCATTTAGAGCAATCTTTAACTTCAGTGAAAGATTATGTTGACGCGAGATTTGTTGTGGATGCCCTACTGCACCTGGGGCCCTACGGTCGCCATGCAATTTACAACGTTGCTTCGGGGAAAAATATTTCGCACGAGCAAATCATTGACCGACTGAAAGAACTTACCGATGCAGAGGTGACGGTGTCCGGCAACGCCAAGCGTCATTGTTTTCCTCGCATCTGTGTCGAACGGATTCAGCAGGAACTGAATTTCAAAAGCAGTAGCGTATTTGAACAACTCCCGCTACTCGTGAAGCGAGTGCGAGAGCATTATAGGACGGCAGCATGATCGTTGATTATGAAAAAAATGTTATTGAGGTAACTGACGATGAGGGTCATCGGCACGAATATCCGTTTGCAAGTGCGGAAGCATTTCGCGAGATTTCGAAGGCATGGCTTCGTATCGGGTGGGATACAAAATATGTGTATGGGTTTACCTGGCTCGGTCGGCCGATTATTCAACTACCGGATGATATGATTCGTCTTCAGGAAGTGATTTATGCCATTCGTCCGGATGTAATTATAGAAACAGGGATCGCACATGGCGGTTCGTTAGTCTTTTCAGCGAGCCTGTGCCAGATGATGGGCAAGGGGCGAGTCGTTGCGGTGGATATCGAGATTCGGCCGAAGAATCGCGAAGCGATCGAGGCGCATCCCCTCTCGCAGCGGATTACGATGATTGAAGGCAACTCGATAGCGGACGATATTGTGAGTCAGGTTAAGGATCAAGTGCATCCCGGTGACTCGGTCCTTGTATTGCTCGACAGCAATCACTCACGCGATCATGTCATGCAAGAGTTGCTCGCCTATGGGCCGCTCGTTACACCCGGATCATACATCGTTGCGATGGACGGCATTATGCAGGATGTCGTCGGTGCGCCGCGAACCGATCCCGATTGGGATATTAATAATCCGCAAACCGCAGTGCGAGATTTTCTTCAAGATCATCCCGAGTTTGTACTGGAAGAACCGAAGCATTCATTTAATGAGGGAATGATCAACGAACGCGTAACCTATTGGCCCAATTGTTTTCTAAAACGCAAGTGAGGAACTCCTCAGTTTTTAAGGACGTATTTTTAATCAACCTGTTTGAAGAATGATTTCTATTATCAACTCGGCACATCCGATTGATATTTCAGTATGAGGTTGATTACAGAAGGAATCAATTTTTGATTCACGCAAGGGTAATGAAGCATGATGGCTAAATCTCCTTTTTTTTCAATTGTCATTCCCGCGTGGAATAGAGGAAGAGAATTGTTCCACACGCTTCGGACTTGTCTGGATCAAGATTTTGAGGCCGACAATTTTGAAATTATTGTTTCTGATAATTGCTCAACCGACAATATTCCAGCAGTTATCGATTCGCTGTCGACGGGTCGAGTTCGATACGTTCGCACCGACCGACATTTGCCGATGACCGATAGTTGGAACTTTGCGTTAGCGCATGCTCGCGGAAAGTATGTCGGTATCCTTGCGACCGATGACGGTTACTGCCTCGATCTGCTGTCTGAGAGTTACCGGATTCTTCAGCAAGAGATTACGCCGGTGCTGACGTTTCAGTCGACACAATATCATTGGCCATCTAGCCCGCACGTGCAAATGCGGGATCAAATGATAGTGACCAACTATGCGTTTTCGGATGGACTCACGAGGGCCGACCGGTTGATCGACGAAGCATTTTCATCGCTGGACTACGCACGCTTGCCGACGGGGATGAACTCATTTTGCAAGCGAGATTTTCTGCAGGAAGTGATCGCTCGATACGGATCGGTGTTTTCTTCATTCTTTCCGGATGTCTATGCCGCCATTTTTCTCGGTAGTCAGGTGCCTCAGATTTATACGATGAATCAGCCCATGTTTGTTGCGGGATTTTCTTCCGACAGCAACGGGGCATCGATGGTGACCGACACCGAATCGTCGAGGAAATTTTATCGGGCAAAAGATGAAGAGTTGTTTCCGGGAGTCATCCATAGTGATCCTCCCTTGCTCACAACGGGCATCCTCGATGCGATGCTCAAGGCGCGCAAGACCAGGGGCGATGCAGACCCTTTCTCGCGTGTAAACGTTGAACAATACGTGAAGTTCTGTTACCGCGATGCAGATGCTTTTCCGGATAGTGTGGCAAAAGATCAGATCAACGCTGCTATCGACGAATATATAGAAAACTGCCATCCGGTAATTCGCCGTCAAATCAAACATTATCGATCAAAGCAGCAATCTCGTAACACATTGCTGCGAAGCGGATGGCGCAATTTAAAACTATGGTCCACGCCTGTACGGCACGCCCTGTACCGAAAGCGTCGTCCCGGGCGCAGGCCGACTGGAGACCAAGTGATTCACTGTCGAGCACTAAATATCGAGAATGTCTACGATGCTGCGGTTTACACAACCGGTATGCGATCGTACCGAAGAAAAAAGGCCGGTTAGGACCGGGATGAATTTGTGAGGTTGCGGACAGTGAGGGACCTTATCTCACAAGGTAACCATTGGAAAGTTGGCAAATCGAAGGCGAAAAGTTGAATGCTATTGCATGATGATAAAAGTGATAATGGCGAGGGCTTCTCTTCCACCACCCCGAGCGTGAGCATTGGATTGCCTGTATTCAATGGCGAAGCCTTATTGCCGCAAGCCATGGATTCCTTGCTTTCGCAGACGTTCACTGATTTTGAAATAATCATCAGCGACAACGCGTCCACCGATGGCACACAAAAGATCGCGCAAAAATACGCCGCGCAAGATGCGAGAATCTCTTATATTCGCAGCGCCGTGAATGAAGGGCCCGCAGCAAATTTTCAGCGGGCCTTTTCAGCTTCCCGCGGCAAATTTTTCATGTGGGCTGCCCACGATGATCTCTGGGAGTCTGAGTTCATCGCGGAACTTGTGAGCCTGCTCGAAAGCGATCCGGGTGCCTCCTTGGCGTTTTGTCGCTTCGACAACATTGATATGGATGCAAAATCTGTCAAACAATACGATTTAAGAGACGTCATCGGTCCGAGTCGCAAGCAAACGCTTCATCGCTATATTCTCCATCCGGGGAATCGAGGTAAGGGGAATTTGCTGATGGGGCTTATGCGTCGTGAAATATTGCAGGAGGCGAAAGGTTGTTATCTTTGGAGCGGTCGGTATTGGGGCGGTGATATGCTCACTGTATTTCGGTTGCTTTCGCTCGGAAGTTTACAGTTGTCAGACCGTCTTCTCTTTCACAAGCGTCTTGGTAGCGAAAAGCCAAGGCATCATCATGAAACACGAGATCAAAAGATTGCCTTTCTTCGGGAACAGATGCAGCAGTACAGGGTTTATTGGTCGACTATTCACTGGATGATTCGAGGCTTTGCCGGGTTTACGCGACAAGACAAATGGCAATTGCATATTTCCGTGCTTTGGTGCGATTGGCTGCAAAGATTAGGAACCTATCGCACGATCATGCGCGAATATCGTCGATCGGCACGGGATAAAATATTGAAAAGAGATGCTCAGATATCGACAACACCATCCGCAAATAGTACCCGTCGGGCAGCTTGAATAAAGACTGGAGTGGTTCCATGCACATTTTTTACGCTGCCCCTGACTACGCCCTGGATCGTAACACAGTGGTTACTAAACTATGGCGCGCGAATCTCTATGAATCACTGCGGGATCTCGGACACGAACTGACTGAATTTGAAATCGATTACGAACCTTTCAATCTCAATTTGGATGCGAGTTGTAAAAAACAGAAGGAATTTATTGACATCAACAGACCGGTGTTCTCGGAGAAACTTTTAAATCAGGTGCGAACCGCACATGCCAAAAGACCGATCGATCTGTTTTTCAGCTACTTCTACTCAGCCTATGTGGAAGCCGACGCGATACGGGAGATCGGACGACTTGGAATACCCACGGTGAATTGGTATTGCAACGCCTCTTACCAATTCAATCTCATTGAGGAAATTGCTCCAGCGTACGATTTCTGCCTCGTTCCCGAGAAAGAGCGACTAGACGATTATCGACGGGTGGGTGCCACTCCGCTCTATTGTCAGGAGGCTGCAAACCCAAAAATATATAAACCCTACAAAATTCCTCACGAGTTCGATGTAACGTTTGTCGGGCAGAAATATGGCACCCGTCCCCACTACCTGGCACAGCTTTACCAAGGGGGGGTGGACGTCCGTGCATGGGGACCGCTTTGGAGCAAGCGACCCAAACCTGGTTCGGTCCTGAAAAGGATTCGGAAGAGTCTTAAAAACAGATTTCAGAACCGCCTGCCTTTCCCAGATTTCCCACTCCATCGGTGTGGTCCGCCACTCAGCGATCAGCAACTGATTGAGATGTACAGTCGCAGTCGCATCAGTTTAGGCTTTACGGCGGTGGATCAAAAACCGGTGGGGTCAGCAGCACCTATCCAACAGGTTCGCCTTCGGGATTTTGAAGCCACGATGAGCGGCGCGTTCTACCTGGTGGAGGCATTTGATGAGTTGGGAGAGTTCTTCGAACCCGACCGGGAGGTGGTTTTTTTTAGTAGTCCTGAAGAATTGGTCGACAAAGCAAAATATTATCTCGCGCACCCAAAAGATCGTGAAGAAATTAGGCTAGCGGGTTTGACGCGGGCACGTACGGAGCATACCTGGCGACAGCGATTTGAGATGGTGTTTGAAAAGATGGGGTTGGGGGATGATTTAACGAAGGCCGCATGCTAGAGCCTTTTTGTAGATAAAGGAATCAAGGATGAATCCAGAATTTGTCAAATTACTGTGCTGTCCCCAAACTCGACAACCGTTGCGATTGGAGATTCATGAAGCCAGCGAATCAGGCATGGTAGTTACGGGCGTCTTGTCCTCGGAAGACGGTCGTGAGTATCCAATCGTGCGCGGTATTCCGCGTTTTGTTGATCAGGAGCAGTACTCCGGTAGTTTTGGCTTCGAGTGGAGTCGTTGGCCGCGAGTTCAATTTGAAGACGAAAATGTCGGCAAGCCCATGGAAGGCCACACCAAGAACATGTGGCGCACAATCACACAAGTCGGCTCAGAGCGGATCGAGGGACAAACCATCGTCGAATTTGGGTGTGGCCCGGGACGATTTCTCGATATTATTAGATCGCAGGGCGGCCTTGCCGTGGGGATTGATATGAGTGTTGCCGTGGAGGCAGCAAGGAAAAATTTCGCAGAAGACCCCAACGTTCTTATCGTGCAGGGAGATATCCTCCGCCCACCTTTTCGATCGGGGGTCTTTGATGGAGGTTATTCAATTGGTGTACTTCATCATACCCCAGAACCCACG
>JAQWPY010000193.1 GCA_029245145.1 Pirellulales bacterium | reverse complement strand
TTTGCAGGTGGGAGCAGACAACGTCGCCGAGGTGATGGTCGAAGGCGTGACGGCCCGCATTGGAAGTCGGGTAAGTGATGATTGCACGACCGAACAAATTCATCTTCGTCGTGGTGAATATTTGCAAATTCTTGGCGAACGGAAATTCGTCGACCCCAAAACAGGAGCCCCCGAAACCTGGCTCAAGGTGGCCCCTCCCAGCGGAGAGTTCCGTTGGATTTTTGGCCCCGACGTAAGCGAATCGATAGCGCAATCCAATGCGATCGCATCGAACATTCAGCTCCAGCAGCATCAATCCACGGTCAAGCCGCCACCGCAAAGGGTCGATGTCGTATCGGGCGCACCGCAACTGATCCCCGAGGACGTTGCCGACGAGCGCATGGATCTCGCCCTGTCGCTGATCGTCGCCCGACCGGTTACCGAGTGGAATTTTGAGGCATTGCGGACGCGTGCAGAGCAGCAGCTCGAAGGGGCAAGCACGGCGCTGGACCGCGGCAGAGCAAGACTCATCTGCGACGAAATTGCACGATTCGAACAGCTGCAAGCAAACTACCTCGCAATCACCGAAAAAGAGTTGCCGGCACCATCGCAGGTCAACATTTCGCAAGCCGCGCCGCAACAGAATCCGCTCGAAAAGATTCCCGACTTTGACGGCGTCGGTCGTCTCACGCCTGTTGTCTCACGTAAAAGTGGGGCACCTCAATACGCACTCACGGACGTCAAAGGGAACGTTTTAATGTTTGTCAGTCCGGCACTCGGCGTGAATCTGCAACCTCATCTGGGAAAAATCGTCGGTGTCTCCGGATCGAGAGGCTACATGCCTCGTCTGAAAAAAAACCATGTCAGTGTGAGCCAAGTCGAACGACTCGCACCCACCGCGCTGCTCGCCTCGCTGCCGGGCGAGCAGACCAAACGCCGATAGTGACCGACAGGTCAACTGTCCACCCGGCTTCTCTCGACTTCACTGCAGGCAGTGAATGTACTTCGCGCAGCGCCAGCGTGGGCAAGTCCTTCGGCAACTCTCATCCCCTTTCTGCGTAATCCTAGTCGCCTTCCGCCTTTTCAGTCTGCAGGCCGGTTGGTCGACCCCCTATCGTTTCTTCCTTCACGATGAGTTTGCCAAAATTAACTGACCCGATTGCCTTGCCTGAACCGAATAATTGGAACAGCGGTTTCTCTTAGCGGAAAAGGTACGGGAAGGATCGACAAGCGTGGTGGCAATTTTTGGTATTCGTCGCGCTCGGGGTACGCAAATCCGCGCCTACTGCAGGTGGACGATCGCGCATTGCGTTATCGCCGCACCGCTACTGGCGGGCTTTTGGAGCATGACCCCCATTGCCGGAGCCGCACCCCCGCTTTTCCTGCGACCGAATCCCGTAAAGAGCGAAGCGATTGGTCAAATACCTCTCGATCGCCTTGATACCGCAGCGCGGGCAAAAGCCAATTCGGTAATTCAGAACATCAGCGTATTTAAACGGATGACGCCCCAGGTCATCGATTGCGACCCGCGTTATTACATGTTCCTCATCCGGCACCCGGAAGTCATCGTGAGTATCTGGCAGCTGATGGATGCGACCGACATGCGTATCACCCGCAAGGGACCACTTCAATTCGCGGCAGCCGATGGAGAGGGCACGGAGGGAAGCCTCGAGTTCCTCTACGGCGACCAAAACGTTCACGTCCTCTACGGTGAAGGTGCCTATACGGGCAGCTTCACCAAGCGTCCGATTCGCGCGGACTGCCTGTTGGTCTTGCATTCCGAATTCACGACCGACAAAACGGGACGCTCCTTCGTGCGCGCTCAACTCGACATGTTTGTCGACGTGAAAAGCGTCGGCGTCGATCTGATCGCCCGCACCTTCCAAAACATGATTGGCAATACCACTGATATGAATTTCGCCGAGACGGCGCAATTCGTCACCAAACTATCGCGGACCACCGAACAAAACGGCCCGGGCGTGCAACGCCTGGCTATGCGGTTGATGGACGTCGATACCGCCACCCGGCGCGAATTTGCGCGCCACGCAGGTGAGGTCTATCGCCAGGCGAGAACAGACTACTCCAAAACCAAAACGGTGCAGCGGCAAGACCCGAACCGCATGGTTTCGCTGCGAGATGGCCCGACCGGCAACGCCGAGCCGCCCGCTACGGCTAGTCGCTAGCGGCGAATTGTTGCAGCGCTAACTGCTTTAGCCCCTTCAGGTCCAACTTTCCTGTGCCGAGTACCGGAATTTCGGGCACCTTCATAAAGCTGTCAAACGCGGGGATCCAGAGCGTCGGTAAACCCGCTTCCTTAAGTCCGCGACAAATCTCTTCGGGCGACTTTGCCAACTCCGTATAGAGCACCACAATGCGCTCCCCTTTGCGGGCATCGG
This sequence comes from Pirellulales bacterium, assembly GCA_029245145.1. Taxonomy (GTDB): domain Bacteria; phylum Planctomycetota; class Planctomycetia; order Pirellulales; family UBA7805; genus UBA7805. The sequence continues at coordinate 3,114 of JAQWPY010000193.1, read as the reverse complement.
GCACCGCCGTCACGACAACCTCTTTCTCATGTTCGTCATCGTGATCACCGAAGATCAGTTCGGTAATGGCATCTTCTATTTTCAGATGCGGCACCATTTCACCGCCAATTTTTGAAAATCGGCTTTCGCGACCGGTAATCCAAATAAAACCATCCGCATCGATCTTGGCGATATCACCCGTCACATACCAATCGCCGCGCATCACACTTGCTGTCTTCTCCGGATCGTTCAAATAGCCCTTCATCACATTGGGCCCACGAAAGAGCAACATGCCCTCTGCATCGGGTGGCAGATCATCACCGGTCTCCCGATGAACCACTTTGGCATCAACTCCGGGGATTGATCGACCGATCGTTCCCTCGCGCACACCCTCGCCGGGGTTACCGCGGGCGCGGCTCGGCGGAATATTGACTGCCGAGAGCGGTGAAAGCTCCGTCGTTCCGTAGCCCTCGATCGGCCGGAGACCAAACTTCGCTTCAAACGCATCCGCTAACTCCACTGGCAACCGCTCTGCCCCCGTCACTAAGACATCCAGCTCAGCAAACTCCGACACATCACACCGCTTCAAAAATCCTCGAAGAAAGGTCGGAGTGGAGAGCACAATTGTCGCCTTGTGACGTCCGCAAAGCTTGCCCACCTCGCGCGCTTCGAGAGGGGAAAAATGATAGATACCTTTCGGGGAAAGCGTGAGCACTGTCCAGAGCGTAATCGTGTAACCGAAAACGTGAAAGAATGGCAAAATACCGAGCAGCACATCGTGCTCACCGAGATGTACAATCTCATCGACCGCCTCGATATTTGACCCGATATTCCCTACCGTGAGCATCACTCCCTTCGGTTCACCCGTCGAACCGGAGGTAAAAATAATCGTAAAGAGTTCGTCATCGCTCAATTCGGAAATTCCAAATTGACGGGCCAGTAAACCGAGGGGAACTACCTTGGCTTGCAGAGCCCCCACTAGTTTGTCCAACAGCGTAATCCGGTCTCTAAAATCCTCGAGATAGACTAACTCCGCATCGATTTTTAGATCGAGTTTCTCCATCACCCGGCGACTGGTCAGCACGTGGCGAATGCCCGCCTCGGCGATGCAATGATTCAGCACGTCCGATGAGAGTGTGTAATTGAGATTCACCGGCACGCGGCGGCAGAGTGGCAGCGCCGCATTGACCACAGCGGAAGGAACCGATGGGGGCAAAAGAAGCCCCACACAACGCTCGTCATCGGCCAGCACCTCGCGCATCAATGCGCGACGGAGTATGAGTGTCCGCAGGAGCAGATCGCTTCCTGAAAGTTCGCTGCTTAAGTCGGCCAGCTTGGAGCGCCCCCCTACACGGCGACACATCTCCAGAAAAGCGAGGGGCAGATTCATTCGATGCCTCCACAGCGTGACAAAGGAGCCTCAAGCATAACGATCGGTCGGCAGCGAGGGTAGTCCAACTGGTACCGATTGCATCCCGCGCCGACGTATGGCACCATACACGCCGACAACCCAACCGATGGTTGATCTCGAAATAACCGCCAAAACCGTAGAGGGGTAAGGGATGGCCGGACGAGCAAAAACAGAAGTCGCAGCCTGGTGTGGCTTCGACCTGAGCACGACAGGGTTGGCCTTGGGTGTGCGGAGCCCTTCGGGGAAAGAGGCCTACGCGCACACCCCAATCCGTGGGGCAACGCGTTGGCGCGGACAACCCGCGTTTAAACTTGAACAAGTTCCTCGGATGCTTTTGACCTTGCTGACCACGCTGGAGAAGCACGGCTGGGTATTCCGCAAACCGGTCATCTCTTTCGCCGTGCGCCAACACGACATGGTACTCCTCGGTCGCGCGAATCAATTACTGATGCCGGTCCTGAGTTGGCAGTGCAATGCAGCCACTGCAGAGGTGGAGCAACTGGAACAAAAAGGAGTCGGACGACAGGTGGGGCGTGTGGAACCTCGCTTTATTCTGCCAAAACTCGCCTGGGCTCTGACTCAGGAACCGTCGCTCAAAAGAGAGGTCGCGCAGGTCATGACCACCGGCGATTGGATTGCCGAACGACTCACGGGGAAGGCGAGGTTGAGCACCTCGGATGCAATCAGCAATGGTCTGCTCGACCAGAAAACAAAAAAATTGGCCGAGAGTGCGATCCGCAAGGCTGGCCTGCAAACAAAGTGGTTTCCTCGCGTCTTGCAAAGCGGTAAAAACGTCGGCCGCGTGCGGACTCGTCCCTCCGAAGCAAGCGAAGCGGGTTGGCAGGAGGTCTGTGATCGCTTGGCGGGCGGACAACTGGTCGCATCGCTTGGCGACAACCATGCCACCGGCGTCGGTTGCGGCCTGGCGGAGGGAGACTACAGCACGATCGTCATCTCTGCCGGGACGAGCGGCACGATCAACCGGGTATGTCCACCGCGCATCGAGCTTGCCGGCGAGGCAGCCTGCTTCGAGTTCTACAAAGATCGCATGCTGCTGATGATGCTTGCCGACTGCTGCAGTTGGTACGATGCCTTTGTCGAACGAAGCGCCGCAAGCTACGCTGACCATCTCGGTCGCCTCGATACACTCGTCACTAAAGCTGATCCGGGCACGCTGCGGCGAATCCTTCCGGGACCCGACGGCGGAGAGGGGCCGCCGAATTTCAAGAGCCTCTCGGTCGGTGAACGGGCCGCGAGCGTACAGGCATCGATCATGCTCGAGTTACTACTGCTCACTGCAAAAATGCTCGACGAAGCGCCCGATGCGGGGCCGGTAAAACGATTTGTTCTGACCGGCGGCCTGAGTCAGTCACGGTTTTTCCAACAGGCGTTCAGTTGCGGCGTCGAGCATCTGGCTCCCGGTGCACGCGCGGAAATCAGCGCCCGCAAAGGTCCGCTCCGATTTCAAACGGCCGCTTACGGCGGACTGATCAACGCAATGCGGAGCAAGGAATCGTCGAAGGTGGCTGCGCTCTGTCCTACCCGGCCGGCGGCCACCGCTTCGCCACGGCGCGAGGCGTATTTTGATTATTTCTTCCGCAGCTGCGGCCTGGGTGCCTAATCGTTGCGTCGGCGCGTTTCAACGGTTACTAGACAGTGCGTAGCCTGACCTTACAATGGCAGTTCGACATATCGATAAGGGGCGGTAGCTCAGTTGGGAGAGC
>JAQWPY010000151.1 GCA_029245145.1 Pirellulales bacterium | reverse complement strand
AAAAAACCACGCCTGCAGCCCGAACCGATTGCCCCGTCGATTAAGACTGTGCGCCGCCACTATCAAACCGGCGAGCTGGAAAGTGAACAACAGGTTGCCAAAAATTCTGCTGGCGACTATCAGCCGCACGGCACCTACCGTGCCTGGGACCCGCAAGGCCGACTGATCGCCCAGGGACAGTTTTCACACGGATACGCCGATGGTCGTTGGGAACGCATTTACTATGGCGACAGTGCCAAAAAATTACTCTCCGAGGGACAAGGGGAATTTCAACTTCCGCTCGTCTCCGAATTCCGTTTACGCCAGGGCGATGTCGATGGGCCGTGGGCGATCAGTGACGCGCAGGATCGTCGTGTACGGGTATGGAATTTCCAACGTGGCCTGCTGCACGGTGAAACGGTGGTCTATTTCGCAAGTGGAAGTCGCATGAGGGACTCTTATTACGAGCAAGGGGTTCCCGTACGCGTCCATCGCGAATGGTCTGCCGAGGGAGCGCTCAAAGAGAGCCATACCTTTGAGCACGGGCGATTGCTGGCCCTGGAGACCGACCGGTGGCCGGATGGCAGCCCCCGCGGATCAGGAAAAGTGCTGCACCCGCGTTATCGCCTGATTGCCGATCCCGATTGGTGGAACGGCGGCGTTCGCATTGAGGCAAGCAAGGCCATCGGCGAGGCGACGAAGGTCGGCGAATGGAACTATTTCCACTCGAATGGCACGGTGGCCCAAAGCGGCACGTATATCCGCGGCGAAGAGGAGGGCACCTTCTCCTGGTGGTACCCTCATGGGCGCCTTCGAGCGCGGGGCGCCTATCGCGCTGGCGACCCGGACGGCCAATGGACCTGGTGGCACCCAGGTGGCGAGAAACAAACGAGTGGCACATACGCCATGGGAAAAGAGACCGGGACTTGGAATGCCTGGGATACCGCAGGGAAGTTAACCAAAACCACTGACTACTCCGGCACACGCGAAGCACTCCAAACTGACGCCGAACGAGAACCGGGCACCCGCGGCATCCGCCGAGAGCGGATCGACATTCCCCTCACTGCCGACCGCGATGCTCACCGCAATCTTCAGGTTCAGCCGGCCGAAACGCTCCACAGGTAAGTCGCGTCGCCCCTTTTCGGGCAACGCCTGCAACTTCCCGTATCCTTTCGTATAATGCGCCGATCGCGATTCCTGTACAATTCCCGAGATCCACCGGCTGGCAATGTCGACCGACCAAAACATCGAACAATTTCTCAGCGGCGAAACCTTTGCCGTGGTCGGCGCATCAACGAATCGCGCCAAATATGGCAACAAGGTGCTCCGCGCTTACCTGCAGACAGACCGCACTGCAATCCCCGTCCATCCGAGTGTCCATGAAATCGAAGGGCTTGCGGCCTATGCCGATCTCGCTTCAATCCCCGAAGCGATCCACGCAATCTCGATTATCACCCCGCCCCGGGTTACCGAGACCATTATCGCTCAGGCTGCAGAATGCGGCATCGAACACGTTTGGATTCAACCGGGCGCGGAGAGCGAAAAGGCCCTGACGATTGCCGACGCACATCAGATGAACGTGATCGCGGGCGGCCCGTGCATTCTGGTGACCCTTCAATACCGGGAGGGTTAGCCATGGCTTCTGAGCGTTCCGACTCTGATCCACTGGAAATCGATCGGCTGCAGAAACGGATCCGCGAACTTGAAAATCAGATTCGCGATACGGAATTTTTCACTGGCGCCACACCCGATCGCCTAAAGACAGCGCCCCGGGCTCCACAAGAACACCACCCGCCAATCCCTAGCCCCTCACTTGGTAACGATGTCCTTTTCAGCTCACTCCTCCACCATATGGGCGACGGAGTGATCGTCGCCAATGCAGCCGGCGAGATGATTCTCTTTAATGCATCGGCCCGTCGTTTGATCGGTATCGGACCCGTCGCGGGTACCGAAAATTGGACTGCGCAATATGGCTGCTTTTATCCCGATGGAATAACCTCGTTTCCTTCTGATGAATTGCCACTGAGCCGCGCCCTACGGGGCGAGACGGTCCGCGATGAACCAATATTTGTAGCCAACGATCACGTCCCAGAGGGCGTCCTCGTAAGTGTGACCGCCCTCCCGCTTTGCGATCCTGCCGAAACTGTCACTGGAGCGATTGTTATCTTCCACGACATGACGCCAAATCAGCAGCAAAAAGCTGAGCTCGAGCAACGCGATGATGCGCTGGTGCGTGCCAAACGGGAAATCGAAACGCAACGAAAACTACTTAAAAGTATCGTCGAGAACCTTGATATCGGAATCACGGTCGCCAACGCGGTCGGTGATTTTGTAATCTTTAACTCGGCAGCCAGGCGTATCCTCGGCACCGGTCCGGTAAGCGGCGTTGAAAACTGGACTCCGAAATACGGTTGCTATCGGATGGACGGATCGCCTTACCCTGCCGACCAATTACCCCTGGCGCGCGCCCTTGAGGGCGAGGCCGTGCATGGAGATGAACTCTACATTTACAACCCTGAGACCAAAAAGAAAGTGCTCCTCAGCGTGACCGCTGCGCCTTTTAGTAATCCGCAGGGGGACCTCGACGGCGCATTATGTCTCTTCTACGACATCACGGGCGAGAAGGAGGCTAAAGCACAGTTTGAGAGTGTTCTGGAGAACATTGAGATTGCGGTATCGTTGGTCGATTCAACGGGCGAGTTCATCCTTTTCAACGCTGCCGCCCGCCGCTTAGTCGGCGTCGGCCCGGTCGATGGCCCGGATAACTGGGGACCAGAATATGGAATCTATCGCCTCGATGGAGACCGCTACGATGCAAGCGAGCTTCCGCTCGCCCGAGCGCTGCAAGGCGAACACATCCATAATGAGGTCCTCACGATTTACAACCCGGAAAAAGATGAACACCGGACCCTCAGTGTCACAGCAACACCGTTCGTCAATGCAGCAAGTAATTTTGAAGGGGCCCTGTGTTTTGCCTACGATATAACCGCCACAACTGAGGCGCAAAAACAAGTTTCTTTAAGCGAAGATCGATTTCGCGCCTTCATGACCAACCTTCCAGCCGTTGCGTTCATCAAGGATAGCGAGGGGCATTACATCTATGGCAACGAAGCCTTCTATAAGTACCACCAAACCACACCTGAACAAGTAGCGGAGGGGACGCTCACCGATTATGACCTGACATCACGCGAATCAGCAGATCAAATTCGGGCCAACGACCAACGCGTAATCAGTGGCACCACTCCTGTACACCTGTCGGAAATACTCAGCAACTCGTCCGGCGAATCAACATGGTTCGAAGTCTATAAATTCTGCATCACGGGCGTGAGACAACAAACGCTCGTCGGAGGCATTGCCGTCGACATCACCGACCGGCGGAAGGCTGCCGACCGACTCAAGGCTGACGACCTTTTGCTGCGGCAGATGATTGAACTCCAGGAAAAAGAGCGATTACTCGTGGCCCACGATATCCACGACGGTTTCGTGCAGGACGTGGTCGCCGCCAAGATGCTTTTTGAATCGTTTTTAGTTCAGCACCAAGGGAACGCAAAGTCGATTGACCGTGATAATACCGAATTTAATAAAACAGCGAATACCATTACCAATTCGCTTAGTACTGCGATTACCGAGGCGAGGCGACTCATCTCCCATTTGCGACCACTCATTATCGATGAAGAGGGAATCATCGAAGCGATTCGCTATCTGATTAGTGAAAAGCGTTATGCCGAATCCCTCAAAATCACCTTCGTGCCACAACTCGCACAGCCTCGATTCGATCCGCTTTTAGAGGGTAATATTTACCGCATCCTCCAGGAGGCACTCAATAATGTTGATCGGCATTCCGAGGCAGGCAGTGTTGCAATATCCTTGAAAAGCACCGCTGATGAAATCCACCTTTCGATCACCGATGATGGGTGTGGATTCGATCCCTCTCAGGCAGCGCCCGATCGGTTCGGTCTCCGCGGTATGCGGGAACGCGCTCGGCTGTTCGGAGGCGCCCTCACTATTGATTCCCGTCCAGAGCGCGGCACGCGAATTGATGTCAAGCTACCGCTCGGGCGACCTACCGAATAAAGAGCCCAGGGGATGCGGGCCCCGCGCGTGCCGCTTATTCTTCTGACGCCTTCGCCGGTCCGTCTGCGACTTCCTGCTCAACACTTCCCTGAGCATCAATCGGCCCCTCCTGCAATACGGTATCGCCCAATCGCTGAACGACGGCCTCGGTAATGTCGACGCCGGGCTCAAAATAGGCGACCTGACTCGGCAATTGCACGATCACCACCTTTAGCCCGCGCGACTTGGCGATCTCCTCGATCGGGCCTTTGGTTTTCTGCCGGAAGACGCGATCCAGCCATCGCACCGCCTCTTTCATCTCACGGTCATTTTCGCGCTCCAATTGCGCGAGCCTTATGCGCCGGGATTGTTCAAGTTGCACGAGTTCCTCCCGCTGCTCGGTGTTCAGCGTAGCGACATCGCCGCCAAACTCCTTGAGCCGCTTTACCCTCTCCAGACGCATCTCATTGGCCACGCGATTAAACTCGGCCTGCAGCTTTTCGCGGCGCTCGATCAACTCCGAGCCAATCCCAAGGACCGTATAGATCCGCTGATAATCAACAACACCCACTGTCGGCTCGCCCTCCTTCCCCACCTCTATCGCCGCCTGGGGTTCAGCGTCGTCCACCGGTCGTGCCTCACAACCAAGCAGACTTACTAACGCCAACAGATAACCGAACCGCTGAAAATCGCGCATACAATTCCTTCGTCTTGATGACACACCCCCGCTTAGTCCCCGGTGGCGTAAACGGGATGTTCTGAACTGCCGCCGGCATAAATAAAGGTAATTAAATCCAACACTTCCTCGGGGCTACTTCGCCGCAACAATTGATCCGGCATGGGCGAGAGCTTAAGTGGTACAATTTCAACTTGATTGCGGCTGAAGACTTGCGGCTCACATTCGGTCAGAGGGTCTTCCACCAGATAAACCACCTCCGGATCATCCTGGGGAATCAATACCCCTTGAAACACCTTGCCACTCTCCAGCTCTTCTACCTCGACCTTTGCAAATTTTGGATCAATCTTTTCTGATGGATACATGATCGATCGCAAGATATCCCTGGGTGATTGTTTTTCGGCGAGCGTTGAGAGTTCAGGGCCCACGCGGCCCCCTTTGCCTCCGATTGCGTGGCAAGAAACGCAAGCCCGAGAAAAGAAGGCAGCACGTCCCCGGGCAAAGGAATGATTCCCTTCTGCCTCGGCCAATTCGACTGCAAGTTGATTAAAATCGTGATCGTAACTTCGTATTTCAAGCAACTCCTCTCGCGAGGGCAATGTTGGATTAGCGGCAAGATATGCCTTTCGGTCAGGCACCACTACGATCGCCGCAAACATTTTGAGCCAATGGCCCGGATAGGTGCAGAGCAGCGGATAAACCCCCGTTTTGTTAGGTGCAATAAAAGAGAGCTTTGCGGTCTCGCCGTTACCGACCATACTCGAATGAAATAACACCTCGGGTATGCCAGGCACATACTGCCCTCCCTCCGACGCGGGTAGCAGCGCCATCTGATCGGCCGCAATCCCCACTCGTTCCATGGCACCCGGTTCGGTAACGACCAAATTATGGGGCATGGTGTCCTGATTTATAAACGTGATCTCGGTTGGCTGCGCCGCCTGCAACACGAGCACATCGGTATCAAAAGCAAGCGCCTCCCGAAGGGCAACTACTCGGTATTCTGCCACCTCGAGACCAGCAAGTCGCGCACGGATTGTGGCCGCGGTGCCGGGCCCGAGATGATCTGCGACACGGCTTATCAACTTTGCGAGCCGCTTGCCGTCGGGCCTGGTCCGTGCTTTTTGGTCGAGCGCACCGTACAATCGGGTGAGCTTCTCGGCCAATGGCTCAAGCGACTCCGGGGGCCATTTTGCGGAGTCCCGGGCCAACAAACTCTCCAACACTCTCGACTGATACGGCGTATTAAGGTTCGCTTCCAGAACGCCGAATACTTCACTGTCGTGTCCCGGAACGTATGACAAAAAGCGGATAAACTCGCGATCGAACTCTTCCCTCGCTCCGATGCTGTATCGTCCCTTCAAAAACAGTTCGGTCCTTAACTTTTCCGGTGCCATCCAACGCCCGGCGGCCACGAGGTTGTTTGCATCTTTAGTACCCGCCAGGTTTCGTGCCCCATCAAGCTCCCCATCAAGATTCACCAGTGCCGCGTAGCCCAGGCGCCGCACCTGCGGTTTCTTTGCTTCGGTCGTCAAGGCGACTAATGCTTCTCTCGAATCGAAAACCGATCGTCGGTCCAACTCAGCCAGGAGGGCGGTATAATCCGAGAGCACCGCGTCCCACTCCGCATCGGAGACTTCCCGCCGCCCTGCCCGCGGGTCGAGTTGTAGCCCCTCAGTATCAAGACGCCGTACGGCAGCGATCCATTGGGCCATCGGGCTATTTCCACTCGCTGTCGCGAGTCCCTGCAGGCCTTCCCTGCGAAATTTGCGGCCCAATCCCACCCGACTTAAAAATGCCCGGTAAACCGCGTCGCTCCGAACCAGACAGACCAACCGATCCGAATACTGTATTTTCATGACATAGTCCGCGTGTCGCGGATTTGTCGGGACTTGAATGTCAATCAGTTCCTGACATTCAGGTACGCTCCCGTCGGATTCTCCTCCCACGGCGGGCCCCGGTTCCAAAGCAATGCACACCAGCGCAACGGTCACAAAAAGAAGATGGGGACAAAGACTGACTCTCATAAATCCATCGCCCTTTCCTTTTCCTTAAAGGTGGAAACGAATATCTACCGGATCAAAGCAAAAGAAGCATCTGTGGGCAACCGAGACCTCGCAAAGCGAAAATCTGCACTCCCATTTTCAAAGTCGTCATGTTAGCGACCCCCGCAGACGGTGACAAATCCGAGCAACGTCGAACAACGCCAGACATGATCAAACCTCCGTATGCAATCACACATCGATACACATTTATCTCGACACAAACGACGCATATCCCCCGGTCACGTTATACCACCTCAGGTATCCAATTTTAAACTTAGCATGATTTTTGAATCTGAACCATTTCTTCAAATTGATATTGACACTATCCAGCCGATTAGTATAAGGTTCCCGCTTTCCCACCTGATCGAATGGAGGCGGCAGAGGAAGCCGCTGCCTAAGAGCCCCAACGCTGCATCCCCGCCTAGTGAAACCCACCTCATTGTAGCTCTTTCGGCGCCATTCGATGGCTGACCAACATTTGGAGGGATTACCAAATGTCGCAGACGACTGGAAATCACGTCACCCATCGCACCTCGCAACCTTCATCGGACGAGGTATCTGTACTCAAAAAGCTCGATGCCGCCGAGCGCCTTGCGCAGCAGTGTTCCGCACTCGATGAGGTCGAGTACGAATCCGCCGCGGGTGCTACTAAGGCATTCCGCGACGCCTTGGCGCTCTGGCTCCAATGGAACCAGGCACACGAGCAGATCACGCGTACCCTTTTTGATAGTGGCAAGCCAGACCAGCAACTCGAAGATTTGATGGACCAACTCGATCGAATGCGAAAAAAGGCGGTCTCGCTTTCCGAAGGCCTTATCGCCTAGGGCCCCGCTTCGTAGCTCCATGCTGCCCGAGGCTTTCACCGCTGCACGAGCCTTTCGCCGCTGCTGGGTGGGCCTCGTCATGCTATGATGTTTGCCGCCACGTCGACGGTGGCAGCCCGGGAGAAACCTATGCGACAAATCGGTGTGCTTACGACCCAGACGGATGCCGAACGGTTTGTCGATTATCTCCTCACCCTCAAGGTCGACGCCCGCGTTGACTCGGATGGCGATCAATGGGCGGTCTGGGTCCGTGATGAGCGGGCGGTTGAGCGGGCCCGCACCCTGTTTTCACAGTTTCAGGCATCACCTAACGCTCCCGAATACCGCCAATCGGAGAATGAGGCACGCCGCATCCGGGCCCGCGAACAGAAGCGACAAAAAAAAATCGCAAAAAAAGCGATCGACGTCCGGACGACCTGGAGTCATCCCGCGACAAAGCAATTTCCTATCACTCTAGGCATCGCGATCTTTTGCGCGGCTGTTTTCATCATCTCAGCAAACGGAATCAATTGGTGGCTGATGCCACTCGACTTATCGCAAATTTCAGCGAACCATCAATATTGGCGTCTCCTTACGCCAATTTTTTTACACGGCGGCTGGCTCCACCTCATCTTCAACTTGCTCTGGTTTGTTTATCTCGGCCACATGATCGAGGCACGCCGCGGCACGTGGCGGTACCTCATTCTGATCCTGATTCTCGCAGTCGTCTCTAATTTTCTCCAGTTTGCAATGGAGGGCCCCTCGATCGGGATCTCAGGGGTCGTCTGCGGTCTCTTCGGCTATGTATGGATTAAATCGGTATGTGACCCGGGGGCAGGCTTTTATCTATCCAGTCTCACAGCAATTATTTTTCTCGTCTCATTATTTATCTGGCGACCGGAGGTGGCACACATCGCACATTTTGCCGGCCTCTTCACCGGCATGTTGATTGCGAGTTTTCCGATCTTTATCCATCGGAAGTGGGCCCTTTAAGGGCACATTCTCTCACCTCGGAACAAGACGCCACAGACACATTTACATGTATCGCAATCATCACGATATCCGCATAGGG
>JAQWPY010000142.1 GCA_029245145.1 Pirellulales bacterium | reverse complement strand
CTAACGCATCTAACCAGCGGGTCCTTTTTCGGCCCGCCTCTCTCCCTCACCAAAGGGAACTGCCAAAAGATGACAGTTTGTTTATTGTTCGCCGGCGTATTGATTGAGATAGCCGAGGCCCGCCGCCAGCGGATATAGACGCCTAAAAAATCACACCGGTGGGACGGAGGTGGGACGGGAATATCAGCGCAAAAAAAGAACCCCGGAAAAGTGTTATTTTCCCAGGGTTTTTAGTGCCCCCTTATGGAATCGAACCATAAACCTACTGATTAAGAGTCAGTTGCTCTGCCAATTGAGCTAAGGGGGCGTTGGTGCGCCTCTTCATCCACACGTTAACTCAAGACCGAGTATGGTAACACCTGCCCCTTTTGCAGCAAGGGGCACCTATTCCGGACACACACAACACCGGGGTAGTAACTCAACCTTCGACTGTGACCATCACCTTTTCCATCGTGTCACCCTGCTCGATCGAGTCGACCACATCCTGACCTTCTGTTACCACTCCGAATACCGAGTGCTTTCCATTTAGGTGCGGAGTCGGACCGTGCGTAATAAAAAACTGGGATCCGTTCGTGTTGGGCCCCGCGTTCGCCATCGACAGAATACCCGCGCGATCGTGCCGGAGCGAATCGTGAAATTCGTCTTCGAACTTGTAGCCGGCGTCTCCCGTCCCGGTCCCCTGCGGGCACCCGGTTTGAATCATAAAATTTGCGATGACTCGATGGAACTTGAGCCCATCGTAAAATCCTTCCCCGGCCAGCTTCTCGAAATTGGCGACCGTTTTCGGTGCACGGTCCTCGTGTAATTCAAGCCGAATGACACCTTTACTCGTCTCAATCGTAGCAACCTTCATCTTCGTCCCTTTAATTTTGTTCAATGATCCCGACGTGCGACGTACCGCTTCTCCACGGTCCGCCGACAATGTATCAGATGTCCCTGTCCTTGTCGTGGAGCCAACAGCGATTCGGAAGGGAATTTACAAATTGTCGCAGGGCAGAGTATTGTAGCGAGGTAAGTAAGTGACAACAGCCTTCACACCGAGCAATAAATACGAGCCGATGAAGACACTCTTTTTACTCCGGCATGCGAAGTCGAGTTGGAAAGAAGCCGGCCTCGGTGATCATGAACGCCCCCTTAATAAACGTGGGCGGCGCAATGCTCCGCAGATAGGTCAACTGATTGAAGAAAAGAAACTCTGGCCCGATTTAATCCTTTCGTCCACCGCCGTACGAGCAATGCGTACTGCAGAGGCAGTGGCCGCCACATGGGACAAAGAAGTGCCAATCTTGCCTCAGGATGAACTCTATCTGGCCCCCAGTGCCACATATATCGAAACGCTTTGCTACCTCGACAATGGGTTCGAGCGGATCTTGCTTGTCGGCCACAACCCGGGCATCACCGAACTGCTCCGCCATCTGACGAGTCTCGATGAGGTCATGCCCACTGCGGCACTGGCGCAAATTGAGTTACCGATCGACCACTGGGATCAATTGCGACTGCAGACATCCGGGCGATTGATCGACTTCTGGCGACCCAGGGAACTTGACGGTGTTTAGCGCCGACTACCCGCAAAGCGGCGGAGCAGTTTGGCCGCTTTCTGAAGGCTTGCTTCCCGATCTTCGCCCGATTCTTTCGGCGGCACTTTATCCTCCCGGTAGCGGGCAACTTGCGACTCGGCCACTTGAAGCGCCGCTTGCTTTGCTTCTCGGTCGCCGCTCAAGTAAAGACCGACGACAAAACGAGCCTCGCCACACGGGTAAATCCCTTTGACAAAGTACCGACTCCCCTCGCCCTCGGCGCGACAGGCCAGCAGTAAATAATCGCCCCGCCAATCGCGCGGAACCACAAAAGCACAGGTGATCTTTTGGACCCCCTCAAGTGACACCTGCGTGGATTGCTTAAATTTGAAAAAGACGCCCTGCCTGTGGGCAAAGGTCCCGCTTACGATCAGCGGCTTTTTTGCAGGCATCATTCGCATTTCTTCGCGAACCGAATCATGCTCATTTCTGCCAAGGCTGGCGACCGGATGGGCGCTTGCCGGCAGCGGCACCGGAGCCGACATTGTGCCGTTCACACTGCCGCCGATTGTGTTGCTTTTGTCGACGGTTTTGACGATCTGGATCGGCTCAACATATTCACTCGAAAGCTCCGTCCTTGGCGAAAAGTCGTAGATTCGCACCGATGGGCTTTCTATTTCGTAAATCAACTCTTGGAGATCCTCTACCGCGCCTTCGGTCATTCGCGTGGAGATTCGCAGGGTCGCTTCAATAATTTTCTCGTCCGGATTGGACAGGGAAAAGTCGACTGGAGTGATATCACGGCAGACGACTGCCGGATCGCAGTCGAACTGAACTTCTGGATCCTCGGCCACTGCTGCTCCGGCGAGCAAAGGAAGCAGCAAAGTAGCCAAGGACAGTATAACTTTATGTGATTGGGGCAAGTACGCGTCGCAAACCATGGGACATTTCCTCGCGAGGTGGGAGTAGCGCGTCGAGGGCCATCTTCGAGCCACAGACAATCTTTTCAGCGCCTCATCGAGAGTCAAGTTTTTTGGCCTGAAAAAAGAGGCGTCGCAATCCTTCGATCGCAATTGCATTCTGTGCTAGTACGTCAACTAGTCGCTCTACAGGAGTCGATCGGCGCACGATGCCAGAATTGCAAAAATCTACGCGATAGGAGGCTCGGTACGGTTGTAGGGATTAGTAAGCGAACGCTGGTGGGGCCGAACCGTACGCCTACATCTCCTTCCAACCGGCTGAGCGCACCAGATCGAGCGGCACTCCATCGATGAGCGTGTAGACGCGAAACTCGATAGCACCGGCCCCGCTGGCATCCTCGGCCCACTTCCGGAGTTCCTTCAACCGCTCGCGGTAACCCTCGATTTCTGATCTCCTGACCTCAACGACACTTGCCATTTTTTCGGCTTGCGCCGCCGTCACCGCACCCCGCCGAAATCCCATCGCCCGCCACTGCTTGGTGATCAGCAGCATCTCTTGTCTTTCAGCAGGCTTGAGCCGAGAGCGATCGGCATATTTTTCAACCCGCTTCAACAGGTCCAAAAGCGCGTCGAGTTTCTCGATTTCTTGATCTTGCTTGGAAATATCTGAAAAAGCCTTTCTGAGCATTAACGTTTTTGGCTTCGCTTTGCCATCTTTGCCTTGAACTTCGGTTTGAAAGAACGTCTTGAGACTCAGGGTGATCACAGGCGGCTTCCAGGAGGATCCCACGTTCAGCACAATGCCTTCATTCAGCGGTATTTCCTGTTCATCCACCGACCCGGCCACAGTTAAAACAATCCGCTTTTCGACTCCGAACGTTCCCTTTGGTAGCTGTAACACCAATCGTAAATCCTCTGGCGGAATACCGGGGGGAACCTCGATCTGTGGCCTGACCGGTTTGAGCGGATCGTAGCTGAGAGGCACCAGTTCGGTGACTTCGCGTAAAGGCGCGTTGCGGATGTGCTGTCCGATGCGTAGTTGCAACAATCCGTTCCGCAGCGCTGCCGATTCGGTCATCTGCGCGGCGGCCGGAAGCCAGCCGAGAGTGAGTTTACCCTCGTGCAATTTCAATTCAGCGACAGGACTCTGCCCGCCAGTGCTCGAGAGGACAAACTGCCAGAATTCATCCCCATTCGCGTTCGGTCCTACCCGCTTGAGTGCAAATCGGACATCGGAATCGCCATTACCGCCAAAGAGTTGGGCAACCAGTTTTTCGCTTCCCACAAATACGCTGCCCAGGCTCACCTCTCCCGACCTCCCGACTGGCAAGCCGCGGGCAACGAAATCGGCAAACGGCTTTTCGGCTCGCCTGCGATTGCGCATCGCCTCGGCCATCTCTTCGGCAGTGCCATCGCCGGTGATCCCCCACAGGCGGAACCGTGGCAGTCGCTGCGCATTGCTGCTGTGTTTCATTTCAATCAGCACGCTAGGACCGAATGGTCGCTCGGCAGAAAACACTGCCCACACTGGTTCCTCACCGCTGAATTGCAACTGCCAACCCGCATTCTCGTTGACATCGATTGCCGTCGCGGCACCATCCCCTCCGAGGGAGTTCACCGCATCACGCAATGTGACCGACTTAACCTCCAGGTTGGTGAGCGTTGCCGTTTGATGCGCCGGAGCAGCGACCTCAAGACATAATCCGCTGAGCGAATCGGTGCCCCCTGTCGCTTCGATGCGATAAAAGGCGGAAGTTGACCCCTCTGCCGTGTAGAAATGATCTGGCTGTTTCTCGTAAATAAACTTTGTCTTCAAATCGGTACGGCCAATCTGAAGTTCGACAAAGCCAATCGGTCGCAGTGGCTTGGATACGGGAGTGCCTCCCGGTGATTCGGCAGACCCGTTGGGAGGATCGGGGGATTCCTCACCTGTCTCGGCTTCCTCTGACTCCACGAGTTCTTTCTCGTCGACCACCTCTTTATCAACAGTCACCTCATCCGCTACTTCGTCGTCCCCTGCGTTTGCGGGCGCTGTCGCATCGGTCGCTGCCGGATTCTCACCGACAGCGGGATCCGGTTCGGTGACCGGTTCCGGTTTCCGCTCCGGAAGCGGCGGAGGCGGTGTCCCCTCATTTCGGTCGACCGGTCGATCCCGCGTGCCGCCGGTTGTCGACTGTTCGGCGGGCGCCGAGGCGGCCAACCGCTCGGGCACGCTATCTTCCTTGGCAAGCGGTTGCGGCTTACGATCATCCGATGTCTCCGAACCGCTCATAGCCCAATAACCGATCGCGACAATTCCGATCAGGGCCACCATCACGCACCCCCCGTAGAGCAGCACGCGCCCACCCGCTCGCCTTGCGGGCGGCGGCAATTTGGATGGTTCCTCAGAGGGACCGCTTTGCCTTCGATTCGCCGTCTTTCTTTTTCCGCCGGTCGAGGCTCGGTGAGCATCTTTGCGAGGCTGGCGACGATTGGCCGTGTTTTTTGTCTGGCCCTGTGAAGCCCCACGCTGTGAGGCGGATTGTGACTGTCCAGCGCCACTCGGTTGTTCCGCCTGCCGGCTATCAATCTGGGAACGAAGTCGGGTATCGTACGCCGCCTTCTGCTCCACATTCAAAAGACAAACGCGGGCTTTCGCAACTTCAGTGAGCAGTTTTTGCGCCTGCTCAAATTCAGCGCCCTCCGAGACGCCCTGCAGGTAAGTCATTTGCCGATCGGCGGCTGCCTCAATCACCTCGGGATCCGACTCGAAAAGATTCAATCCCAATAAGCGGTAATGGGTCGGCACTCGCTCTTCCGGCGCGATGCCAAGCCACTTGTGATAAGGATCAAATTCTTTTGTCATCGTTTGTGTTGCCAACTGAGCATACGGGATCAGTCGCGATACTCGATTCTAACGGTAACGATTCGAGCCATCAATCAATGGGATGAAGTCCGCAGGCAATCTTGAGATGTTGGCGTAAAAAAGCCGCCACCGAAAATAACGGCAGCGGCTTTGATTTTCTTGGATCAGCGTCGTAAACCCTGATCACTTGCAGCAAAAATTACAGCAACACGGTATCAATTACATCCACACGGTGCAGCAACCGGACCATAGTAGACCGGATAGGCAGGTGCTGGGTAAACGACCGGACCGTAATAAGCCGCCCTTCGCGGATTAACGGCGCGACGCGGGTAGTAGGCGGTGTAGACCGGACCGTACGCGGGGTACGCCGAGTACGCCGGATAATAGGCCCAATAGCGACGAGCCTCTGCCCGTTGCGGTGCCGTGAATAACAAGCCAGTGCCGATCACCGCGATCAGCAAGCCACATTTCAGTAGACTCTTCATCGTTTTGCTCCTCGTACGTTCACGCGATTCAGAACACGCTCTCTAACACGCTGCTGGGCCCCTCACCAATGTGTCTCAGGATACCAGTTTCCGCGTGAATGGAACAGCACTCGCGAGACACACTCCACTGCAACACGAGCAGTCGACAAGCGTCCAAAGTCCAAACGGGGGCTCGATCTGCGCTGCAGAAGATTCAGAGTCCAGTCGAAAAATGATTTTTTTCTTGTGCTTTCGGTTCACTGGTCTCTAGAATGTGTCGGTGGGCCTCAGCTCTGCTAACAGAACCTCTTATGACCGCTCGTATTATTTTTCTTTGTCGAATTTGGTGTCTCGCGTGGCCCGCTATGATGGTGACGCTCGCCGAAGGACAAACGATTCAGTTGCCGGCATTCAGTCAGTCGGGTGTGTACACCACGGTACTCGTCCCCAACGGCGGAAGTATATCTGTGGGTGGCTTTTCTCATATGCGGCAGAGCCGCGTTCGTTATGCACCGCCCTTCTTTGGAAATATCTTTCCCAACCGCTCGATCACCTCATCTCGCGGGTCTGGCCAGATGAGCGTGAACGTTTGGGTTCACGACTTGCACGCCATGGATCGCGCATTGCTCGCCGCCGGGAACGAGCAGCAGACTGAGCCGAAGAAAAAAAAACCGGCGGTCCGACGTAAACCCAGGCCTCAAGAT
>JAQWPY010000134.1 GCA_029245145.1 Pirellulales bacterium | reverse complement strand
TGGTTCAAGCGACCGGGGGGACACATTTTTGATGTCTCTCTCCGTGGCTTCCCGATCGGCATGGTGGAGAGTTGCCGCAGGTACTGGACCCGCGAGATTGCCGACTCGATCGTGCAGCTTAAAAACGTGCGTTTCGACAATCCCATGTTCTCCCTCACGACACTCTACAACCGTGAAGACTTCACCCGACTGCTCACCAGTCAATTCGGCGTTTCGCAAGAGCAGGTGGCAGCTTTCTTCGAGGCGGCCCGTGGGATGAACTTTTATGATGAGCAACAGCAAACGGTCGGGGAATTTTTTGAAAAGTTTTTCCCCGGGCGCGGCGATATCGTGCGGTTGTTGATGGAGCCGATTACCTATGCCAACGGATCCACTCTCGAAGATCCGGCGATCACCTACGGCATCGTTTTTTCGAATTTTATGTCCAAGGGAGTGTTCACCTTTCAGGGGGGCACCGATCGGCTGATTCAACTGATGCACGAGGATCTTATCCGCAGCGGCGTCGACGTGCGGATTCGCGCCGACGTCGAGCAGATCCACGTGGAGCAGGGTCGGGTCGCCGGGGTGACCGTCAACGGGCGGTTCATTCAGGCGCGGGCGGTCGTCTCCAATGCAAATATCAAGACCACCATTTTGAAACTCGCCGGTCGGGAAAATTTTACGCCGGAGTACGTAGCGGAGACCGAGAGCATTCGACTCAATAATTCGAGCACGCAGGTCTATATGGCGCTCAAACCGGATGAGCGGGTCGATGAATCGACCGGAGATTTGCTTTTCAGCTCGACGGCACCCTCGTTTCAGACCGATCTGCTCCTCAGTCGCGATATCACCAGTCGAACTTTTAGCTTTTACTATCCGCGGACCCGTCCCGAGGGTCGGCCCCGCTGTTTGATTGTTTCCAGTACCAATGCACAATACGAAGACTGGATCAATCTCTCGGATGAGGATTATCAGGCGAGTAAAGATGATCTCATCGAAACGACGCTCGAAAGTCTCGATCGTTACGTTCCAGGTGTAAGGAAAAAAATTGATCACGTTGAGGCGGCGACACCGCGCACCTTCCGCCACTATACGCGTCACGCGCAAGGGTCAAGCTTCGGTACGAAGTTCGAGGGCCTCGCAGTGAGTCGTTCGTTGCCTGCGCAGGTGCAGGGCCTGTTTCATGCGGGCAGCGTCGGGATTATCATGTCAGGCTGGTTGGGGGCAATTAACTACGGTGTCATCGTGGCCAACGAAGTCGATGCCCTTCTGCTTTCAAAAAGTGCAACACCGGTCGGTTGAAAGGCGGGATATTCGATGTCACTCTCCGAGATTCAGGCGGCCATTCCCCACCGCGATCCGTTTCTTCTGATCGATGAGATCACACTCTGCGAAGAAAATCACATTGTTTGTCGCAAGCGACTGAGTGGCGACGAATTCTGGTTTCGCGGACACTATCCGGAATTTCCCTTAATGCCCGGCGTCTTGCTCTGCGAGGCGGCAATGCAGGCGGGGGCGGTTTTGCTTTCACGCCATGCCGAGGGCGGCGGAGTCCCGGTGGCGACGCGGATGCGCGATGTCCGCTTCAAACGGATGGTCCGTCCCGGTGAGACAATCACGCTTGATGTCACGCTCGACGAGCAAGTGAGCGGCGCATTTTTTCTCACTGCACGGGTCAAAGTCGATGAGGAACTAGCATTACGCATGCAATTTGCGTGCACTTTGGTCGCCGACGCGGCAGACGTGGCAGACGTGGCAACGGAAACGACCTCTTGAGCGAAGGCTCGAAGGAGCAGTGGGTGGATTTTCTGGAACTGAAAGATAAGCCGGTTCTCATTTTTGGATTGGCGAATCGCAAAAGCGTTGCCTGGCACGTTGGACAGGTCTTGAGGACCGTCGGCGCCGAGGTGATCTGGGTGGTGCGAAGTGCCGCGCGGCGTGAGAGTGTCGAAAAACTGGTCGGCGATGCGCCCGTTTTCATTTGCGATGTGGAGAGTGAAGATGCGATAGAAAAACTTCGAGAAGCGGTTTCCGAACGGTGGCCGAAGATCTACGGAGTGGTGCATTCCATTGCCTTCGCAGAATACGAAGATGGTGTGAAGCCGTTTCACGAGACTTCAAAGCGAGAGTTCCTCCGCGCGATCGATATCTCTTGTTTCTCGCTGATGGCGATCAGTCGTGCCTTTCAGAATTTGCTCGAGGAGGATGGTTCGGTGGTCACGATTTCGATCTCGACCACGAGGATGGCAAGCGAAAATTATGGTTACATGGCGCCGGTCAAGGCGGCGCTCGATTCCTCGCTTGCCTTTCTAGCCAAGGCATTCAGTCGCTTTTCCCGGGTGCGATTCAACGCGGTTGCGCCGGGACTGCTGAAAACATCGGCGTCAGCAGGAATTCCCGGATACGTCGACTCCTATCTGTACGCCGAGCGCGTCATTCCGCGTGGTCAGGCAGTGCAAACCGAAGAGGTGGCCAACACGGTCGCTTTTTTACTCAGTCCCCGTTCGAGCGGCATCAACGCCCAACAGGTGGTGATCGATGCGGGAATGAGCATCAATTACTTCGATCGCGATTTGGTGGCAAAGGCCATCGAATAGCCGGTTCCGCGCGGTGTCAATTGCGCAAGTACCAGTGCCCATCGATTTTCTCAAAGACGAGTCGATCGCGCGAGAAATTCTCCAGATTCACTTTGTAATCGGCGCGTTGGCCGTCTTCCGAGAACGTGGGCACCTCGCCATCGATCTGGCGGAATATCGTGAGCAGTCGCTCGGCATGGCGTTTGGAAAAACTGCGGGCCATTTCTTCCAGTGAACGCTGTTTGAGCATCCTGGCCCGCTCTTCCGGTACCGGATAGCGCTGCAGAAAAGCCTCGTACTTCTTCGCCTCCAGTAATTTGATTCCCGCTTGAATCATCTCCTTGAGTTGACTCGTATCGCTCGGTGCCGCCGCCTCATCGGCCCAACCCGGCGAGACGAGCGAAGAGAACATCGCCCAGGTGAGAAACATGATTCCGCACCGTCGAAGGCCTCGGGAGTGGATTGATTCTTTCATTTTTCGATTACCCAGATATTGCGGAACCGCACGGGATTGCTGTGGTCCTGGAGATGCAGGAAGCCATCTTCCGGTCCTTCCTGCAGAGGGGCGGCAGCAGTTCGCTGTGGCAGTTCGAGATCTTCGTGGATGACGACCCCGTTATGCCGTACCGTGGCCCGCGCATTTTCCAATTTGTTGCCCTCGTCGTCGAATCGCGCAGCGCGAAAAAGAATGTCGTACGTCTGCCACGCACCGGGTGGGTAGCACATATTCACGTTAGGCCGCGCGATTTTGTAAATTCCTCCACACTCGTTATCGAGTCCCGCAAGCCCAAAGGAGTCGAGGATCTGGATTTCGTAGCGTCCTTGTACATAGCAGCCGCTGTTGGCGCGGCCCTGTCCGCGATGATGAGGCTCGAAGGGGAGAAAAAATTCGAGGTGCAGTTGATGGTCCCCGAACCGATCCTTGCTGTTGTGGCCCTCGATCAGCAGGCCGTCGGCGGTCATTTGCCCCTCGCCACGGTCACGCGTGCGAACCCATTGATCGGCACCCCTGCCGTCGAAAAGCACGCGGGCACCGGCGGGTGGTTTTTTTCCCAGCGTCGGACTTTTGCGCTCGAGGCGGGTTAGCTCACCGATTTTTTTTCCTTCCTTGTCGACCAGTTCCATCTTTCCCATCCGGAGCGTGCCATCGGCATATTTTCCCTCGAAGCGAATCCTGCCCTTGTCTGCCTTGGTGGTCACCTCTTCGACCGGCCCGCCATCCGCCCCGTCCCCCGGCAGACCTCCCGTATATCCCACGGCCCGAAAGATACCGCTGCCGAGTGCGATCACCTGCACGCCCAATTTCTTAGGGCCTTCCTTTCCTTCGACGACTCCCATGTAATCGCCCTGCAGTGAGATGTCGCGATGTTTCGGTTTGGCATCTTCGGCGTATCCTGTACCAACCACAAAGCCTGCGAGAGACAGTGTAAATATGAAACCATAAGGAGATTTTCTCTCGCCGAGAAATTGCATCTTTACCATCCTTTGAAGTGAAGTATTTACCGACCGACTATCGCGCTTCGGAAATGGCCGAGGTGGGCTGGACGTGCGATAATGTTTCGCCTTGTTGCTCCTGCCATTCGACGCCCAGCATGAGGCAGTTCACTCCTGAGCCGATGCCGAGCAGGGCAACGCGATCGTCTTTCTGCAGATGTCCGCTTTCGATCCCCATGGCCATGGAAATCGGCAGCGCTACCGACCCGGTGTTTCCTAAAAATTCGACGGTCGAGAAGTCTCTTTCCAGTTCGAGGCCGAGGGTTTGCAGCATCCGCTTACGGTGGGCCGTGCCCACTTGATGACAGAATGTTTTTTCTATGATCGTACGATCCCAACTGAGTCGCTGGAGGAACTCTTCGAAACTTCGCTGTCCGGTAGCGATCCCCGCTTCGAGCAGGGCTTCGGAATCGGTGTCCATCAGCGGTTGCATCGTGGCGCCCGCCTCATCCCGACCGCTCTGGCAGAGGTCGTGAAAGTTTGTCTCGGCGCGGCTCACGCCACCCATGATCCGATTGTCGGTGCGGGAAAGTTCCCGATCGACCAACAGAATGGCACAGCTTGCCGAACCGATGGTGAGCGATGCAATGGCGGTCTTGATCGCGTTGCGGGTCAGGGAGTCGTCGCGATTGAGCGTATCGATAGTATGCTCGACGAGTGGCAGGCTGTTTTCGGTCCCCACCACCAACCCGGCGCGAATCTGCCCCAACTCGATCATGTTGGCAATTTGCACCATTCCGTTGAGGAGGCCCAGGCAGGCGTTGCTCACATCGTATATCTGGCAATCGGAGGAGAGACCCAGCAGGTGGTGTACGCGGCAGGCGGTCGCCGGTTCCAGGTGGTCGCGACAGACCGAACCGTGGACGAGGGCACCGATGCATTGAGGATCGATTTCGGCGCGATCGATCGCCTTTTGTGCACTTTGGGCGCTGATGTCGCTGGCCATCGTGCCCGGCTCCCAGAAGCGACGTTCGCGGATGCCCGTAATCAGTTCCAGCCGCCCGGCGGGTAATTTTAGCCGCTCGTAAAGCGGGGCGAGACGATTCTCGATCTCCGCAGAGGTCACGATCTGTTGCGGAAGCGTGTAACCGAACGATTCGAGGCAAACGGCGCGATATTGCATGGGGCTTCGTGGCAGGCGGGCAGTCTTGCAGGGTGGACTCTCGATTCTACGCCAGGAGGCGAGACTCGACTAGGCTCCCGCAATCTTACAAGTCGTACCAGATGCCAAAGCCAAATTTTTGCTCGCTCTGTTCGAGAAATTGCAACTTCTCGTGCTGTCCGTTGAAGTATTGGATGCCGAGTCGTAGCCGTCTGCCGCTCTCGTCGCCGGTCCACTGCCAACCGGTTTGAATCGCGACGTAGCCACCATAATCATTCTCTTCGCGGAGTTGACAATTGGTCGCGAAAAAGGGCACGCCACGGAATCCGGTGGGTGCGAGCGAACTGTATTCCGCGCCGAATTCAAGATGCCACGGTTTGGCTACATCGTTGTAAAAGCCATAACTGACTTGACCGTAAAACCGCAAGTCATCGCTCGGCAGATACCCGTGTCCCCAGACAATTGCGTCTCGGCTGTAGTTGAGGCGATTGTCGAGAATGCCGTGTTTCTGTGCCCACTCGTCACCGAGATGCGAGCTGATATGACAGTAGGCAATTTGCATCTGATATCGATCGCGGCCATAGGAAAGGGGAACGCCAAACCGGTAATCGGTTGCCTCTAAAATCCTTCCGGGAAGTGCCAGTCGCGGAAAAGCCGCGCCCTCCATATCGAGTTGCCAGCCCTGCGGCATGATTTCATCGCCCGATCCATAGCGCAGCAGGCCGACGCGAGCGCCGATCGAAAGGTCCCACTTCCATTCGCTGCGTCGATCGGTATTGAAGACCGCAGCCATACGCGGTTGATACACGCCCGCCAGATAGGGTCGGTAAATCAAGCGATTCGGCAGGAGGTGCCAACCCCACACGTTATCCCAGTCGGTTGCCATCGGCAACGGCGGCAGATCGGCGGGCGTGGGCGTGGGCGGCAGATCGGCGGGCGTGGGCGGTTCCGATAACACGGCATCGTCGGGAGCGACTCCGGGAAGCTTTTTGACAGCCACGACGTCATCTCCCACCACGTCTCTCACTGCGGAGACGATGCCGAGGCCGATCGTAGCGCAGAGCAATACGACCGTACCCGTGCTGCGGGTGGCAACGAGGGACA
The DNA here is from genome assembly GCA_029245145.1 of Pirellulales bacterium. Lineage (GTDB taxonomy): Bacteria > Planctomycetota > Planctomycetia > Pirellulales > UBA7805 > UBA7805. The sequence goes on along the minus strand of JAQWPY010000134.1, from coordinate 1,030 downwards.
ACATGAGGGGCACCTGGCGAAAATGGAATTCCAGAAGGAAATATCGACATCATCCGCACACACGTTCCGCTCAGAGCGGGTCATCCCGTACGATCGGTAGGACCGTTATATCCCGAGCCCTGCCAGAGCGGGCGCAAAGTTAGGGAGTGCGTTACGGGAGTGCGTTACGGGAGTGCGTTACGGTCAAAGGTGGCCTTACGGATCCGCAGCGATACGATGCAGGCTTATCGGGTAATAGCATTGCTGTCGCAGTCGACGCGAATGCTTCATTCAGCGACAATTTCACCAAGCATCGGAGTCGAGCGTATAGAGGAAACGACAAATATAGATTTATCCATCTACCATATCTTGCGGTGACAATACTCGATGTAAACAAAATTAAAAAATTGTAAGGCGGGTACTTGCCAATCGCTTATTCTCCTCTAAACTCGCCCGTGACTTACATTCCTCTTTCGTGGCGGTGCGGGCCGCGCACTTTGAAGGAGACTCGAAGCCACTGGATATGGACATCACTCTGGTCGAAACCGTACAGGATTTCGTTTCGCTAGGGCAAAGGCTTCTCGGTTGACGGACCCACGTGGTTCATAACCGAATGCGTTTGAGTATTAGGTTTTGGAATTCCTGATCTCTCACGCGTTTGCGACTCGAATAGTCGGAAGTTCTTTCACTCTCAGTGAAGTCGTCACACTCTCTGCGGTGGGATATCCAGACGGATGCCGCTACGGGTTTCAGTTTCGGTGCGTTTCATACCGAGTCGGTTACATGAAGTATCCGAGGGAGGAAGAACGATGCAAACCAAGCCGTTAATTGCCCTGAACACTGATTTTCGAAAAAACAGTAAAGGGACCGCTTCATTCAGTTTTCTTGCAGACGGATATTTTGATGCCTTGGCGTCCGCCGGCGCCATTCCCATTGTCTTACCGCCACTTGCGAGTCGCGACGATCTGAGTCGCTTGCTCGACCTTGTCGATGGTGTACTCCTGGTCGGAGGCGCCGATCTGAATCCGAATAACGATGGCTTTATGATGCA
>JAQWPY010000115.1 GCA_029245145.1 Pirellulales bacterium | reverse complement strand
GGCGAAGGGGCCTTCTCACGTTGGGCACAAGAGCAAGGATTCGAGGTTCGGGCGACTGACGTGAATCAACACGATTTTCTCGTCCCAGAAATTCCCTTCACCCAATCCAACCTGAGTCATCGATGGCCTTTTGCCGACAATTCTTTTGATCTGGTCGTGTCAGTAGAAGTACTGGAACACGTCGAAAATCACTATCACTTCATCAGTGAATGTTGCCGAATCTGTAAACCCAACGGTCGAATTGTACTGAGTACCCCTAATTGTCACTCAATCGAATCGCGATTGAATGTGCTTCTCAGTGGATTCGATGATTGTGCGCCGCGACCGATTGACTACAGTGAGCGTGAACCGGAAAAACTGTATATGGAACACATTCATCCGGCCCCTCTCGCCGCCATCGAATTGGCCCTCCGCCGCTGCGGATTCGAAATCGAAAGCATGCAATTCAATCGGCAGCGCAAACTTTCGGTCGCATTGCTTCCGATCGCCTATCCGCTGTTTTGGTGGCGAACCTACCGGCAACTCATTCTGAGCGAAAAAAAATCCGAATCGCGACAGCGTAACCGAGAATTGATGCGACTCTTCATGGATCGGCGATTGCTGACTGGCAGGATTTCAATTTTCACCTGCCGCCAGAGGGAAATTCGTTTGCCCGTTGAGACAGAATCTATAGAGTCTTTGCGAAAATCTGCATAAGTGGCTACGCCGATTGCCGCAGCGGAAGAGTGAGTGTTTCACGATAGACTGAAAGCGTACCTTCGATCATTCGCGTGTGTGTGAAGTGAGTTTTCGCGCGGGCGAGGCCGCGTTGCGCCAAACGGTTTACCTCGCGTGGGTCTTCAATCGCGTCGAGCACAGCATCGCTCAGAGATTTGCTGTCTCCCGGTTCCACGATATGCCCACAAGGTCCTTCAGAAGAGTCGAGTCCCAGAAGATCCCGAATACCACCGGCCGATGTGGCGACCACTGGAAGTTCGGCGAACATCGCGTCGATCAATGACGTGCAGAGGCCCTCTTGAAGTGACGGCATGACAAACAGGTCTGCTGCCGCGAGCAGGTCCGGTATGTCGCTACGGAATCCAAGAAAGCGTATGGAATGATCGAGACCGAGAACGTGTACCTGCTGATGTAATGTTTCATCGAGTTCGCCCGATCCGGCGAGTGCGAGTCGTACATTCGGATAGCGATCCAAAATGCTCGGCATTGCTCTGAGCAGAGTATCGTGCCCCTTATGGTGCGTGAGGTTGGCAACCATCAGAACAAGGATTTCGTCTTCCGAGATATCCAGAACCTCACGACCGCGAACTCGACAACCGGTTCGCACGCGCGATGGATCGACTCCACTGTGGACCACGCGAAGCATCTCGACGGGAATACCACCTTCGCTACAAACTTGGGCAACCGGGGTGGAAATTGCGATGACGACATCAACCAATCGTGTGAACTTAAGGGCCGATCGGACCGGAAAATCGACGCGGCGGGCGGCAATCCGGAGAGGGATTTTTCGACCGATCGAAGCCAAGCCCACGGCCGTCAGTGCGTGGCTGTCGTGAGCATGCGTTATATCGGGTCCAATCTCCTTTAACCACTGACGCATCGTCCACAAACTCTTGGGACCACGTCCGCGTCGCTCGATTTCCCGCACCTCAAACCCGGCATCCCTCGCCCGTGCGGAAAATTCGCCTCCGCGACGGGCAAAGACGATGACGCGATGTCCGCGCTCGCGGAGTCCACAAATCAATAAAAAAGCCTGGAGCTCACCGCCATACCATGTCTTTTGGGTCGAGACATGGACGGTCGTTAATCCACCCTCATTCTTGGGCATTGTCACGCCTTGAAAATGATCATCATTGGAACCGCCAAGATCCCGCCAGATTCGGCCTGCAGATACCGCCATCAACTGCCATGGATTCACTTTGCTTCTAGGTGCAACTTTACCGCCCCCCTCCAGGGAATCCCAACCCCAATCATGCTAGCACGAACTGCAATTGCCGATCCGCTCTGCGACACGTTACATTCCCGAAATGAAGCTTGCCATTTTTCTTCCTAACTGGGTCGGGGATGTTGTCATGGCAACACCCACCCTTCAAGCATTGCGATCCCATCTCGGTTCGGACGCATCTTTCATCGGGGTGATGCGGCCAGGCGTCACGGATGTTCTGGGTGGCACCCGCTGGTTCGACCGGCAGTTTCTCTACCAACCGGGGTCCAAAAATCCTCGACTCACCAGTCGAAATCTCGTGCGGTGCTTGAGACAGGAAAGATTAGACAGCGTGCTGCTGCTCACAAATTCACTGCGTACTGGAATTTTGGGATGGCTCAGCGGTGCCAGAAAGCGAGTTGGATACGCCCATTATGGTCGGGGGCCCCTCCTTACCGAAAAACTTCGGTTCAAAAAAAAGGGTGGCCGCTTCGTCCCCGCCCCGACCATGTCGGGATACCTGAAATTGGCTCACTTGCTCGGTTGCCCCACAGAAGCTTCCTGGCCTCTCCACCTCGAAACGACCGCCGAAGATGAGGCGGCAGCGGATCGGGCATGGGAGCGACTCCACCTCCCCGATCCACGAAAGGTCGTCGTGTTCCACAATGCCGGCGGACGTGGAGGTGCGGCATCGGCCAAGGCATGGCCGATGGAGTATGCCGCGCAGTTGGCCAGCAGAGTTGCAACCGATTTTGATCTTAGCGTTCTCATTCTCTGCGGTCCCGAGGAGCGAGCGACAGCAGCGGAAACGGCACTCAGGGCAAAGCACCCGCGAGTGAAGAGTCTTGCCGATCAATCGCTAAGCCTTGGCCTTTCGAAAGCCTGCGTCCGACGAAGTAGAGTGATGGTCAGTAGTGATAGCGGACCAAGACACTTTGCTGCAGCTTTTGGCGTTCCTCTGCTGACCCTTTTTGGACCCACCCATCGAGCGTGGGGCGATACTCAGCACACACGGACGATCGAACTTGAGCACGGTGTTCCTTGTGGGCCTTGCATGCAGAAGGTTTGTCCGCTCGGTCACCACCGCTGCATGCGCGAACTCTCGGTCGACCGGGTCTATCGTGCTTTTACGCAACTCGTAGAGAAGTTGTCCTGCGACTCGGAGACACCACTCGGGATCCCCGCCTGAGCAGGATACCTCGAGTGCGAGATGCGCCGCGCTCGATCAACATCGTTCCGGCAGAAAGACTCAGAGTACCTCGATACGATTATCGACGGAAAAGTCCTGAGCCACCCTCATCGCTGCATGCTGAGCGAGTTGATACGAGTGAAAACTCGAGCAGAACCCTTCAAGAACCACGTGGGTTCCGGTCATCACAACCGTGAGGTTATGGATTCGACCGCTCGTACATCGACGTACATCGTGGCGAATTTGAGCGGTCAACTCGCGAGTCCCCGACACATGTCCCGGGACCGCCGTCAACGATACCGTATCCTCTGTCTCCACACTTTTCATCGGCCTACCATCCTTCGGACCGCCTTGTTCTTGTGAGCCGCCCCGTGCTTCCAAGCTCTACTCGAACAAGTGTAGGTCGGCTCCGAAGATTCGTCAACGGCGGACCGTGTAAAGATTGGGTGAAAGCCGCGTGAAGTGACACGGCAGACATATCCGCCGCTCATCCGACAGTTGCTAGCAACAATCACGCGGTACTGGGAATCTTCTCCGCAGCACGTAAATAACGAAGCACCTCATCGGCGAGCGACTCCGCAGAATCCTGCCCGGAAGACAACACAAGTTCGGGCCGTTCGGGACTCTCATACGGATCGTCGATTCCGGTCATGCCCTGAATTTCACCCGCCCGTGCTTTCCTGTACAGCCCCTTGGGATCGCGCTGTTCGCAGATTTCCAAGGGAGCATCGACAAATACTTCCACAAAATCACCCTCCTCCAGGCGGCTTCTTACAGCATCTCGGTCGCGGCGATAGGGACTCACAAATGCTGTCAGAACAAGCAATCCCGCCTCGGCAAAAAGTGCAGCAACCTCCCCGATGCGGCGGATATTCTCTTGCCTGTCCTCTTCGGAAAATCCGAGGCCAAATCGCTCACCAAACGCATCGTTATACTGCTGGGCCAGTCGCGATGTAGTTGCGTTCAACCCGTGTCGGACATTATCTCCATCGAGCAAAAACGTGTGCACCTGCATTGCGTGGAGTTTGTGGTCGACAAGGTTTGCAATGGTACTTTTACCAGACCCTGACAGCCCGGTGAACCAAACCACACCTCCACGATGACCGTTGAGTCGCTCACGATCCTTACGCAAAATACTTTGCTCGTGCCAGTGAACGCCACCGCTCTCGTTAACCATACAATCCGCTCCTCGTAGAATCTCAATACTTCTTAAGCGTTTATTGGTCGGGGACGCGCAGTTGCATCGATCAATTTTTTATACGACCGTCTCTGCGGATCATACACAGCGAAACCTGAGGGAACAATCGGGCCGGTAGATTAAACAATTGCTCACCGCATGCTTTGTCGGCGAGAGGCCCACATTAATTCGACCAGTTCAGTCCCCGTGATCGTGGGACGGGTGGCCATGATCATCGTGCCCGGAATGATCGTGCCCGGATTGCGTGGCGCCTTCCCCATGCATGTGCGCAGGTTCGAGATATTTCATGCTGTAAGCCAGCGACACACCGAGAAGCAAGAGAATCGTCAGTGGCCAACGATCATGGGAATGAAATTGCAATTCCGGAAGTAAATCGCTCAACGAAATACAGATAAAAATTCCAGCCGCGAACGCCAATCCACAACCGATTGCCAACGACTC